>JAJXUI010000050.1 GCA_021782995.1 Pseudomonadota bacterium | reverse complement strand
GAAACGCTTAAACAATCGTCCCAGAAAGAGGCTTGGTTACTTGACGCCTAATCAGGTATTCTTCAAATAAGCGTTGCACTTCAAATTTGAATCCGCGTCCTGTTTTATCAGCGTTTTTACCAACAAGAACACCACCTTTACTAGGTAATTCTTTCTGACCTTGTTTCTGATTTTCCGTCAGGCGTGCTGAGGGGCCATTCTTACATTCGATACATGTTACGTTTCCATTAGCGTCTTCAGAAAGTAGGTCAGCCCGAGTTCTCTTGCCATTTTCCATGCGAATAGAAACTTCTTCTGTAACCTTATTTCCCTTAGCTAGTTCTTCCTGCTTTCTTCTCTGAACCAATATATCACCCTTTTGTTGCGGGGTTAGTTTGGATGCTTGAGAGCTTGCTTTCACTGCCTCCTTTGAGGGAGATAGCACATGTTCGACTACGCTTTCCTGCCTATCCCCTTCCGTAACAATTTTTGCATCTGAAGACTTTGCTTCAAACTTTGGAAGAGTGTCCGATTCGGCTTTAGATTTACCTTTCGGCAAGCTGATATTTGTCTCAAGCTTTTTCTCTACTTTCTCAACAATCTTCTCTACAGTTGAACACGCTTCTCTTGCGCGCCCACAACCTACCTGTACAGCAACTTTTACAGTTGTCTTTATAGCACCATCTCTAACGTAGTCTTTTACTGTATCTTCAAGCTTATCAATTTGTTTATTACCAAATTGCTTCGCAGCATCACCCAAAGAATTGTTATCAGTAATAGCCTGATTTGCTTCGTCAAAAGTTCCTCCCGTGAAGAATCCCGTACCAAATCTGTAGAATGCACTTCCTACAGCAACGGCGGCAGCTCCAATTTTATTGCCTTCCTTATAGAGTTCAGTTCCAAGCTCATCAAATTCTTCACCGGTAGCAACATAAGAAGAATACCCCGTCAAATCCACATACACCGTCGGATTCGCATAAGCATACAAATACCGGTGCAAGCTGGGCGGTGTGTTGATATCTCCCAGATATGCATCCTGGTTGAGGAACCTGCCCGTATCCGGGTCGTAATACCTTGCCTTGAAGTAGTACAGGTTGGTTTCGTTGTCCTTCTCATGGCCGGTATAGGCGAAGCGGTTGAAGCTGCTGCCGGCTGTGCTGCGGTAGTTGCCCCAGGCGTCGTATTGGTAACGGGCCTGGATGCCGCCCTGGGTGTTGGTGAGGTTGGATACACTGCCCAGTGCGTCAAACAGGTAGTACGCGCGGCCTTCGGTGGCGTGGTTCATCGACAGCAGGCGGTCGGGGCCGTAGTCGAATTTGGCGATGGTTTGGCCGGTGATGTCGGTTTCCACGAGGACGGAGTTGCCGTCATAGGCGTAGCGCACAATCGATCCGCCCATGTCCTTGACGATGCGATGGCCTTGGTAGTCGTAGCTGAAGAGGCCCAAATTGGCGCTGTTCTGCGAGACGCGAATCAGCTGGTCCTTGATGTCGTAGATATAGCTGGTGACGCTGCCGTTTTGGGTTTTGCTGGTCTGGTTGCCGTTGGCATCGAAGGTGTATTGCGCGTCATTCGCCGGGGTGACGAGATCATTCACCACGGTGAGCTGGTTGCGGGTGTTGTAGGTGTAGCGTTTGTCCTGTTGGATTGTAGACCCGGGTGTGGTGGTGCCGTTGACGCTGGTGCTTTCGCTCAGGCGGTTGGCATTGGCATCGTAGCTGTAGGCGGTTTGCTTGTCCGGGTAGTTAACCTGCAGCAGCCTGTCGTTAGCGTCAAAGGCATAGGTAGTGGTTTCGGCAGCGCCGCCATTGGTTTCAAGCTGCTGGGTGCGGTTGCACCCGCAAGGGGTACGCCGTTGGGTGCCCGATGCTAAAGCATCGACCCTGCCTCTGCCGTTGGCATCGTAGGTGTAGGCGTAGCTTGAAACCGGCGCGGCGCCCTGGGTGTTGACCACGGTGAGGATGCGGCGGGCGCGGTCGTAGGTGTTGGCTGCCGTGGTGCCGTTGGGGTATGCCACCTTGGTCTTGAGGCTGGAGCGGTCGTAGCAGTAGGTGGTGGTGCCACCGAGGTTGGTGACGGTGGTGATGCGGTTTAAGGCATCGACGGTGTAACGGGTGACGCTGCCATCCGGGTCGGTCAGTGCGGTGCGGTTGCACCCGCAAGGGGTACGCCGTTGGGTGCCCGATGCTAAAGCATCGACCCTGCCTCTGCCGTTGGGATCGTACATGTAGCTGAGGGTTTTACCGAAGCCATCGGTGACAGAGGTGAGGCGGTCGAAGCTGTCGAAGCTGCGGCGGGTGGTGCGGATGGCGCTTGCGCCGCTATAGTTTTCCTGCACTTGTGTCAGGTTGCCGTTGGCGTCCTCAAGGGTTTGAGCCGCGCATCGCGCGACGTTTGTCCCCTCGCCCGCTTGCGGGAGAGGGATGGGGTGAGGGTGAAGTTGAATTATACGGAGCAGATAGGTTTCATCGTTAGCCGCCTGCCCTGCATGCACGACGATGCGCAGCTTCGTTGCGGCAGGCAACGGGGATGTGTCGTCAAACGTGTAGGCGTGGGCGGCTGCAGTTTTCATTTGGGGACGGTGCTTGTCATGTTACAGCGTGCGAGAACCTGCCATTTGGGAGATTGCCCACCGCATTCGGTGCAGCTGTAGATGATTTTTGCCTTGGCCATAAAGCTTGTCGTTGGAGTTCGGGTAAAATAGCGACCCATTATATCCCACCGAAATTCGGTCACCGATTCCATGCTGCGCCTCACTGAAATCAAGCTGCCTCTCAACCATGCGGAACCCGCCTTGCGCGAGGCAATACTCGCGCGCCTGAACATCCGTGATGATGATCTGCTGAGCTTCAGCATTTTTCGCCGCGGCTACGATGCGCGCCGCAAGGACAACATCAGCCTGATTTATACCGTGGATGTCACCTTGCAAGATGAAACTGCGGTATTAAATAATATTCAATTTAATCAGTATATTACAAAATCCCCGGATACTTCCTACAAGTTTGTCGCGCATGCGCCGGAAAACCTCTCAGAAAGACCAGTTGTGATCGGCTTTGGCCCCTGCGGCATTTTTGCCGGATTGCTGCTGGCACAGATGGGCTTCAAACCCATCATCCTCGAACGCGGCAAGGCGGTGCGCGAACGCACCAAGGATACCTGGGGATTGTGGCGCAAGAACAAGCTGAACCCGGAATCGAATGTGCAGTTTGGCGAAGGCGGCGCCGGCACCTTTTCTGATGGCAAGCTGCACAGCCAGATCAAGGACCCGCGCCATCTCGGGCGCAAGGTGCTTACCGAGTTTGTCGAGGCCGGCGCACCCGAGGAGATCATGTACGTCAGCAAGCCGCACATCGGCACCTTCAAGCTGGTGGGCATGGTGGAAAAAATGCGCGAGACCATCCAGTCGCTCGGCGGCGAAATCCGCTTCCAGAGCCGGGTGGAAGACATTCTCATTGAAAATAACCAGGTGCAGGGCGTGAAGCTGGTTAGCGGGGAAGTGATTGCCACTCATCATGTGGTGCTGGCCGTGGGCCACAGCGCACGCGACACCTTCGAGATGCTGCACAAACGCGGCGTGTATATGGAAGCCAAGCCCTTCTCCATCGGTTTCCGCATCGAGCATCCGCAATCGCTGATCGACAAGGCCCGCTTCGGCCCGAATGCGGGTAATGAAATTCTCGGTGCGGCGGATTACAAGCTGGTGCACCACTGCAAGAATGGCCGCTCGGTTTACAGCTTCTGCATGTGTCCCGGTGGCACCGTGGTGGCCGCCACCTCCGAAGAAGGCCGCGTGGTCACCAACGGCATGAGCCAGTATTCGCGCAACGAGCGCAATGCCAACAGCGGCATAGTGGTGGGGATCACGCCGGAAGACTTCCCCGGCGATGATGTGCTGGCCGGCATGAGGTTGCAGCGCCAGCTGGAAAGCCGTGCATTTGAACTGGGCGGCGGCAATTACAACGCGCCGGGACAACTGGTGGGCGATTTCCTCGCAGGCCGCCCTTCCACCAAACTCGGCAAGGTAAAACCTTCCTATACTCCCGGCATCACCCTCACCGATCTTGCCAGTGCATTGCCGGACTATGCGATCACAGCATTGCGCGAAGCGATTCCCGCGTTTGAAAAACAGATCAAGGGATATGCGATGAAAGACGCCATGCTCACCGGCGTGGAAACCCGCACTTCATCACCGGTGCGCATCAAGCGTGGCGAAAATTTCCAGAGCCTGAATACCAAAGGCCTGTATCCCGCCGGCGAAGGTGCTGGCTATGCTGGCGGGATACTTTCCGCAGGCGTGGATGGCATTGAAGTCGCCGAAGCGCTCGCAAAGGATATGCTCAATCTTTAATGTACACCTGTTACACTTGAAGCTGCCTCTTTCGGTTATCTAGACCAGTCCGCAGCAAATATCCTGATAAATAAGATTAAATATAATAATTAAATCAAATACTTAAATGAATTTCGCAACGGGTTATTTTTAGCAAGCAGAAATCCCAGCCCCACTTGCATAGCAGCCATTGGATATATTGCCAGGCACCCTTTTCCTCCCCATAATCATCTCCGGTAATACAAACAGAATGAATTCGAGTTTTCCAAGATCAAGGGGAGAAAAAATGCCAAAGACGCTGAGCTTTACCCGCAATCAATTCGTGCAAATTGCAGCATTCGCTGCCATTTCATTTGCAATCGCATTTGGCGGTTATCATCAGAAGCACCGCTTTGATGACATACAGCAGGTTTCCGTGCAGGAGGCAAAAACACTGGTGGATAACGGTGCGATGATCATCGATGTCAGAAGTGCAGACGCATTCAATACCCGCCATCTGACGGGCGCGATTTCCATACCACTGAGCATGATGGAAGCGGGCATTCCAGCTGCGCTTGCAACTGCAAAAACACTGAATATCGTCATTTATTGCAACGATGGCGTTACGACCGGACCCGAAGCAACACAGATCCTGACGCGCGCCGGTTACACCCATGCAGCCAATCTCCGCACCGGCATTGAAGGCTGGGCAAATGCCGGCCTGCCAATACAGAAATAACCAAACTTCCGGTAGCGTAACCAATACGCTACCGCTTTGCATACGTCCATCCCACACAATCTTTTATGATCGTCCCCCAATTCTGGGCAGAAGCCCAATCGCAAGGTTCACAAGGCAATAAAACAATAACCGTACGAAGGTTTGGCTGGTCGGACAATAGCCAGGAAGAAGCGCAAGCCAATGCTGAGCAACGCAGTATTGAAGCACTCAATCAGATTCTTTCAGGGAAAAACCTGGAACGCAGGGAACGCAAAGCGCCCTATAACGGCTCGACGGGCGTGCCGATACGCGAGGAAGTTATCAGCCGGCATGGCGATACTGTGATCTCGCGAAACTCATACGGAGCTCACTGCCTGAATACCCCAGACGTGTGCTTTATCGATATTGACTATCCCGACTCACCCCCTGCCGGTTACCTGTTCAAAACCATTGTTGTGCTGCAACTGCTGGCCGCCTTCACCGCTTACATGATCAGCTCTAACATCGTGTGGCTGGGCCTGGCAATCAGCTCCCTGCTTTTTTCCTACACCTTCGCCACGCTCGCCTTCCAGATAGTGCTCAAATTCAAAGGCGGGGTTGAACAGATACTGATCCAAAGGATTGATGATTTCCTGCTTGAACATCCGCTATGGAATTTGCGCATTTACCAAACCCCTGCCGGCATGAGGCTACTGGTTACCCACCGTACCTTTGATGTAAACGATCCTGAAATCCAGGCAAGTTTCAAGGCGCTGGGGGCAGACCCGATGTATGCCCGCATGTGCCGCAATCAACAGTGCTTCCGCGCCAGAGTCAGCCCAAAGCCTTGGCGTATTGGTATAACGGATCATATGCGCCCCAGACCGGGAACCTGGCCGGTAGAACCTGATCGTCTACCCCAACGCAATGCCTGGATTACGCAGTATGAAGCTGCGGCTGTGAATTTCGCATCCTGTAAATTTATACAGAACAAGGGAAGCGGAGCTATCCATCTGAATGTTGAACCTGTCATGGCACTGCATGATCAGCTCGCCAAGGCATGCACCAACCTTCGTATCGCGTGATCTTGTAAAAGAACCATACCACAATCCTCAGCCAAACCAGCCTGATATCTTTCAGCCATTTTATCGAACCTTTCTCCGCATCAGGCTATATGCCGCCGGAATGACAAACAGCGAAAGCAATGGTGCGGTGATCATGCCGCCTACCATCGGCGCGGCGATGCGGCTCATGATTTCACTGCCGGTGCCGCTTCCCCACAAAATGGGCAACAGGCCGGCGATGATCACTGCCACGGTCATCGCTTTGGGACGTACACGCAATACTGCACCTTCTCGAATGGCATCCAGCAGGCCGGCATTGTTTTCCTGGCCGCTATCAATGCGCTTCTGCCAGGCATGCTTCAGGTAAAGCAGCATGATGACGCCAAATTCGGCGGAGACACCCGCAAGCGCGATGAAGCCTACGCCAGTGGCAATCGAAAGGTTATAGCCCATCCAGTACAGGAACCAGATACCTCCAGTCAGGGCAAACGGCAAAGTCGCCATGATCAGCAACGCCTCATCGAACCGGGTAAAAGTCAGGTAGAGCAATACCAAAATGATGATCAGTGTGGCGGGCACCACCAGCTTCAGGCGTGCATTGGCGCGTTCAAGAAATTCGAACTGGCCTGAATAGGCAATGCTCATGCCCGGCTCCAGCCGGATATCCTTCGCTATCGCATTGCGCAGGTCCTTCACCACCGAAGCCAGGTCGCGGCCGCGCACATCGATATACACCCAGCCGGAAGGGCGGGCATTTTCACTCTTGAGCATGGGCGGACCATCGGTGACGACGATACGCGCCACGGTGCCCAGCGTGATTTGCCCGCCCATTGGAGTCAAAATGGGCAAGGCGGCGATACGATCTACCGTATCGCGCCACTCGCGCGGATAGCGCAGGTTGATGGGGTAGCGCGCGAGCCCTTCCACCGTCTCGCCGATATTGTCGCCGCCTATCAGTCCCGACA
The DNA here is from genome assembly GCA_021782995.1 of Pseudomonadota bacterium. GTDB lineage: Bacteria > Pseudomonadota > Gammaproteobacteria > Burkholderiales > Gallionellaceae > 39-52-133. The sequence goes on along the minus strand of JAJXUI010000050.1, from coordinate 14,352 downwards.
CTACTGATTGCACATCGGCAATATTCAGGCCGTAACGCGCAGCGGCTTCGCGATTGATCTGCACATCGACATAACGCCCACCAGTTAGCCTTTCAGCCAGCGCAGATGAAACACCCGGAACCGCCTTGGCGACTCGCTCAACTTCCTGCGACACGCGGTCGATATCGGCTAAGCTGGTGCCGGATACCTTTACCCCGATCGGGCTTTTGATGCCGGTAGCCAGCATGTCGATGCGATTGCGTATCGGCGGTATCCACAGGTTGGCCAAACCAGGCACCTTCACCGCACGATCCAGTTCTTCCACCAGTTTTTCCGGTGTCATGCCGGCACGCCACTGATCTTTGGGTTTGAATTGAATGGTCGTCTCGAACATTTCCAGCGGCGCTGGGTCAGTAGCCGTTTCCGCGCGGCCCGCCTTGCCAAACACACGCGCAACTTCCGGCACGGATTTGATCATGCGATCCGTCAATTGCAGCAGCTCGCTAGCCTTCTGTGCCGACAGGCCCGGCAATGCGGTTGGCATGTACAGCAAATCGCCTTCATCCAAAGGCGGCAGGAATTCGCCGCCAAGCCGGCTTAAAGGCCAGGCCGTGGTCAGGAATACCAGCGCTGCAGCGGCAAGTGTAGCTTTGGGCTTGGCCAGTACTTTTTCCAGCAATGGACGGTAAAGTCCAATCAGGAAATTGTTGAGCGGGTTTTTTCTTTCATCCGGCAGTTTCCCGCGTATCCAGTAACCCATCAGCACCGGAATCAAGGTGACAGACAACGCCGCGGCGGCTGCCATCGAATAGGTTTTGGTGAAAGCCAAGGGGCCGAACAGCCTGCCTTCCTGCGCTTCAAGCATGAATACCGGCACGAATGAAATGGTAATGATCAACAGCGAGAAAAACAGTGCAGGCCCGACTTCGCTTGCCGCATCGGTCATCACGCGCCAATGCGCTTCGCCCTTTAATGTCTGGCCCGGATGCGCGTGCTGCCAGGCTTCCACATGCTTGTGCGCGTTTTCGATCATGACAATGGCCGCATCCACCATGGCACCAACGGCAATGGCAATCCCGCCCAGCGACATGATGTTTGCATTCACGCCCTGGTAATGCATCACGACAAAGGCCATCAGCACGCCCAGCGGCAGTGAAACGATTGCCACCAGTGATGAACGCAGGTGCCACAGGAACAGTGCGCATACCAGCGCCACCACGACGAATTCCTCAATCAGTTTATGCGTAAGATTTTGCACCGCATGGTCGATCAGCTCGCTGCGATCATAGGTGGTCACCAGTTCCACACCTGCCGGCAGGCTGGCCTTGAGTTGACCCAGCTTGGCATGGACCGCGGCAATGGTGGCGCGAGCGTTTTTCCCGCTGCGCAGGATCACCACGCCACCGACGGTTTCACCCTCCCCATCCAGCTCGGCAATGCCGCGCCGCATTTCCGGCCCCAGCTGGACATAGGCAACATCGCGCAACAATACCGGTACACCGCGCACCAGCTTTAACGGAATGGTGCGGAAGTCTGCAAGCGATGCCAGATAGCCGCTGGCGCGCACCATCAGTTCAGCCTCGCCCAGCGTGAGCACCGAACCGCCGCTTTCCTGGTTGGCCATGTTGATCGCGCGCTTCACTTCCTCATGGGTAATGCCATAGCTGGCCAGCTTTACCGGATCTAGCACCACCTGGTACTGCTTGACCATACCACCTATCGTTGCCACCTCGGCAACATTGGGCAACGCTTTCAACTCAAACTTGAGGAACCAGTCCTGCAGCGAGCGCAACTGCGACAGGTCATGCTGCCCGGTCCTGTCGATCAGTGCATATTCATAAATCCAGCCCACCCCGGTGGCATCCGGCCCCAGCGACGAACGGGCGGTCGCCGGCAGGCGGGACTGAATCTGGTTCAGGTATTCCAGCACACGCGAACGCGCCCAATATAGATCGGTGCCATCCTCGAACAGCACATACACAAAGCTGTCGCCAAAGAAGGAGTAACCGCGCACGGTTTTTGCACCGGGCACCGAGAGCATGGTGGTGGTCAGCGGATAGGTCACCTGGTTTTCCACTATCTGCGGCGCCTGGCCGGGGTAGCTGGTGCGGATAATGACCTGCACATCGGAAAGATCGGGCAGTGCATCGATCGGCGTGGTCTGCACCGACCAGATGCCAGCGGCCGTGGCAAACGCCGTGGCCAGCAAGACCAGGAAACGGTTGGTGACCGACCAGCGTATCAATTGGGCGATCATGGTTTGCCTCCGGTTTTTTGCAGGCGCTCCACAATCAGGCCCTCATCCGTTGCCCTGACGCCCACGCGAACCTTGTCTCCCACCTTGAAACCTTTGGTCAGATCTTTTGTTGCCAAGGTGAAGGTCATCGTCATTCCCGGCATGTTCAAGGTCTTGAACGGGCCGTGCGTCAGCGTCACTTCACCATCCCCCAGCTCGTCTATTTCACCAATCGCCTCATGCAGGGTAACGGGTGCTGCCATCAGCGTTTTGTTATCAGGCTCTATATCGATACCGCTGAGCTTGGCTTCGGAGTCGATCAGGAACTGGCCGCTGGCAACGATCTGCTCGCCTTCCTTGAGCCCGGAAGTGATGATGGTGTTATTGCCTATTTCCCTGCCCAGTGACACTTCCACCGGCACGTAGCGCCCCTCGCCTTGCGCAACCATCACCAGCGTACGTTTGCCGCTGCGGATCACCGCTTCAGTCGGTACCGCCAGCGCGGTGGCTTTTGTCTTGCTGTGCAGGTTCACCTGAGCAGACATGCCGGGATTGAGCTTGCCTGTGTGATTGGGCAATTCCACCCTTACCCGCAAACTGCGGCTGGCATCCTGCAGAGTGGGCACGATGCTGGTTACCCTGCCGTTAATGGGCGCTTGTCCGCCTGCCAGGATTACATTTACCTGATTGCCCACCCTTACCATGTCGGCCAGTGCTTCCGGCACGGCAACTTCCAGCCACACGGTAGACAGGCCATTGATGCGCGCCAGCACCTGTCCCAGCATCACGGTCATGCCACTGCGGATATCGAGCGACTGGATGACGCCGGCAATCGGCGCGCTGACGGTATAACGCGTTTGTACCTTGCCGCTTTTTTCAAGCGCTGCAATTGCCTCATCCGGCATGCCCAGTGAGGACAAACGCTCACGCGCCGCATTGATCAGCGCCGTGTCGCCGGTACTGCGCAGTGCGAGCAATTCCTGCTGTGCCGCCGCCCATTGCGGCACCAGAAATTCTGCCAGCGGCTGGCCCGCACGCACCACATCACCCGGCGCCAGCGGCCACACCCGCTCTACAAAACCTTCACTGCGGCTTTGCAGCACGGCCACATCCCGTTCATTGAAGCCGATGATGCCGCTGGCTTCAACTTCGGCCGCCAGCGGAATGCGTTCAACCTTGGCCAGGCGCACGCCGAGATTTTGCGTGATGGCAGGATCGATTTTTACACCGGCGTCATCTCCGCCCGCCCCTGCATATTTGGGCACCAGCTCCATATCCATGAAAGGCGATTTTCCCGGCTTGTCGAAATGCTGTTGCGGATACATCGGGTCGTACCAGTACAGCACCTTTTCTGCTGACTGGGCAGTTGTTGTTTCTCCGCCCTTGCCTGGTTCCGGCAAGGCAGGGCTGCCATGTTTTGCCCACCACCAGCCACCTACTACACCAATTGCCAGCATGGCTGCACCGATCGCGCCGACCATTGCAATATTCCTGCCTTGATTCATGGTAAAGCTCCATTTTCGGTATTGACATAGTGCAGTCGCGCTGCGATTTGCCGGCGCTGCCCGTCAAGTTCAATGATTTTCAGTTCGGTATCGATACGATCGCGCCGTGCGGCGATCACATCCGACAAACTGCCTTTTCCGCCGCGCCAGGCGGCCATGGCCAGTTCGATTTTTTCCGTGGCCAGCGGCAGCAATACGTCACGCTGCCTGGTTAACACGCTATCCAGTCGGTGGTACTCGGCAAGATCCGCCTCGATCATCGCCACATGTTCGCGCCGTGTGGCATCCCGCTCCGCATCCAGCCCGGCACGTTCCGCACGCCTGGCTGCAATTTTCGGATCCTGGCGTGAACCGGAAAAAATCGGCAAGTCGAAACTGACTTGAAACGAAGCCATATCGCCATACTGGTCACCGCGCTTCTGGTACATCAACTCCAGCATCCAGTCCGGATTCTTTTCTGCAGTGGCAGCACTGATTTCCGCATCCATGACCTGGGCGCGCGCATCAAATTCAAGCAGCTCGGGGTGCTGATGCACGCCATGAACCAGGCTGGCGCTGGCTACAGGCCAGTCCGGCATTGCGCCTTGTATCCCGTCTTCCGCCGCCTCACCTATCCAGCGCCTGAGCGCAGCAATGGCCCTGCTGCGGCTTGCGTTCAACTCATCCACCCGATTCTCGATCATCGCGGCCTCCTGCCGCGGCATGACCGCATCGCTGGCAGCGCCTTTCCCGCCTGACAACATTGCCTTGACGGCCACGTCGAGCAGGCGATTTTCCTTGCGCAAATCATCCATGCGGGCAAGCTGCTGTTCTAACGTGACACGGGCGATCCAGGCGCTGGCCAGTTGGCGCGCTACTACCAGGCGCGTAGTCTGCAATTGCGAATCGGCCAAAGCCACACGACCCTGCGCGGCAGATTCACGCGCCTGCAATTTGCTGCTGCTGGGAAATTCCTGAATGACGCCGATACTGCGCATTGTCATCGGCTCACTGGTCACGCTGTAGCGTTCTGCACCATCGATCGGCAGGTTCTGTATACCCAGCGCTAGCTTGGGATCGGGCAATGCCCCGGCAGGCTGCAGGCCGGATTGTGCGGCGGACAGAATTTCTTCTTGCGCCTTGATCTGTGGCGCCTGCGACTGCGCAAGCTGCATGGCTTCATCAAAAGTCAGCGCGTGCGCCGCCAAGCTGAAGCTTGCCAGCATCAGGCACAAAAACCTGTGTATGGAATGAGCAATTGATATGGGGAAATGCATGATAACCTCTCTTCAAACACACTGAACCGGCGGTACCAAAGTACAGCGCCGCTTGCGAGCATCGAAGCGGGTTAAATGCGGAAAACCTGGAACTGGATGCGCAGCGGCGGAGAGCTGCTGGCCATCCAACGCGGGCTGGCGTAATTTTCAAATGAGAATGGACGCTGCTCCTCTTCCGGATAGGAAAGGGTGATGCAGGAGATTGCAATGAACCACGGGACGACAACCGTGCCGGTTTCACTTGACTGCGGTGTCTGTTCGCAATGCGCCTTGCACAGGGCAGAAGGTTTGTGCTCCATCTCCATCGGGCAACCCGGCATCATCTCCTCACCTGAGAGATTGGTAGTGCCCATATGCGGACAGGCATATGAAGCCACGGCATACTGGCTTGAAAGCAGCATGACGGCGCACAGCACATGTAATATCTGGCGTACTCGCTTGTTCTTCATCGTTTCATTATACAGAACCTTGTTCGGCCGGCAACTTCAGCGCACCTTCAAGTTTCCAGGTTAAACTCTTCCCATAAGCGATTGCAGGAATTGATCCATCATCAACCGATACACAAATTTCCATTACATTGCATCTGTCATCGTGTGCATTTCAGCTATCCAATTTCTGGCCATTCCAATAAATTCCGTTTAAATATAGACTTGCAAAGTCCGGAAAGGTCCCAATACCTGCACCAGACTCGCACTCCCTCAATACAACTACAGTAACTTTCTGATTAAACAGGAGAATAAACCATGAAAAAGACTTTGCTGGCGACCCTGATCATGGGTATGTTCGCAGCACAGGCCTATGCCGCGGACGCTATCAAGATTGCCATTTCCGGCCCCTTCAGTGGCGGCTCTGCACCCATGGGCACATCGATGCGTGACGGTGCAAAACTGGCAATTGAAGAAATCAACCACGCTGGCGGCATCATGGTGGGCGGCAAGAAGCTGAAGATTGAAGCGATCGAACGCGACGATGAAGGCAAGAATGACCGCGGCGCACTGGTTGCACAGGAACTGGCCTCGATGGACGACCTTTCCGGCGTGATCGGCACCGTGAATACGGGGGTGGTTCTGGCGGGTGACAAGCACCTGCAGGAAAAGGGCATCACCAAGATCATTACCCCGGCGGCCGGCTCAGCCTCAATGACACAATGGACAACAAAGGGTGACAAGCCTGGCGTGGCTGACCTGTCGATCTTCCGTTTTGCTTCCCACGACGGCATCCAGGCGGCAATGGTGGTTGAAGAAGCCATCAACCGCAAACTGTACAAGGTTGCAATCCTGCACGACTCCACCAACTATGGCGTGTCAGGCCGTGACGACCTGATGAGCCAGATCAAGCTGCAGGGCAACAAGCTGGACGTGGTGGCTACGGAGAAATTCAACATCGGCGACAAGGACATGACCGCCCAGCTGCTGAAAGCAAAAGCTGCCGGCGCACAGGCCATCCTGATCTGGGGCATCGGCCCTGAACTGGCTGCGGTAGCCAACGGTGAGGCCAAGATCGACCTGAAAGCCCCGCTGATTGGCGGCTGGACACTCTCCATGTCCAATTTCATCGACAATGCCGGCAAGAATGGCAACGGCACCCTGATGCCGCAGACCTTCATTGAAGATCCGATCAATGCAAAGGTAAAAAGCTTTATCCAGCATTATCACAAAACCTATAACGTGAGCCGCATCCCGTCTCCGGTTTCTGCCGCTCAGGGTTATGACGCCGTGCTGATTTTTGCTGCAGCCGTGAAGCAGGCAAACAGCACTGACACCCACAAAATCAAGGAAGCGCTGGAAGACCTGAAGGAGCCGGTAAAAGGCGTGATCAACACCTGGAAGCACCCCTTCAGCAAGTGGGATCCAGCCAATGTGGAAACACACGAAGCCTTCCGTCGCGCGGATACCGTCATGGGTGAAGTCAAGGATGGCGTAGTTGTCTATGCCAACAAGTCCGACCGCGCAATGATGATCAAGAAACTGAAGTAACCTGCAATCCGGTGGCGGGGCAATCCGCCGCCATTCATTACATATCTGCCATGTTACAAATCATTGCACAAATGGTCGTCAGCGGCGCCCTGATGGGTCTGGTTTACGCGCTGATCGCCTATGGTTTCCAGCTTACGTTTGCCACCAGCAAAAGCATCAACTTTGGCCAGGGTGAACTCGTAATGCTGTCCGCATTCTTCAGCCTCAGTCTGCTTGACTGGGGCATGCCTTACTGGCTGATGATTCCAGGAGGCCTGTTGTTTGGTGTTGCACTTGGCCTCGTGGTAGAGCGCACCTGTGTGCGCCTCGCCCTGGAACAGAAAAGCGAAGGCTGGATTTTGATGACCATCATCTTCGGCCTGCTCGGTTTTTCCAGCGCGGAAAACATCTGGGGACGCGATGACCGTCCCTTCCCCACCTCCCTCCCGACCGATGCGCTGCAAGTCTTTGGTGTCAACATTACCCCGCTGGAAATTTCCGTGGCGATCGGCGTGTTTACCGTGATGGGGCTGATCGAGCTGTTCAAGCGCAAAACTTTGCTCGGCAAGGCCTTCGAGGCTGTCTCGGCTGATCGCGATGCCGCCGAACTGATGGGCGTTTCCGCCACACGTACGATCATGTTGTCGTATGGCCTGTCCGGCCTGGTTGCAGCCATGGCCGGGATACTCATTTCACCGATCACCACCGTGGGCCCGACCATGGCTTCCGCGCTGATCCTGAAAGCCTTCTCGGTTGCCGTAGTCGCCGGTCTGGATTCCGGCTTTGGCGTGGTGCTGGTAGGCATCGTACTGGGCGCACTGGAGAGCCTGACCAGCTTTTATCTCGGCAGTGGCTGGCGTGAAGCCCCGGGTCTGGTGCTGCTGATCCTGGCACTGGCCATACGGCCCAATGGCGTGTTTGGCAAAGCCACCATCAGAAAAGTATAACAATCTGATTTAATTATATTATTTTAAACAGCCACACTATGTTGAAACGACTGTTACTGATACGCGGCGCCGAACTGATCGCACTGGCAATCCTCGGCACCATACCGCTCACGGTGAGCAATTCCTATGCGCTGGGTCTGCTCACACTGCTGGCCATTTACGGAATATTATTGATCGGGCTGGATGTCACAGTAGGTTATCTTGGACAGGTGAACCTGGCTCAGGCTGCCTTCCTGGGCATCGGTGCGTATACCACCGGCTTGTGCATCAACCTGCTGGGCTGGGGCATGCCGCTCTCCTTGCTGGCCGCAATGGGCATTACGCTCGTGATCGGCGCTTTGCTCGCCTTCCCTGCGTTGCGACTGGAAGGCCCGCAATTCGCGCTGGCTACCCTGAGCTTTACCGCCTTGTCGACCACCGTGCTGAATGAGTGGGAAAGTCTCACCCAGGGCGCACAGGGACTCTCCATTTCACGCCCACCCTTGTTTGGTATCAACCTTGGCGCATCCGGATTTTACTGGCTATGCCTGGTGCTGATGATCCTGGTGTGGCTGGCAATGAAAAACCTGCTGTCATCACAATGGGGCCGCGCCTTCGAGGCATTGCGCGACAGCCCGATTGCGACCGATGCCATGGGCGTGGGCACCTATCGTCACAAGGTGGCCGGCTTTGCATTTGGTTCATCGCTGGGCGGACTCGCCGGCGGCCTGTATGTGCTCAACTTCCAGTATTTGCAACCGCAAGTATTTACCTATGACCTGATGGTAATCCTGCTGCTGGGGGTGGTGCTCGGTGGCCGCAAAAGCCTGTGGGGCGCATTTTTCGGCGCATCTCTGATTGTCTTGCTGCCCAACCTGCTTTCCAACCGCCTGCTATTCAATGTGATATCTGCCATTGGCCTGCTGGTTGCCGTTGCCGCCGGAGTCTATGGCCTGAAGAAAAAAACCATGAAACTTTTCCAGGCGATGGCACCAGTCGTTTCCATGGGCATCCTTGTCGCAGGTGGCCTGATGGTGGAAAACACGGAAGACTGGCGCAAGGCAATATTTGCATTGATGCTGTTTTCGGTCGTGGTCGGCCTGCCGGAAGGCATCATGGGATTTGCCAGCCGCTACCTCACACAATTGTTCCGCATCGATCCGCCTGCGCTGCCTGCCGCTTCTGCACTGGATGACGTCTTGCCAATGCAGCCAGCGGACGGCAAGGCGCTTTTACAATTGCGCAACCTGAAACGGCACTTTGGCGGCGTAAAAGCTGTCGATGATGTGAGTTTTACGGTCAGCAGCGGACATATTCACGGCCTGATTGGTCCAAACGGTTCGGGCAAGAGCACCGCAGTCAATGTCATTTCCGGCCTGTATGCACCGACCTCGGGCGAGATCCTGCTGCACGACAAGGCACTGCCCTATGGCAGCCTGTTCCGCGTGGCAAGGCATGGCGTATCACGAACCTTCCAGAACCTGCAATTGTTCGGGGAACTGTCTGCGCTGGATAACGTCATGCTGGCCTTGAAAGGCGTATACCGCCATCCCTTGCCGATGGTACTGCTGGGATTTGCCCGCAAGGAAGAAAAGCGCGCCCAGGCAGATGCGCTGGCACTGCTCGATCTGGTAGGCCTGAGAGATCAGGCGCGCACCAAGGCAAAGGACCTGACTTACGGTTCACAGCGATTCCTGGAAATTGCACGCGCCTTGGCGTGCAAGCCACAATTGCTGATACTGGATGAGCCGGCTGCCGGCCTTTCGCATCCGGATGCCGGCAATCTGGTGAATATCATCAAGCGCGTACACCAGCGCGGCATCACCATGATCCTGATCGAACACCACATGGATGTCGTGAGCGAACTGTGCGATACCGTTACCGTACTGGATGGCGGCAAGATCATCGCTGAAGGTACTGCGGAAGTAGTGAAACGCGATCCGCTGGTGATCAAGGCATATCTCGGTGCTGCAGAAGTCACTGCGGCTTGAGCAAAGGAACATCGATATGTTGAAAGTTGAAAATCTGCATGCCGGCTACGGCTTGAGCGAAGTTCTGCAAGGAACCACGCTGGAAGTACCCGAAGGCAAGGTGGTTGCACTGATCGGCGCAAATGGCGCTGGCAAGACTACCACGATGCGCGCCATTTCCGGCATGATCAAGCCCACAAAGGGCAGTGTCACGCTCGGCGGCAAAGCGATAGAGGGCTACGCCACTTCGCGCATTGCCCGACTGGGCCTGGCGCACTCACCGGAGGGGCGGAAAGTTTTCGGTCCGTTGTCAGTGGAAGACAATTTGCTGCTGGGCGCCTACAACCATCTGCCGATGTTCTTCGGTTTTCGCAGCAAGGCAGCAGTTGAACTGGGAAAAGTGTATGAGCTCTTCCCGCGCCTGAAGGAACGCCGTACGCAATCTGCCGGTACCCTGTCAGGCGGTGAGCAACAGATGCTGGCAATCGGCCGCGCCCTGATGGCCAAACCCAAAGTCATTTTACTGGATGAACCCTCGATGGGTCTGGCACCAGTCATAGTGCTGGAGGTCTTCAACATCATCCGTCGCCTGAAGGAAGCCGGCATTACCTTGCTGCTGGTCGAGCAGTTTGCAAAGAGTGCGCTGGAAGTTTCCGACTACGCCTATGTGATGGAGCATGGCAGAATAGCCATTGCAGGTACGCCCGCCGAGTTGCACAAGGATGAACGGGTGCTTGCAGCCTATCTGGGTTGATACAGCAACACCCAACGACAACGCCCATGATTTGCAGAATATCAGGGGCGTTATCATTTTCAAGGAAGCTACTCGATCACCTGCCTGGCATTGATTTCCTGCAACGGACGATTGTTGCTGCCTTTCATCACGTTATTTAACAGACGCAACTGCTCTGAAGAAGCCTGGATAGCAGATTTCATCACCAGCCAGCGTACGCCCTCAGTACAAGGCGGTGTCGTCAGTGAGCCGTTGTAACGATAATAGCTGCGGCTTTTGGGCAGCAAATTCAGGCCGGTTACATTATCGCCAAGCTCGTTACGCTTGCCAGCCTTGGAAGGCAGCTTGTCGAGAATTTTTTCCAGCACAGGATTGGCTTTTCCCGGGCTTACCATCACCGAAACGATTGCCTGATTGCCGTCCTTGTCTGCATGCAACAATTGGATTTCCATCGGGAAAGATTTTCCATTTACCAGGTGTTCACCTGGCATATGAAATAAGGCCTGCTTCAGTTCAAATTGCTGCTTGTCGACGGTCATGCTGCTACCTTCAGCAAAGTTGAGCAGTATGCCCAGCCCGGTGTTCTCGATTTCCTGGGCATGACTGGTATATGTAAAAACAAGCGGCTTCAGCTTAGTCCGCACTACATCCCTGATGTCAATTGGTGACTGGTTCTTCCCGGTGGCACAGCGGGAAAATTCCCTGGAGAGCCTTCCCCAGTTTTCCGGCCCTTCATTGCCGTCATAGCTCCAGTGCACGGCAGCATGTGCAGCTGATACAAAAGAAAACAGCAGTAACGCCAACAGAAAAATCCTGTTCATCTTCTCCCCTGCTAATGATTCATGGTGCCGGATTACTGAATTTCAAATGGATGCTTTCGATCTGCTGCAGCTGTTCCGTGCTTAATTCCACTGATTGCAGATTTTCCTTCAGCTGCTCCATTGAGGTTGCACCAATAATGGTTGAAGTTACAAATGTCCTGCTTCGGATAAATGACAATGCCATCTTTGCCGGTGACATGCCAAACGATTCCGCAAGCTTCGCATAAGCTGCGGCAGCTTCCGGCACATTAGGTTTCATGTAACGCTGGCCGAATCCGGGATACAGTGTCATGCGGCCGACAGCTTGCGGATCTTTGGCATACTTTCCGGAAAGCAGGCCAAATGCCAACGGACTGTATGCCAGCAGGCTGATCTTTTCACGGAAACACATTTCGAACAGGCCAACTTCGAAAGTACGATTGATCAGGTTATAGGGATTCTGTATGGAAACAATACGCGGCAGATTCAATCTCTCGGCTGCTTTCAAAAATTCAGCCACTCCCCACGGCGATTCGTTACTGACCCCGATATAACGGACTTTCCCGCTTTTCACCAATTCAGACAGCACATACAGTTGCTCGTCTATAGGCGTCGCGGGGCGTTCCTGCGTAGGATCGTAATTATTTTTTCCGAACATCGGCACATTCCTTGCCGGCCAGTGTATCTGGTAAAGGTCTATGTAATCCGTTTGCAAGCGGCGCAAGCTGTGCTCAATCGCAGTCGTGATGTTGGTGCGATCGAGTGACAGTGGCCCACCCCGTATCCAGTCCATGCCGCGTGAAGGTCCAGCGACTTTGGTGGCCAGGATAATCTTGTCGCGCGTCTGTTGTTTCAGCCAGGTACCGACAAATGTTTCAGTTTTACCTTGGGTATCAGCCTTGGCGGGTACTGGATACATCTCGGCTGTATCCACAAAATTCACACCCTGGGCAAAGGCGTAATCAAGCTGCTCGCACGCCTCGGCCAGCGAATTCTGCTGGCCAAAAGTCATGGTACCCATGGCAATTTCCGATACCTGCAGGTTGCTATCACCGAGCTGACCGAGTTTCATGATACCTCAATTAAGTAATTTATATAATATAATCATCATATTATCTAGTGTCGCGTATTTCCACCCGGCATGATATGCGCCTCCAGAAACAACATTTCCGCATCCACCTTGTCGAAAACATATTGCTGGTTGCAGAACTCGCAATGCACATCAACCGTGCCCAATTCGTCCAGAATATCATCCACCTCATCCTTGCCCAGCATTTTCAGCATCGATGCAACATTTTCACGCGAGCATGAACATGAGAAGGCAACCGGCTGCGCATCAAACAGGCGTATGGTTTCTTCATGGTATAGCCGATGTATCATGGTCTTGGCCGACAGACTCAACAATTCTTCTACTGTGATGGTCTCTGCCAGCATCACGGCACGAGCCCAGGTATCATCATCGACGGGTTGTTCTGCTTGAGCATTATCAGGCAGTTTCTGCAGCAGAAGACCTGCCGCGTGCTTCCCGTCAGCAGCAAGCCACAAGCGCGTTTCCAGCTGTTCGGATTTGCTCATGTAGTTCTGCATGATTTCGGCCACGCTACTCCCTTCAAGGTCGACTATCCCCTGATATGGCTGACCGCCATCCTTCGGATCCAGCGTAATGGAGAACTGGCCGTTGCCAACCATCTCCTGCAAGCTCATATTTGCAAGCTCACCCGACCATTTTGCAGTAGCGCGCAATTTAAGGTCCCCGCTGCACTCCACAACCAGCAGCTTGACTGGCCCCTTGCCCATGACCTGCAGCACTAACGCACCCTTCAGCTTGAGCGTAGCTGCAAGCAACACTGCGGCAGCCGTTAGCTCTCCCATGATGGTCTGCAGAACCTCAGGGTAATCATGGCGCTCGATCACATTGCGCCATGCCGTGTCCAGATGCACCAGTTCGCCACGAACAGGTTCATTTTCAAAGAGAAAACGCTGAAGTGAATCAGGAATTGAAAAATCTTGTTTGTCACTCATGAGTTGAATCATACCATGCTAAGCAGACCCGGCATTTTACCCTGCAAGATGCATTTGGCCAGTACCTGAACAACCTCCAGAGCGGTTACACAGTTTGTACAACAGGAGCCTTGTCCGGCCTTAACACACCAGCCTTGTCCAGCTGCATCAATTGCTCAATGTGATGCTTCAACTTTTTCAATGCCGGGCCAAGTTTCTCAAGGTCAGGCTGTGTACAGTAAATTTCAACATCCCTTGCCGCCTGATTCAAGGACGCAGTTCCGCAATAACAGGACGATCCCGCCAGCTTGTGGGAATGGAAAGCCAGCTGCTCAAGATCCGATTCAGGCATTTCTGCAAATTTTCGAGCATATGCCGGCAACTCGTCGAGCAACAGATTCAGCACCATGATCCAGGTATGCTGATCACCAAAACTGAGGCGCATGCCCTGCACAGGGTCGAATATCTCAGGATCAATATTCGCTCTCCCCGAAATTAACTCTTGCTTTCCGATTGCTCCTGATGTTGTAGCGCTTTGGCACCAACGCCGTACTATCGCAATCAGGCTGTTTTCTGATACCGGTTTCGTCAGATAGTCATCCATACCTGCCGCAAGATAGCGCTCCCGATCTCCAGGTAATGCATTGGCCGTCAAGGCGATGATGGGCGTTTTTGCAACATCTGCCTCAATACACCTGATATGCCTTGCTGCATCAACCCCATCCATTTCCGGCATATTGATATCCATCAGGATCAGGTCATATTTGCCATGCTGGCTTGCACTGATTGCCTGCTCTCCGCTTTCAGCACAATCGTATGTCCCACCCAGCTGCCCTACCAGTATCTGCATCAACTTCAGGTTGATCGGATTGTCATCCACGATAAGGATGCGCTTGCCGCTTAACTCTGCTGATGGTACCTGCTCGACTCTGACAGTATCATTCCGCATGACATTTCCCTTCAGGGCTCCAGGCATTCTTGACATCAGCAC
>JAJXUI010000049.1 GCA_021782995.1 Pseudomonadota bacterium | reverse complement strand
TACACAACAGGAGATAAATGAAGTGATGAAACGCTTAAACAATCGTCCCAGAAAGAGGCTTGGTTACTTGACGCCTAATCAGGTATTCTTCAAATAAGCGTTGCACTTCAAATTTGAATCCGCGTAATGTAAATAGCCTTAATATGTTTAACATGAGGGTTAGACGACAGGAGTGCATTATTCGATGGATGTATTAGGGTGCAGTCTGTCTGCCATTCTGAGATGACTTTTGCGATACAGCGGTGCACTCTTCGGAAATAATTTGACCGCAGTACATTTGCCTGAAGTGGCCATTTATTGACAGCGGATTGCCGTTTTCATTGGAATACAGGTTTAGTGTTATATCGCAAGCATCTTTAGTCAGAATAATGGTAATGTGGCTCTTCTTATCCAGCTCAGATAATTGCTTCTGGTAGTTAAAGTAGTACGATTGGATGTCCCCTGCCCGGACTTCTGACAGCCCACTCGGAAATTCAAATTGATAGCTGTCAGAATCCTTTCCACCGTGAATGTTGGTGTAAAAGCCTGGTTCAGAACGATAGATAGTTAGTTGCGTAAGACCACGATAATTTGAAACTGAGTAATCAACTTTGGTTGTGAACTGTACGCAACCTGAAAGAAGAATTACTCCGGTAAATATTCTAATCAGCGAAGTCATTTTGGAGTGATGTTAGATTATTTCGTATTATTCTCATATTTGTTTCAGGGGAAATAGACGTTTAATAATGACCGCCTCTGGGGCTATTCGGGAAATTACTGTGCCTACTTTGGCTCAATCAGTTTTCATGGTCAATATGCCATGATTTTCATCTCGTCGAATTCATGCCGTCAGATCAACCGGAATTGGAAATTAATTGCCTGCATATTGCCTGGCAACCGTGTCATACAGTTTCTGTGCGTCCTCTTCATTCATGCCGACCAGTACATACAGCGCGCCACGTGGAGCGCCTGTGCTCTTGATGATTTTGCTGCCTTCCAGAGTCGCCTGGGCGAGTTTTTCGATTTTTGCATTGTCGATTGCAGCAGGTGATTTGCCCGCGGCAGTTTCCTGCTCGGCGATTCGCTTGCGGATGCTGCCAAATGCCTGGTTGACGATTTTGGCACGCGCATCAGCGGTTGCCATGTCTTTCATGAATTCAAGTCCGCCTTTTGATTTGGGACTGTATCCCACGGCACTGAGTGCCAGGTGTTCCTTGCTCTGGTCGCAAACCCATTCGGGTGCGGTTTTGCGAGTCTTGGGGAAGCGGCATTTTTTTGCCTTGGCCGTCTTTGCAGGTTTTGCGGCAGGTGCGGTAGTGGAAGCCCACGCCGGGTTGCTTAACAGCATGGCTGTGATGAAAAGCAGAAACAGTTGACGCATTTATCCTCCTGCGGGCGAATTTGGCAGGTTTGAAGTTTAACATGCCATTGCAGCCCGGTTTCTTACCTTTCGGCGGGTGGAATATATCGCAGGGAGGCGGAAAACTGCTGATGCAATGCTGTATTTACAGGCCTGTGACGGATCACCTCTGACGGGGGATCGTGCTGCAGCCAGTTGTTGTCCTTCCAGTTTTTTGACGGACGGATCGGGCGCGGCTCAAAACCACCCCCGCAATTGGGACAGACGTTGTGCAGCAGTTTTTCGGCACATTCCGCGCAGAAGGTGCACTCGTATGAGCAGATGCGCGCGTCGGTTGATTGCGGTGGCAGTGGTTTGTTGCAATGTTCGCAAGTGGGCCTGAGTTCGAGCATGGCTTGGTATCCTTTAAACGGCCGGGTTTCCCGGCCAGATCAGTTCAACGCGTATCCCGCTGGGTTCGTAGCACATCATATGGCGGGCAGGGCCGTTGCCCAACGGCTCCGGAGCAAATTCAATTTCAACTCGCGCGTAGGACAGGCGACGATGTATGTCGTTCAGGCTGGGTTCACTTTCCACCCTGAATGCAACGTGATGCAGGCCGACATTCCTTTGCTTGTCAAAGGGAGTGGAGGGTGATGCTTGGGTGGCCCGCAGTGTCAGCAGGTTGGTACCATCGCTCAGGTAGATGGCCGGGTATTCTTCATTCCTGCGCACGATCTTCCAGCCGAGCTGGCTGACAAAAAAATCAGCACTATCTTCCAGTCTGCTGACTGTCAGACCCGGGTGGTGGATTCCTTTGGTGATCGCCTTATCCATAATGTTGCTCCAGTGTATTCCGTAAACATTCCATTTCGTAGAACGCAACTGATTGCCCATTCACCATGCGGGTGCATTCTCCATACTGCCTGAAGCCGGTTTTTTCATACAGGCTCATGGCTTTTGGTTTGGTTTTGCGCACTATCAGGTGGATGCGCCGCAAGCCATGCTCCTGAAATCCCTTGTGCAGTGTGCTCAGGGTTGCCTGTTTACCCAGGCCCTTGCCAAGATAGTGCGGATACACTGCAATCCTGAACTCTGCTTCCTGCATGCCGGTGCCGGCCAGCAGCGTGAACGCAACCAGTGTCTCATCCAGCATCACTGCATACACCGAGTTACCCGGATGGTCATGGAATTCGTCCAGCCAGCCATTCTTACGCAATGCATAGTTCATCTCGCTGAGCTCATCCGGATAAGCAGGCCATTGTTCGATGGCCTGTTTATCCGGCAATGTCAGTGGGCGCAGTAACAGGGTTTTCATGCCGCCTTGCTCGCTTTCATCTGCTTGCCGCGCTGACTGGACTGGTAAATGTTGTCGCGCTCGGCGCTGCCATTGTCCTGTATCAGCTGCAGCCATTCAGCCGTGCTCACCACTGCGGCAAAGCGCGCCTGCATCACGATGCTGAACGTGCGGTGGATTTCCTCGGCGCTGGCATATCCGCTTTTGTTGGCATAGCTCAAAGTGCCGGATGCATCGTGCAGGTATTCCACCTGCAGACCGCTGTGGAAAGCATGCTTGATGGTGGAATCGACGCAATTGTGCGTCATGTAGCCGCACACGCATAGCGTGTCGATATAGTTTGCCGCTAGCCAGTCTGCGAGGTCGGTGCCGGCAAAGGCACTGGGCAATTTCTTGTTGATCTTGTGCTGCCATTGCCTGGTTTTAATGTGCTCATGCATTTCCCAGTCGTGGCTGCCTTCGGCGAAAACTGGCGATTGCGAAGGGGCAAACTGCTGCACCATGATCACCGGAATGCCGGCGGCCTGTGCTGCATCCATTGCGCGTGCGATATTGGCCAGCGAAACATGCCTGTCCGGAAATTCAATCTGCAGGTTGCCGCTGAAATATTCGTTCTGCACATCGATGACAATCAGGGCTCGTTTCACGTTATTGCTCATTGCAGTGCTCCTTGCGGGTTGGGGATGGCTGCATTATGGAAACATGGCTTGACTTGGCATAGTGGCCTGAATGACAATATTCGAAATATTCGGGACATTTAGCTATTCTGTGGAAACATACGTTAATGCGTCATACCCGCGAAGGCGGGTATCAGTTTTACTTTATAACTGGGTTCCCGCATTCGCGGGAACGACGAAAGTTAATCCCTATCACCTATGAAGCCGCAAACCATCGCCGTCGTCGTGTTCGACCGCATCAGTCCGTTCCATCTTTCCGTGCCGTGCATCATGTTCGGCGAGGACAGAATGGGTGGTTGCAAGGTGAAATTCGATCTCAAGGTCTGTTCGGTCGATAAGGGACCTTTGCGCACGGCTGCCGGGTTTACGATGGAAGCGAAATACGGCCTGAAGGCGCTGAGTAAAGCCGATATTGTGATCGTGCCCACCTGGCGCGATACAGAAGAAATTCCACCAGAAAAATTACTGGCTGCCTTGCGCCGGGCACATGCACGCGGTGCGCTGGTGGTGGGGCTGTGCCTGGGCAGTTATGTGCTGGCAGCAGCCGGCTTGCTGGATGGACTGGAGGCCACCACCCACTGGCACTGGGCTGCAGATCTGGCGCAAAAATATCCGGCCATAAAAGTCAACCCGGAAGTGCTGTATGTGGACCAGGGCAACATCATCACTTCGGCCGGCACCGCGTCAGCACTCGATTGCTGTTTACACATCATCCGGCGTGAATTCGGCGCGGATGTGGCGAACTATGTGGCGCGGCGCATGGTGGTGTCGCCTCATCGGCAAGGCGGGCAGGCGCAGTTTATCCGGCAGCCGGTGCGGGAGACGGAAAGCGTCGATCATTTTGCCGGCGTGCTGGAGTGGAGCCGCAAGAACCTGCATCAGTCCTTGAATCTTGATCTGCTGGCGGAGCGTGCATTGATGACGCGCCGCACCTTTACGCGCCGCTTCCGCCAGGTGATGGGCGTGACGGTGGGCGAGTGGTTGCTGAGTCAGCGCCTGTCGCTGGCGCAGCAATTGCTGGAAACGAGCGAGCTATCGGTGGAAGGCATTGCCGAGCAGGCCGGGTTTGGCACGGCCACCTCGCTACGCCAGCATTTCGGCAGGGCTTATAAAGTTTCGCCATTGAACTATCGCAAGGAATTCAGGCAGTCGCTCTAAAGATTGCGCGAGAGAAAATCCATTACCCTGCGGTCATTGCACGCTGCCACATTGAAGCGCAGGTAAGGTGAGTTTTCCTGGTGCGGGCGGAATAGCGTGCCGGGGGCAAGCATGATGTCCTGTTCGGCGGCGAGGCTCGCCAGCTCCACCGGATTTGTGCGTGATTGCAGGCTGATCCACAGAAACATGCCGCCAGCCGGTTCGACAAACGGATGCAGGCCGAATTTTTCCAGCTTGTGTATCGCATTGCCGCGCGATTCCTGCAGGCGCTGGCGCAGTCTTTCGATATGCTTGCGGTAGTGGCCATCGGTTAGCAGCTGGTGCATCAATCTCTCGCCAATTTCCGAGGTGGTCAGCCCGGTCAGCAATTTGAGGTCGGACAGTTGTTCGGCGATCTCCTGTTTGCAGACAACATATCCCACACGCAATGCCGACGACACGGTTTTGGAAAAACTGCCGATGTAGATCACGCGCTCCAGCTGGTCCAGCGTGGCCATGCGCGTCGGCTTGCCCGGGTGGAAATCGCCGTAGATGTCATCTTCCAGAATGATGAAATTGTATTTCTCTGCAAGCTGCAGGATGCGGTAGGCATTTGCCTGGCTGATGGTTGCACCGGTGGGGTTGTGCAATACGCTGTTGGTGAAAAACAGCTTGGGTTTGTGTTCGCGGATCAGTGCTTCCATGATGGCCGTGTCCGGGCCATCGGCTTTCCATGGCACGCCCACCACTTTCGCTCCCAGCGTTTTCAGCGCGCCAAACATGATGAAGTAGCCGGGGTCGTCCACCAGCACGCAATCGCCTGCGCGCAGAAAATAGCGTGCCACCAGGTCCAGTGCATGGGTGGCGCCTTTGGTTAACACGATCTGCTGTGTATCTGCCGTGATGCCGATTTCGGCAAGACGATGCTGCAGCAGTTCGCGCAAAGGCAGGTAGCCATTGGGGTGGCCATAGCCGGTGAGGAAGTCGCCGCTTTTGCTGCCCAGCAAGCGCAGGCTGCGGCGGATGCCGTCTTCATCCATCCAGCTGCCCGGCAGCCAGCCGGCACCCGGTGCTGGCACTGCACTTGGCTGTCGCAACGCATTGCGCAACAACCACAGCACATCCATCGCGCGTTCAAGTTTCAGCGGGGGTTCCTTGCTGACACTGGGGCGCGGGCGCGGCGAAACATAAAAACCGGAACCGGGCCGCGAACCCATATACCCCATGGCAACCAGCCTGTCATAGGCCTGCACCACGGTAAAGCGGCTTACACCGTGATCGAGGGCAAACTGGCGTATCGAAGGCAGGCGCGTACCGCTGCGCAAGGCGCGCTCATCCACCAGCTTGATAAAGGCGCTAACGATCTGGTCGGTCAGCGGGGTGCTGGAATGGCTGTTCAGGGCTATCAGTGTCATCGTGACTGTTCCGGTTACCGCACCAGTACAGGTGCGAAAATTATCAGGTCAACTGTACATGTATTGTCAGCAGATTGTTGCGTATTGTAAAGCCTCCAGAAAGGGGGCTGTATGGACAGAAAAGAGACTGCGAGTGGACACCGCAACACGCCTGCGCTGTTGATGGGCACGCTTGCCGTGGCCGGTTTCAGCGTGACATTGCCGGCCACCCGCGTGGCGGTAACTTATCTTGACCCCTTAATGGTGGGACTCGGCAGGTCTATCGTGGCGGCAATGATTGCCGGCGTGTTACTGGCGGTGATGCGTCAGCCCTTGCCAAACCTGCGCCAGATAAAAAGTTTACTGCTGGCAGGTGCGGGCGTGATCATCGGGTTTCCACTGCTGTCTGCCTTTGCGATGACACAGGTGCCGGCGAGCCATGCCGTGATCATGGTGGCAATCATTCCGCTGTTCACTGCGGCAGCCGGTGCACTGCGCAATGGCGAAAGACCTTCAATAGGTTTCTGGCTGACCAGTGTCACCGGTACGGCGCTGATCATGGTGTTTGCATTGCTCACCAGCACAGGCGGACTCAAGCCTGCAGATGTGTTGCTGATCATTGCTGCGCTGGTGGTCGCGGTGGGTTATGCCGAGGGCGGGCGACTGGCGCAGGAATTGGGTGGGTGGCAGGTGATCTGCTGGGCACTGCTATTGATGGCGCCCTTCTTGTTGATTCCGGTGGGTGTGTCGCTCGCCCGGCATGGCATGCAGGCGCCCTGGCAGGCCTGGGCAGGGTTTTTCTATGTCAGCCTGGTGAGCCAACTGTTTGCGTTTGTGCTGTGGTATCAGGCACTGGCAAGGGGCGGCGTGGTGCGGGTGAGCCAGGTGCAGTTGCTGCAACCCTTCATGTCGCTCATCGTTTCAGCTTTCCTGCTGGAGGAGCAGGTGACCACAGCCATGTATGGATTTGCGGTATTGATCGTGATCGTGATTGCCATCGGCAAGAAAATGCCAATACGTGCATCAAAACTGATTGAGGAGCCAGTATGAAGTTACCCCTGTTTCAGGTCGATGCATTTTCACACCAAGTATTTGGCGGCAATCCCGCTGCAGTGTGCCCTCTGGATAATTGGCTGCCGGATGCGTTGATGCAGTCCATTGCGGCGGAAATCAATTTATCCGAAACGGCCTTCTTTGTGAAAAGTGGCAATGCATATGAGTTGCGCTGGTTTACACCGCTGACCGAGGTGGATCTGTGCGGCCATGCCACGCTGGCCACTGCCTTTGTGATTTTCAGTGAGCCGGATTTGGCCAGGCAGAGTGTAGTGTTCAATACCCGTAGCGGCAAGCTGACGGTGGAAAAAAAGGGAGACTGGCTGTATATGGATTTTCCATCCATGCCGCCCGTAGCAGACCTTGTCGCGCTGGATGAAGCCCTTGGTGTGAAGCCGCAAGCGGTACTGGCAGCCGGGGCTTATCATTTCGCAGTTCTGGAAAATGAGCAGCAGGTTCGTGAGCTGAAGCCTGATCTGGATGCTGTATCCAGACTGGAAAGGATGGCAGTGATCGTGACTGCGCCCGGCGGCAATTGCGATTTTGTGTCGCGTGTGTTCGGCCCGAAAGTGGGTATTCCTGAAGATCCGGTAACCGGTTCCGCGCATTGCCTGCTGGTGCCTTACTGGGCAGCAAGGTTGCACAAGCAGGAATTGTTTGCGCGGCAGGTTTCAAAACGCGGTGGTGAGTTGGGCTGCAAATTGAATGGTGACCGGGTGGAAATTGCAGGTCAGGCAGTCATGTTCCTGCGCGGTGAAATCAATCTGCCAAATGGAAATTATTGATCTTTACAAATTTCAAGACAGCGGAGCCATTTAAATCCCCCCTATCCCCCCTTTTTCAAAGGGGGGAAACATGGCGTGCCTATTGGCTGTTCCTCCCTTTGTTAAAGGGAGGTTAGGAGGGATTTGCAGTGTCATGATTTATCAAAGGCTCAATAAATGGGGACATACATGATGTTCGCACAACGTATCGAAAATCTGACCGGTTCACTGGTGCGGGAAATCCTGCAGGTGGCGCAGAACCCGGAGATCATCTCCTTTGCCGGTGGCTTGCCGGCGCCTGAAATCATGCCGCTGCCGGATTTTTCGCAAGCCCCAACGGAGATTTACCAGTATGGCTTGAGCGAAGGTGAGCCCGCATTACGGCAAATCATTGCACAGCAGCTAAAGGGTATTGGTCTTGCGTGTGAGCCAGGGCAGGTGCTGGTCACCAGCGGCTCGCAGCAGGGCATAGACCTGGTGGCCAAGCTGTTTGTGGAGCCGGGCACGCCGGTGCTGGTGGAAGCGCCCACCTATCTGGCGGCAACCCAGGTATTTCGCCTGTTTGGCGCGGAATTCATCGAATGTGCGCTGGACCCGCAGGGCATCTCGCCTGAACAGCTGGAGCAGCTAATCGCTGAAAAGCGTCCGGCGTTTGCCTACCTCATTCCGACATTCCAGAACCCGACAGGTTTCTGTTACAGCGAAGCACGCAGGCGAGACATTGCGGCGATACTGGATGAGCACGGCATTCCGCTGGTGGAAGATGAACCTTATCGTGAATTGAATTTCACGGATATAAAACATAGACCCATTGCCGCGCAGATGAAGCAGGCGCCGTGGATTTATCTCGGCAGTTTTTCCAAAACAACGTGCCCGGGCCTGCGCATAGGCTATCTTGCCTGTTCGCCACAATTGATGCCGTATTTTTCCCGGCTCAAGCAGGCAACTGATCTGCATAGCAATCGTATCGCACAGTGGTGGCTGGCCGATTTCATCAGCAATGGTGCATATCTGCCGCATTTGCAGCGTTTGCGTGAATATTATGCCGAGCGTTGCGAGGCGATGGAAGCTGCATTGCAGAGGTATTTTGGCACGATGGCATCCTGGCACAGGCCGGAAGGTGGCTTGTTTTTCTGGCTCAGGCTGCAGCAGGCTATCGATACCCGCATGTTACTGCCTGAAGCCATACAGATGAAAGTTGCGTTCATGCCCGGTGAGGCGTTCTATGCAAACCCGGTCGCGAAATGTGGTGCGATGCGATTGAATTTCAGCCGCTCGACACCTGAGGAAATCGAACGCGGCATAAAAATTCTGGCACGGTTGGTAGAGCAGGCGTCAGAAACTCTCGCCGAGCTCGCGGATTGAGCTGGCCATGCTTCTTGCTGGAATGACGCGCCAGGCGACAAATGCGGCTACCCCCAGCAGTGCCAGGAAGCGGAAGCCGCTGCGAAACTGGAAGGTCAGCAGGAACAGGCCAACAGCAACAAATCCGACGGCCTGAGGATTGAACCAGCCGGCGGTAATCGCACGATGCCGCTGCAATTTCGAGATGGTGTCCTGCATGATGCGTGCAGAGGTGGAGGCGCGCAGCACCTGTTTCTTGAATTCCACCCAGGGCTTGTCGGTGCGGCCTGAAGCGCGAACCTGGAACAGGTAGCGGTGATATTCATCCAGCAGGCCGTACAGTTCTTCACACACGGCATCCGTGGCCGGACGCGTGGTAGCGATATGGCGTATCGTGCTCATCAGCGCCAGCGTCTGCTCGCGCAGGACGCGCATTTCCTTTTCTTCATCATTCTGTTTTGATTGAATTTTCCTTGCCTGATGCGCAACGGATTTTTTCGCTTCTGGCAACAGTGCTTCCAGCACCAGCAGCTCCGGCGCTTTCATCGTCTGCGGATCGCCCAGTGCATTGATCCAGTCACACTGCGCGGCCAGCGCGAGGATTTCCGCAGTCACGCGCTTGCGCAATCTGTCGGCCCAGCTGTTGTCATAGGCCATCGCCAGCAGGCGTGCATGCATCTGCATCAGGTTGGGTTTGAGCAGGTTGGCATTGCCATACATCAGTGTATCGAAATCGGCGATGGTATCGGGGTCGCGCGCTTCGCTTTTGTCTTCGATCAGTTTCAGCTTGCTTTGCCAGGCGGTATTGAAAAGCGATACCGAGTTGTTCCAGCGCTCCACCAGGTCTGCAGCCTGGCGGTTGCCCTGTTCGGCATAAATTTCCATCACGCGGTTGCGGTACAGGTTGTCCAGCCAGTGCGCAGCATCGGCATCGCCCTGCAAGGCTTTGTTGGCATAGCCGAGTATTGTGGAAAGTTCGATGGTTTCGCCTTTCCATACCGGAGGCATGCCGGGAGCCAGTTCGAGTATAAGGCGTGTCAGTTGTACATCGAGCGAAAGGCTGGATTGGCCGCGCATCTCGATCAATAAGCGCACAATATTCTGGTCACGCTGCACATCGCGGAACCACGCCAGCAATTGTCCGTTGGAAATATCCTGCAACCCGGCCTTCCAGTTGCGCGCCAGTGCCACCGCCAGCTGTTGCGGCTGGTGGCACACTTCGCTGCCCAGATGATAAGGCTCGCGAAAATCGCTGACGCTGGAAGTGGCTACCGGTGCGGCCAGCGTGTTGTCGCGTTGCTCCCAGCGTGTGATTTCCGCATTGCTCCAGCGCTGGCCAGGGTCGCGCTGCAACAGGCCCTGCACCAGTTTGCGCAGGTTGCTGTCTGTGATGGCGCTGGTATCGATATTGCGCGTGGTGAGGTGATGCATGATCACCGGTTCGGAAAGTCCCGCAAAGGGATGCCTGCCGAGCGCGGCTTCGAGCACGATCATGCCCAGCGCCCAGTAGTCTGCCTTGAAATCGATCACGCCGGACAGGCTTTCCGGTGACGCATAGGGCAGGGTGCGCGCCACGCCGGTGAAACGCTGGGTAACATCCAGCACCGAGGAAATGCTGAAATCGGTCAGCACCAGGTCCAGCGGCTGGTGGCTGCGGATCAGCACGTTTTCCGGTTTCAGGTCGCGGTGCACCAGCTTCACCGCATGCACTGCGCGCAGCGCAATCGCCAGTTCGTGGATGACGCTGTTCAATACTTTCGGCGGAACAGGGCCCTTGTCCAGCAGGTCACGCAGTGAACCATGCCGGATGAATTCCATCAGCTCAAAGGCATGGCCATCGGAAATGCCTTCCTCGATGATATCCACGCGGTGCTCGATCGATATTTCATTAATGCGCTCCTGCACATCGCGCTTGGGCAAAATGCCATGGCGGTATATTTTTGCCACGCGCTCTTCGCCGCCCTGCAATGCCTGCACCACCAGCAGCTCGGCTTCGGCACCGCGCGCCGGCATCGGCTTCACGATGCGGTATTTTGCATTCAGTGCTTCCGGCAGTTTGACCAGGCTCTGTATCGGTTCGCTTTGCGTAACTTCAGCAGTCTGCAAAGGCCGGTTGCAATAAAGGCAGGTGTCGCTGCCCGGCGGGTTTTCCTGTCCGCAATCTTCATAGGGGCAGCGTACACTTGCTGCAACTGGGGGTGATTTTTCAATTATCTGATTATATTGAATTTTATTTGTTTGGCTGATCGTGATATCCACGCCGGCCAGCAACACGCCGCACTTGCAGCGCATATTTTCAGGATCATTTTCGGTACCGCAGCCGGGACAGATGCGGATGTGCTGCTCAGTCATTGCTCAGCCTCTCCCATTTTGAGCTCCTCCCATGTCAACTCCTCCAGGACACATCGCTGAGTTCCACGCCGCGTGATTTGCAAATGTCTTCCAGTGCAGACATGTCGCCGCGACCGGGGATGCCGACATACCAGAGTTTGTTGCCATCCAGCATGGTCTGCATGCGCTTGTTGCTGTCGTCTGGTATGGCATCGACTAAGGCTGCATATTTCTGCTGCGCACGGGGCGTAAACAGCTGCAAGGTCTGATTGGCCGAGCCGCGCCACAGCCGGGTGGGGGGCTGGGCATCGATATAGGGTTCGGGAATCAGTGCATCGAGTTTGTCGAGAATTTTCTGGTGCATTTTTTGCAGTGTGGCCAGTGGGTAGCCGCTATAGCAGAGGATGTCAAAATCCAGCTGTTCGGTTTTGCGCCAGGCATGCAGCGCATCCAGCAGCGCCGAGAGAGCGGCAGTCTGGTCGAAGGGCTCGCCGCCGGAAATCGTGATGCCAGCGAAATCTTTCTGTGTAGACTGTTTGCACCAAGTAATCAGTTTAGCCACCGTCATGTCGCGCCCGGCATCACGCTTCCAGGTATCCTGCGACACACAGCCCTTGCAGCCGATGCTGCAGCCCTGCAGCCAGATGCCGATGCGCTTGCCGGGACCAAGCACAGTGACGGGATAGTGGGCTTTGTTGATGCTGATTTTCATATTTGAATTTTGTAGGTCGGGTTAGGCAATGCCTTAACCCGTCATTGTGTTTAGAGTCACGTCGGGTTACGCGATACCGCTTACCCGACCTAAGGCTATTATGTGGGCTGCACCGATAGCGTCACCACCTTGTCTTCCTCGTGCATTGCAGCAATCAGCAGCTTGGTTTTGCCTTCGAGGTCATGCTCGAACATTGCGCGGGACAGTGGGTTGATAAAGGCGGATTCCAGCTGGTTGCCGATGCCGCGGCCACCATTGGAAAGGTCGGTGGTGCAGCGCTTCAACAATTGCTCATGCACCTGTGGTGTCATGGAAAGGTTCAGCTTGAATTCGTCATGCAGGCGGCGCGCCACATTTTTCAGCATGCCGTCGAAGATCAGCGCGGCGACATCGGGGGTGATGAAGTTGAACACCACGATGTTGTCGCCGATACGGTTCAGCAGTTCCGGGCGCGACAGTTTGTACTTGAAGTAGTCACCGATCGCATCGCGCACATTTTTTTCCACGGTTTCATAGTTGTCGCCCGGTTTCACGTTCTGCACGCGGTTGCCCAGCTTGTCCTCGACAAAGATGCCGAGGTTGGAGGTGAACACAAGGATGGTTTCGGAAAAATACGCGGTATCGCCGCGGCCATCGGTGAGGCGGCCATCTTCAAGTATCTGCAGGAACTTGTCGAGGATGCGCGGGTGGGCCTTTTCGATTTCGTCGAACAGCACCACGGAGAAGGGTTTTTCGCGCACGGCATTGGTCAGTTCGCCACCGGCATCAAAGCCGATATAGCCGGGCGGGGCGCCCAGCAAGCGTGCGCTGGTGTGCTCTTCGGCAAATTCGCTCATGTCGTAGCGGATGTAGGCCTTGTCATTGCCGAACACCAATTGCGTGAGTGTCTTCGCCAGTTCGGTTTTGCCGACACCGGTAGGCCCGGCAAAGAACAGCACGCCGCGTGGACGGTTGCCGCCGCTGCGCGCCTGCGCGCCGGTCATGCCCATCACCGAGCGCTTGAGGATGTCCAGTGTTTTTACCACTGCCGGGTGCTGGCCTTTCACGCGGTCTTCGATAAAGGCGCGGGCGTTGCTGATTTTCTCGCGCAGGTAGTCCTTGCGCCAGGGATTGTCGAGTGCGCCCACCTTGTAGCAGCGCACGGCATCTTCAATATCGCCCATTTTCAGCTCGCTGCGATCTGCCAGCTCGGTGATGTCGGATAGCGCGTTGAGCGTCATGCCATCGGTGCTGTCGGCAAAGCGCTTGATGAATTTTGTTTGTGCGGCTTCATTGGCTTCGCTATAGCCGGAAAACAGTGGCGCCAGCTGGCGCGCGGTGGCTTCGCGCATTTCATAATCCGGCTTGCCGATGGAAAGACTGGAGATGCGTTCGCTATCCAGGTAGAACCAGGAGGGCAGGTCCTGCGGGCGGTTGAGCAGCCACAGCACAGGGTTATACAGAGGCTTGCTGTGGCTGTTAACCCCTTCTCCCTCCGGGGGAGGGCTGGGATGGGGGCTGTTGGGCACGATAGGTGCTGCAGACAAAGCCAGCTTCTCGGCTGCGACAAAGAAGCGATGTTCATTTTCGGCCAGATGGTCGGGCTGGCGTGTCAGGCGCGAGGCAAAGTCCAGCACCAGCGCACAGCGCGCTTCACGCATCGCCACCAGGCTGCGCATCAGGTTGGTGAGCGATTCCATGCTGATCATCTGGCTGCCCGATTTGAGCTTGAGGTCAAAAAGCTTTTCGGCCTGTTCGCGCAGCGTCGGTTCATCGGGGTAAACGCGCAGGCCATCTGCAGCGTCATACACCAGCAGGAAACGGTATCCCTTGCCTTTCAGCGTTTCCCATACGGCGCGTATCAGTGGCACCAGTGCCGCACCATGTGCGGTTTCCACCAGGAAGTTGTCGTGGATGCTGCCCGACACGACGAATTGCGAGCGGATGGGGAGCAGTCTTTCGAGATCTTGCAGCCAGCGGGCTTTGGTGATTGCGGTCATGGGCTATGCTATTTTTAATGACTTCAGTTTGGTTTTAATGACTTCAGTTTGGTTTCATCGACTTCAGCTAAGCTTCATCGATTTCTGTTGTTTCAGTGCCTGCGCTTCTTCTGTGTCGGCAAATTTCGGCAGCTTGTCTTTATGCACCAGCTGCACCGGCACTTCGCCTGCCTCCAGCCGCCGCGTCACGTCCAGATGCAGGCCGCGTGCTTCAAGTGCTTTCAATAGCGCTGGAAACTCTGCACACCAGCGGTCTTCGGCGATATGATCCTGCACGCTACGCTCGTTGCTTTCCGCTTCCACTGCGCGGATGACGTTGAAATTGGTGCTGGCATTTTTCGGGTCCACCCGCATGCGCACCATGTAGTTGTCCCAGCCGGGCTTGCGGAAGTGCACCACCCCGCCTTCGACAAACAGGGTGTGACTGACTGCTTCCACCTGGTAGCCGAGATCTTTCAGGGATTGTTCCAGCACCAGCGAGGTGGCTTCCTGTACATGTTGATTATGTATGGCTTCCGCATGTTGCTGGATGCGCAGGCGCAATTCATTCATAAGTAATTTGGCGCGCTCCGTTTCCAGCGTGGGCTGGGCGGTAATATCCTGTGCGATAGCTGCAATCTGCTGCGGGTATTCACCGAGGTGCGCGATGCGCGACAGCAGGCGCTGCACGGCATCCAGTTGCGCAGGTGGCGCGCTGGCATCGATCACGCTTTGCAGGATCAGGCCGGGATCGGCATCGTCCATGCGCAATGCCGACTCGGTCAGCAGAATGCTGCGCAACTCATGTACTAAACTGCGCAGCGCCTGCACGTAAGTCGCCATTTGTGATTCGCTGTTGGTGTCGGGTCTGGCGGGCAGGCTGGCGGCAATTTTGTCTGCTGCGCCGTAGCGCTTTGCCAGTTCTGCAATGCGGGCAAACTCCGCTTCAGCGTTTTTGACATTCGCCTGCATTGCGGACAGCCCCTGCTGGTTGGCTGATTTCTGTGCTGCCAGCATCCGGTCGCGATTCTGCTGGTGTGTTGCCTGAATATCCGCTGCTTCGCTGTAACCTGCCATGACGGCTTGTGCAGCACGTATGGCTGCTGCAGAAACCAGCACAGTAACCGGGTCGCCGGTAAATATTGCTGTTGTAGGTCCGCTCATGCGTATTCCGGTGGTGTGGATTTCACAATGATATATCCGCAGGATGTTGTCAGATTCACCTGTTTGCGTCAATCAAGGCGGGTGCATATTTGCGCAGCTGGCGGTTTCGCACATAGAATCCGGTTTCAGATCATTTCAGGGACAGGGTGACGGGCATGAGTGTAGTCGATCGCAAATTGTGGATACTCGGCATGCTGTGCATGCTGGCATTGTCTGCCTGTAAAAGCAGCCAGCCTCCTGAAGCGCAGACATCCAGTGATCAACCTGAAAAGGTTCAGCCTGTAAAGCGCGCCATTCCGGCAGCGCGGCATGCAGCACAGCAGTCTGATGAGCCTGAGCGTGAGGCGGTTGGCAAGCAGATGGGCGGCGCCCGACAGGACGTGGTGCTCAGGCTGAAAGGGGTTGTCAGCACATTTGCCGGCAAGGCAGGCCATACAGGTGCAAATGACTTGTATGGCACGCGCGCACGGTTTGATACACCCAAGGGCATCACGTCTGATGGACTGTATCTGTATGTGGCAGATTTCAATAATCATGTAATCCGCAAAATCGATACTGCAAGCGGCAGAGTCATCACGCTGGCCGGCTTGGCGGGAAAGACGGGCAGTAACGATGGCAAGGGGTCGGCTGCCCGTTTCAACCGCCCCTATGGCATCACGACTGACGGCGAGCGCTTGTTTGTCACAGATTCCAACAACCACACCATCCGCCAGGTCGACATCGAGAGCGGTGAAGTCACCACCCTTGCAGGCAAGGTGGGTGTAGTCGGATATCAGGATGGTTCGTTGAAGGCTGCGCGATTTTTCATCCCGGAAGGGATCACCACTGACGGCCGCAACCTGTATGTTTCCGACACGCACAATCATTCCATACGCAAGATTGATCTGGATGCGGGGCAGGTATCAACTCTGGCGGGACTGTCTGGTGCGCCGGGATTGCTCGATGACACGGGCAACAAGGCGCGATTTTCGTACCCTAAGGGGATCACGACGGATGGCAGAAACCTGTATGTGGTGGATTTCGGCAATCATCGTGTGCGCAAGATAATTATCAATTCAGCAGCAGTCAGTACGCTGGCAGGTGGCGATGCCCCTGGCCTGGAGGGTGATGCCGGGCAGAAGCAGGTTGAGGACCGTTTCAATTACCCGACGGGTATTACAACGGATGGCCATTACCTGTATGTGGTGGATACGTTCAACCGTACGATACGCAAGGTATCCATGGCCAGTGGTGCCATCAGCACGATTGCGGGTAAAGCCGAAGCGGAAGGGGAAAATGATGGCACCGGGGCAGAGGCGCGCTTCAGAGATCCCGTAGGAATTACCACGGATGGCAATGCCTTGTATGTGACAGATTCCAATAACCACACGATACGCAAAATCCGCTGAGTGCTGCAACACTGAAGGATGAGCATGCTGAAATAGGGTGCTTTTCTCCATCTATTCATGAGCCTTGATGTTTCCTCTTGATGCTAATATTCGATCGGCATCATGTCGTCATGGATATATCTTAATTTAATCATTATGTTAAGTATATGCTGAGCGGAAAACGAAATCGGGCAAATGGATATGTACACGGTAAAAGGCTACGCAAAAATACTGTTGGTCCTCATCGGCACTGGTTTGCTGACGGACTGCACGCTAGAACCCATTCAACCTGACAAGCCGGTCGAGGTCGTCAAGAACGCACCTGAATGGGTTAACGAAGGCAGCAAGATGGTGAAGATTGACAAGGATACGCGAGTATTCCGTGGCGTTGCCTCCATATCGCTTGAGGGGGATATGGCCATGCAGAAATCTTTTGCAGATGACAAATCGATCGCAGAAACTGGCCATGTGCTTGCCGATTTCCTCGATTCGGTTTCCAGCGCATATCTTACCGCGGTGCGGGAAGAGGACGACTTGCCAGTGGATGACGGCAAAAACAGGGGAGTGGAAAAGCGCGCAGCCCGCAACGTGAAGGAAAACCTGACCACGCAGATTGATAATTCCATCCAGCGACAGTTCAGGCAGGATGTCTCGCCGCAATTCAAGGAAGATGTATATCGGCGGATCAAGGATTCTTCTTCTCGCCAGATCAAGGATTCAATCGCCTACCAGGTGGAGTTTTCCGCTGAAATGCAGGATGAGATTGACAGGCAGATCAAGGCTGCAGTGTCGCGCCAGTTGCTGAATACGACGGGTGTCAATCTGTCCGGGGCGCATGTAATCGAAAACTGGCGCGATCCGCAAACCAACATGATGTGGTCCAGATCTGAACTGCGGCTGAGTTATGTGAAAAACATCCTGGCGGGCAGCAAGGAACTGAACATGGATCTGAAGGAGTATTTCGATAAGAATGCCGAACAGCTGTTTGACGGCATGCTGAAAAAAGACGATGACGGCTTCTCCTTCTTCAAATAGCCCAATGCACCATGCATGGGCAAATTAATGAATTCATTATACTTTCCTGTTGAATGCGGGTGCATGCGCCGAGGCGATTGAGTTGCTTGTCCTTTTTGCTATTGTGACCCTGAGGAATCTCACATATTATTCAATGATCAATATGGCTTAAGTTATATAAGCATTTTATGTAATCAGGATAACGGAATGATTGAAGTCCGGGACATTCGGAGTCAGCCTCTTAAAGCATGAATAAAATAGTTGGATTGAAACTCGGGTCGCTTGCCGTCATTTTTGCCGCCTCACTGTCAGGCTGTTCCAGCAAGCCCGTAAAGATGGAGCCTGTGCCGATACCAGCGCAGTATGCTGCCGAAGAAAAAACCGTCATCAAGGGTGCCCCTGACTGGGTTAACAGGGGCAGCACGATTGCAGTAAAGGCAGGCGGCAGGGTGTTGCAGGGAGTGGGCAGGGCAGAAGCCGTGGGCGACTTGGCGCAGCAGAAATCCATGGCGGATGACAAGGCCAGGAGTGAAGTATCGAAATTGCTGGATCAATACCTGCTTGAGCTCGGGAATGATTACAAGGTGCAGTCTGGTACTGCAGAAAATATTGATGTGTTGCAGGAACTCCGTAGCGGCATCCGGCAGGACCTGGCTGCCACGCGTATCACCGCAAGCTGGCGGGATCCCGCCACCAATGTTATCTGGTCCATCGCCGAACTGGACATACGCAATATCAAGTCTGCCATGAGCAATACGGCAGACCTGAATCCGGACATCAAGCAATTTATAGAGTTGTCCGCCGACAAGATTTTTGATCGTTTAGTAAATGGGAGAAAGTGATGCGTTTCACATCAGTTATGAATTTCAAGGTTGTGGCATTGGTGGTCCTGGCGCTTTCCATGGCTGGTTGCGGTACATCTGTAAAACGTATGGATACAGGCGAGGTGAAGGATCTGAGCGGTGCCTGGAACGACACCGATTCCCAGCTGGTTTCCAAGGAAATGATCGACGACGTGCTGAGTCGCGACTGGATCGCCGAATTCAAGGGCGAGAAGAAGCGCAAGCCTGCAGTGATCGTGGGTGAAATGCGCAACCTCAGCCATGAGCACATCAACACCAGCACCTTCGTGCAGGAAATGCAGCGCAACCTGATCAATTCCGGCAAGGTCAAGTTTGTAGCCTCTGCCACCGAGCGTGAGGAAATTCGCGGTGAACGTGCCGACCAGGACATTCATGCCAGCGAAGCAACACGCAAGGCTGCCGGCAAGGAAAAAGGTGCGGACTTCATGCTGAAGGGCACCATCAATACCATTATCGATGCAGCCAGTGGCGACCAGGTGCGTTTCTACCAGGTCAACCTGACATTGATCAGCCTGGTGGACAATGAAATCGTGTGGAATGGCGAGAAGAAAATCAAGAAATTTGTCGAACGCAGCAGCCTGAGGTTCTGATTATTCAAGGCACTGGCAAGACAAACACGATAGCGGAGTGAAATACACGGCATGCAGGTTTGGCCGTGTATTTTTTTTCTGCGCTGGGTTTCACTATTTAATAAGGGGAAAATAATGAAACAGGCATCAAGCAGGCAGGGGGGCATGCCGGCGAACTGGCTGGGAGGCCTGTACCGCGCAGGGTTGGTTGCTTTGCTGCTTTTCGGTATGCAGGGCTGTGCCACATACAGCAGCTCATTTGGCGTCATCGAGAACAACCTGATCACGAAACAATATGACGTTGCACTGAAAAACCTCGACAAGCAGAAGGATGACAAGAAGGAGCACGTTCTGTATCTGCTCAACAAGGGCATGATAGAGCGCATGAAGCGGGACTACTCCGCTTCCAATGCGTCTTTTGAGGCTGCGAAAAAGGAAATGGACAGCCTGTATGCGGCCAGTGTTTCCGAAAATGCGCTTTCTGTCATGGTCAATGATTCGACAGTCAGTTATTCGGGTGACAGCTACGAGCGCATCATGCTGCACCTGTATATGGCGCTTAATTATCTTGAGTTGAATGATCCCGGCTCGGCGCGGGTTGAGGTACTGCAGATCGATGAAGACATGCGCGAATTTGCGGAGAAGTCAGCCGACAAGAAGAAAATCGAGGATGCTTTTGCCTTGTATCTCGGAGGGATGATTTTCGAAGAACTGGGCGAGAACAGTGATGCGATGATTTCCTACCGTAATGCCTACAATGTCTACAAGAAATACCAGAGCGACTATGGCATGGCCATGCCCAATGAGCTCAAGTCAGACCTGCTGCGCATGGCGAAACGGAATGGACTGAATGACGAATATCGCAGGTACAAGGCTGAATTCGGCATGGATGTCCCCGCTGGCAATGGGGCAGACCAGGGCAGCCTGGTGTTCATTTTTAACAATGGTCTTGCGCCCATCAAGCGTGAAAAAGCCATCAACTCAATGGATCCGAAAAGCGGGACCATGGTCCGCATTGCATTGCCTTACTATGAATCACGTAAAAATGCGGCAATGGCAGCAAGGGTGACGGTAAACAGCCTGCAAAGAAATACCGAGCTGGTTGAAAATATCGATGCTGTGGCGAAGAAAAACCTGGATATCCATATGCCGGCCATCATTGCGCGTTCCGTTGCCCGTATGGTGGTCAAGGCTGCTGCCAATAATCGCGCCAAGGAGCTGGCAAGAAACAATAACAACAAGGATGACCAGCTGCTAGGCATGTTTGGTGCACTTGCCCTGCAAGTGGCAACTGTGGTTACCGAGCGTGCCGATACCCGAAGCTGGCTGACCCTGCCGGGAAATATCCAGATGGCCAGCATGATGCTGGCTCCAGGCAGCTACAGCATGAAGGTTGAAGTCCTTGGCCCGGGCATGCAAGTGCTGGCCGCTCAGGATTACCCGAATATTGTTGTCAGAAAAGGGCACATGACATTCGTTACCCAGCATTACGTGACAAACTGATTTCTGAATCGCAGGAGAAAAAAATGAAACATCTTTTATCGATACTGGTGACAGTCTTTCTGGTTATTGCCGGTTGTGCCACGCCGGGCAAGACAGTCAGCGCAGGCGGGCAGCCCGATTGGATCAACGGCGATAGTGGTGCATATCCGAAATCACAATATCTGCTAGGGCGCGGAAGCGCATCCGATCAGGATGAAGCCAAACGCCGAGCCCAGGCCGACCTGTCGGAAATTTTCCAGGTGAACATTTCCGCCAGCAATGAAAGCACCATGAATGTAAAGAGCAATGGCCGTGATGAAGACATCAGCAGTGATGTCACTCGCCGCATCAATACCACTACCGAGCAGATCATCAGCGGTATCGAGATTGGTGAAATCTGGCAGGACAAAACCACCCGGGAATTCCATGTGCTCGCCGTGCTGAAAAAACAGACGGCTGCCGCACGTCTGCGTCAGCAGATCGACGAACTGGAGCAGGGTGTAACTGCTAACATCAAGCAGTCTCATGATAGTGGAGACATCATTGAGCGTATTACTGCAATGAATCGTGCAATTGAAACCCAGACCGCTGTTGAAGGCCTGCAAAAGTCGCTGCGCGTGGTCACGCCATCCGGCATGGGGATGGATGCCATGTACAACAGCGGCAACCTGAAGGTGGAAATGGACAAACTGCTGAAGCAGGTTCGCATTTCAGCTCAGGCTGAAGCTGGTTCAGTAGATGGATTGGCGGAAGTGGTTTCAGGGGCCTTGTCCAAGGCGGGCTTCAAGGTGGTGAATGGCGGCTCGCCAAATTTCATCATGAAGGCCAGCCTGCAAACCAGCGATCTTGGCCTGATTGACAGGATGTACTGGCAGCGCGGAACACTCGAAATTACCCTGATTGAAGCCGCCACAGGGAATATCCGCGGTACCCAGCAAT
>JAJXUI010000008.1 GCA_021782995.1 Pseudomonadota bacterium | reverse complement strand
GCCCATATCCATGATGTGCCAGCTTCTCGATATTGTGTACCAGGCAGAACAGCTTCCATTGAGCATCCACTTTCTGCTGGCCTCTTAATGTAAATCGGTTCAGTTTCTTGTTGTGGCGCAGGTTGCCAAATACCAAGATAAATAGGGTCAGACTCGATTTCTCTTAGCTTGATATTTAATTTAAGACGGCTGGCTATCAACAATTACGCATTAGCAGCGCCACAAGGTAGTTTTCTATTTTCTCCCGCCGCGCCAGATCGAGATCAGCAGCCACACCCCGCTGATGACGGCACCAATAAAGCCCAGCATGCCGATGGAGATGCCGCCCAGTACAGTGAAATCCTTTTCCACGGTCATCACGATGGCCGAGCCGACGATCAGTGCGGCAGTCACCACGCTCAGTGCCAGCCGGCTGGCAGCGCGATCTATCCTTTCGCCAAACTGCTTGAGCGGTGGCACATCGATCTGCAATTTCAATTTTCCACGCCGCACGGTACGCAATATGGTGTTCACTTCCCGGGGCAATCCGCCCAGCAAGTCAACCGTGCTGGTCAGCGTGCGCCAGCCTCGCCTTGCCATCGCAGCGGGTTTTGCATGAGCCATCAGCGCATGTTTCAGCAACGGTGCTGCTTCACTGGCGATATCGAAATCAGGATCGAGCTGCCGGCCCAGTCCTTCCAGGGTGATGAAGGCCTTGATCAGCAAGGCAAGATCTGGCGGCAGTGACAGGCCATGATCGCGCAGGATCGCCACCAGGTCGGACAGCATCGCACCAAAATTGATGTTGCTGATCGGCACCCCGCGATACTGGTCGACAAAGGTTTCAATTTCGTTTTGCAATGTCACGCTGCCACTTTCTTCCCCCTCGCTCCAGTCCAGCAGGACATTGGCCACCCGCGCTGCATCCTGGCTGACCAGGCCATACAGCAGTTTGGCCAGTTCAATGCGGCGCTCGGCCGATAATCGCCCCACCATGCCGAAATCGATGAAGGCGATCCGGTTTCCCGCCAGGTAGAGCACATTTCCCGGATGCGGATCGGCATGAAAAAAGCCGTCCTCGAGTATCATTTTCAGCACGGCGTGAATGCCGCGCTTTGCCAACAGCTTCCTGTTCAGGCCGGTCGCATCCACCGCGGCGAGGTCGCTGCCGGGAATGCCATCAATATAATCCTGCACATTCAGTCCGGGGCTGGTCCATTGCCAGTGGATGCCGGGAATGACAATTTCAGGAAAATCCGCGAGGTTGTTTGCCACTCGTTCTGCATGGCGGCATTCGGCAGCGAAATCCAGCTCGCGCCGTAGCGAGAGCGTGAACTGGCGCACGACTTCGCGGGGGCGATAATGCTGCAGGTCTGGCGCTTCCGCCTCAATGATTTCAGCCAGCCGCGTCAACAGGCGCAAATCCGCCTCGATGGTTTTGATGATATGCGGGTGGCGGATTTTCAGGATCACTGCGGTGCCATCTGCGAGCCATGCGCGATGCACCTGGGCCAGCGAGGCTGCAGCAAGCGGGGTTTCATCAATGCGCGGAAATATGCCTTCGGGCGGCTCCCCCAGTGCCTGCGAGATATGCGGCCACAGTTCATCGTAAGGTACGGCCGGGGCATCATCCTGCAGCTTGCCGAACTCGGCGATCCATTCAGGCGGGAAAAGGTCAACACGGGTGGCGAGTATCTGGCCAAGCTTGATGAAGGTGGGGCCCAGCTCTTCCAGTACACGCCGGATGCGCGCGGGCGGCTCCAGATGGGCCAGCTCTTGCGGCGCGTGCCAGTGCAGAACCTTGCCGGCCTTTTCCAGCGCATTGGACATGCCGATACGGCGCACCACATCGCCAAAGCCATAGCGTATCAGCACCGAGGCGATGTCGTTCAGACGTCCCAGGTCACGCACTGCACTGATGGCTTGCCAGAGCATTTAGCTTTGCTTGCCCTGCTTCAGGACTTTCGCTTTGCCTTCCAGGCGCTCGGCAATTCCGCCGAGGATTGTGGCGGCAGCTTCTGCCAGTTTCGATGCACTGCCAAGTGCGGCATCTGTACCGGTTGCAGCGACTTCATGCAGCTTGCGACCCAGCCGCTGCTCCAGGCTTGCAAGGGAGGCACCGGCAGCCGCGCCTGCCGCAGTGCCGGTGTTTTTTGCGTGCTGCCACAGGTCTTGCAGGATGATACGTGCTTCGCTTGCGGAACGATCGGCGACCTGCTGCAAGGTATCGAGATACATTTGCTCCAGCGTACGCATGTCATTGAATGCGCGTTCCAGGTCCTGCTTGCCGAATTCGTGCAGACGTCCTGCCGCTTCTTCTATCGCCAGTTTGCTTGCCTCGGCCGTGCTGGCCAGGGCTTCATCCACGCCTGCCAGCGCTTCACTTAAAACCTGCCGCGATTTTTCTCCGGTTTTGCCCAAGCCCTGAACTGCCCCCCGGATGACGGACTGCACGATTTTTTGCTGTTCCTGAGCCTGCAGTCTCGTACGATGAAACGCTGCCAGCGTCAGATTGCGCAATGCATGATGCACATTGCCTCCCGCCTCCACAACCTTGCGTGCTTCCTCAACCAGTTTTTCCATCGCAGGATCTGTCATGTCTATCTCCTTTAACTGTCACAGGCTTAAGCTGACTGAACTCAGTTTAAAGCCACAATTTACTGGATACAAGTTTTGTTTTGATGCAGGCAAGAATACAATCAGCCCGTCTGCAATTGACGCAACCAGCCGCTCACTCCTTTCATTCCGCTTCATCCCTGCTGGCTGCAACAATAGTGAAATCAAAAAAATATATAATATATTCATAAATATATATAAAGCACGGAAAATTCAACATGCCGACCCATTTGCGAGTTTGCGTATGATCGAACGTGACAGCGCGATCGCACTGCAACTGCATAGCAATGTACTGACCCTGACGCACCATACTGCCGCAGGCTCCGTCCACCAGCTCATGACTGCACCGCTAACAGGCATCTATGCCCTGCTTGGGCAGGGCAACCTCACCGGTGCTAAAGTCGAAACCGCTATCTCCGAGATCGAGGATTTGATCATGCCTGCTCTGCGCAATCTGGAAGTGTCCATCGATCTCAAACTTGCCGGGCACGCACTGCAACGCATCGTGCAATTGCTGGACAACGATGGCAAATCCGTTTCCATTGCTGCCATAGAATGCCTGTTCAACCAGCTGGTGGATGTGGCGAATGGCGCGCCTGTCCGCCTTTATCAGGTATCAACCGCACCGGATGACATCCTCGCACTCACCCTGCTGCGTGCGGTGATGCTCCATGGCCGTTTCAGTTCGGCAAGCCTATCCACATCAGCTGCTCACACCAGCAGTCCGCCACGCCAATGAACATTGCGCTTGCCAGGTTTGCCGCCATTCCTCCTGCTTGATTTGGCTTATTTCATCAACGTACTTGCACCAGTACGCATCTTGCAAATTCAAACAGCCACGAAAAGGCTGGACGACACTCACCAGCAGAGGCTGGCCCTTGAGCTGAACTGGCATGTCAGGGTAGCCATTGCGCTGCTTGCCATCCTGCTGGTGAATTCGCCTGCCGCAAGGCGACGTGATATTGCATCCGGCTGGAAGACGCAACACTGCCGAAGGAAGACACGCATCATGCGTCGCTGAACCGCCAGCTTCGCAGCTCCCTGCTTACCCTGCGCCAACCCGGATGGACAACGGACAGTCAGCTCAGCATGCAGCACCCGGCGCTGGAATATATTTCGCATGCAGCCGCAGGAACTTTGCGGGTCAGCCCGAATTGCCAGGTGGCGCAATGCCTGCAGGAGGGTGAACAGGCAGCTATCCTGTGCCGAAACTGCGTTCCGGCTGGCGACCATGCTGTTGCTGTTCCTCGAAATCCTGCTGAACTTCCGTCCGCTGATAATGCACACCCGCGGGAAGGTCCTGCGCCTGCAGTTACTGCAGAAACACAACACAGGTTTGCATCGTGACTGGAAGGGAGGGTGCTGCAGATCATTACGGAGATTTGCCGTTACACCTTGCGCAAGGTGTACATCGTCGGACGTATCGGCGGCGAGGAATTTTCCGTGATCCTGCCGGATACCGATTTGCTGGCTGCGCCTGAGGGGCTGCGAAATGCGGTTGCTTCCCGACATGCGCTCGTGGATGGCGAACGCCAGATCGGCATTACCGTTTCCATTGGTATGGCACAGCTTGCCGCATCAGGGGAAAATGTCGGGATGCCG
Source organism: Pseudomonadota bacterium (assembly GCA_021782995.1). Taxonomy (GTDB): domain Bacteria; phylum Pseudomonadota; class Gammaproteobacteria; order Burkholderiales; family Gallionellaceae; genus 39-52-133. Next base: position 73,376 of record JAJXUI010000008.1, on the reverse strand, counting down.
CTGAATCGTGCTGATAATGCCCCCTATCGTGCAAAGTCCAGTGGACGCAACCGGGTGGTTGCAGCGGAATAGATGCGCGCTTCCCAGCCTGTTGGTCATCGACTTACTTGTTCAGCTCCTGATACACATTATTCGCAACCTTCAGCAGATCCGGCTTGGCGATTTCACCGGAGAGGGCATAGCCAAGATCTTCATCCACCCAGTAGAACACGCCCACCTTGCCTTCCTGTGCGAAACGGAAAGAAGCCTCGCCCTTGCCTGCCATTTTACTGCTGATGTAAAGCGTAAGGCGCTGGCCTTTGCCATCCTGGTACATGAACTGTGCCACCGGCCCCTGGTTGCCCGGCAGCAGGCGCCCGCCCATCAGCTCATAGCCTGCACCGGCCAGATGCGGTGCCCTGATGTTGTTACCCAGGCGCTTGGACAGCCAATGCACCAGTTGCGCTTCCTGCTCCTTGCTCACTTCAACGGGGTGCAGCACTTCAGGCGTATACACCACATGCGCCAGCGCCGCACGGTTGACCATGGCCATGATGGGTTTCTGCTGTGGCGCCTCAACACCGCGCAGTGACCAGCCGAGGATGCCGCTGATCACCATCGCGCTGATCATCGCCGCATAGCGCAGCGGCATGGGAAAATGCCGCGGTCTTGCACGGGGATGCATGCCCAGCGGGATGGGTTCCTTCAACACCGGGTTGAACAGCGCCTGCATCATGTCGTTCTGCTGGCGATAGGCATGCAGTCTTTCTGCTGCACCCGGATGCCTTTCCAGCCAGGCGTCGACTTCGGCGCGGCGTGCAGCATCAAGCCTGCCATCGACATAGGCATGCAGCTCGTGCTCCGGTATCTGCATATCATTGTTGTTCATTTCACCCTCCTCAACATCGGCGCAGCTTCTCCGCCCATCAGGGTGCGCAGGCGCTCACGCCCGCGCGACAGCCTGGACATCACGGTGCCGAGCGGTATGCCCAGCACCTGCGCCACTTCTTCATAACTCATCTGCTCCAACCCCACCAGCAGTACCACCTCTCGGTATTCCACCGGCAACTCGACAAGTGCAGAAACCAGGTCGCGCATGTGCAGGCCGTCTTCCTGCGTCGCGCGCACCGGCACCTCCAAGGCATCGTCATCCATTTCAACCATGGGCAGCTGTGACTTTCGCACCTGGTTGATGAAGGTATTGTGCATGATGCTGAACATCCAGGCGCGCAGGTCGCTGCCTCGCCGCCACAGATGCTGCTTGACCCAGGCACGCTCCAGTGTGTCCTGCACCAGGTCATCCGCGCGATTGCGATCACCGGTCAGTGCGCGCGCATACCTGCGCAGGCGCGGAATCTGTTCGGCGATGCTTGAATTCATTTCGCTCATGAATCTTTCAGTCCATCAAAAATTCAAAGGGGACCGCGGTAATCGCGGTCGGGCCAGCTGCATCAATCCACAGACAATTTAGGGTCGATTTGCCACACCTCATTTACCAGCTTGCCTTCGCGGTACACCAGCACATAGCGCACCTTGATGGTGGCCTTGCCCTTGAATTCCACATTGGCAGACACGGTGCTGCCCTTGTCGTTGGCGCTTTCCTCTACCTTGGCAACAACCACTTCCAGCGGCGCATTTTTCGAGAACTTGCTCCACACCTCCCTGATCTTGTCGTTGCTGGCGTAGGTGCCATTCAAGGGGCCACCCACCCACTGGAAGGTCGCACCTTCACCATAACCTTGCATGATCTGCTCGATGTTGCCTGATGCGATAGCCTTGAAATGCGCCTGCGCTTCATCAGCCGCACCGGCAAAAGCAAACGAGGAAACGGTTAAACATGCTGCTGCAAAAAGGATTTTCTTGAACATTTTAAGCTCCCTATCAAATTCGGGTTTAGTTTCGGTTGAATAGCAAATGGTGGCCGCCACACCTGCATAAACAGTTGATGCCAACTGACTATTCCCGGGAGCAGGAAAAATATTACATGAATTTATATCTTACTGAATTCATTAAATAAAAAATGCCGCATCATGCGGCATTTTTGATGAGTCAGGCGATCAAGATCAGTTCAGCTTCAGCTCGTTTGTACCTGACATCAGGTCCTGGTCCCTGGAGTGCTGGCTGTTCAGCTTGATGTTGAGGCGCAGGTCGTTGACGGAGTCGGCGTTCTTCAGCGCTTCTTCATAGCTGATCTTGCCGGCTTCATACAGGTCGAACAGCGCCTGGTCGAACGTCTGCATGCCCAGCTCGCGCGACTTGGCCATGATGCCCTTGATCTGGTTGACTTCGCCCTTGAAGATCAGGTCGGCAATCAGCGGTGAGTTGAGCATGATCTCGATCGCCGCGGCACGGCCCTTGCCATCCTTGGTCGGAATCAGACGCTGCGAGATGATGCCTTTTACATTGAGCGAGAGATCCATCAGCAACTGCTGGCGGCGTTCTTCCGGGAAAAAGTTGATGATGCGGTCCAGCGCCTGATTCGCGCTGTTGGCATGCAAGGTGCCCAGCGCAAGGTGGCCGGTTTCCGCAAATGCAACCGCATGCTCCATCGTGTGGTGGTCACGGATCTCGCCGATCAGGATCACGTCCGGCGCCTGGCGCAGGGTGTTTTTCAGCGCGGCCTCCCAGTTGTCGGTATCCACACCGACTTCGCGGTGGGTGATGATGCAGTTGATGTGTTCATGCACATATTCCACCGGGTCTTCGATGGTGATGATATGGCCATAGGAGTTCTTGTTGCGGTGGCCGATCATTGCCGCCAGCGTGGTGGATTTACCGGAACCGGTACCGCCCACCAGCAGCACAAGGCCGCGCTTGGTCATCACCACATCCTTCAGCACCGGCGGCAGACCCATTTCGTCGAGGTCGGGAATCTTGCTGGTAATGGTACGCAGCACCATGCCTACGCGCTGCTGCTGCTGGAATACATTCACACGGAAACGGCCGATGCCGGGCGGGCTGATCGCAAAGTTGCATTCGTGCGTGGCTTCAAATTCGGCAGCCTGGCGGTCGTTCATGATGCTGCGCGCCAGTTCCTGCGTATGCTGCGGGCTTAGCGCCTGGTTGGAAACCGGCACCATCTTGCCATCCAGCTTGAACGCCGGGGGGAAACCCGCAGTGATGAACAGGTCGGATGCTTTCTTTGACAGCATGCCGCGCAACAGGTTATGCACCAGCTCGGTGGCCTGGTCTCTTTCCATGATTCAATTCTCCAATCAGGATGCAATAATTTGATCAACATTTTCCGGCAGCATCATTGCACCGGAACATCGTAACGAGCGGAGGCAGAACAGGGAACGCAAAGACAAGGAAACGGAGTTCATATGGGAATACATGAGCAGTTCAGGTCTTCACGTAACACGGTTATGCCGGGCGCTGTCTTTGTTTCCTAATTGCCGGGGAATAAATCCTTGTTCGCCGCCTTGCTGCGTGCTTCTGCAGCGCCCACGATATTGGCACGTACCAGGTTCTGCAGGTTCTGGTCCAGCGTCTGCATGCCGATGGCGCCACCGGTCTGGATTGCCGAATACATTTGCGGCACCTTGGCTTCGCGGATCAGATTGCGGATCGCCGGGGTACAGATCATGATTTCATGCGCCGCCACACGCCCGCTGCCATCCTTGGTCTTCAGCAATGTCTGTGAAATAACCGCACGCAGCGACTCGGACAGCATCGCACGCACCATTTCCTTTTCGTCGGCCGGGAACACATCGATGATACGGTCGATGGTTTTCGCAGCCGAACTGGTGTGCAAGGTACCGAACACGAGGTGGCCGGTTTCCGCGGCGGACATCGCGAGGCGGATCGTTTCCAGGTCACGCATCTCGCCCACCAGGATCACGTCCGGGTCTTCACGCAGTGCGGAACGCAACGCGTTCTGGAACGACAGGGTATGCGGGCCGACTTCACGCTGGTTTACCAGCGATTTCTTCGACTCATGCACGAATTCGATCGGGTCTTCCACGGTCAGGATATGGCCCATCTCATTTTCATTGCGGTGGTTCACCATCGCCGCCAGCGTGGTGGATTTACCTGAACCGGTCGGGCCGGTCACCAGCACCAGGCCACGCGGGTAGTCGGAAATGGATTCGAAAATTTTCGGCGCTTTCAGGTCTTCCAGCGACAGGATCTTGGAAGGAATGGTCCGCATTACGGCACCTGCACCACGGTTGTGCACGAAGGCGTTCACACGGAAACGTGCCAGGCCAGGCACCTCGAAGGAAAAGTCGCACTCCTTGTTTTCCTCGTAGGTCTTGCGCTGCAGGTCGTTCATGATGTCATACACCAGGCCATGCACTTCCTTGTGCTCCATCGGCGGCAGGTTGATGCGGCGCACGTCACCATGCACGCGGATCATCGGTGGCAGGCCGGCAGACAGGTGCAGGTCCGAGGCCTTGTTTTTGACGCTGAATGCAAGGAGTTCTGTAATATCCATTATAATTTCCTAATTTATCCTGCCCTGCAATTTTGCTTGGCAGGCTTGATAAACGCACCGGGTGATTATGACCGCAATCCTTTCCAACTTGCAAGCCGTGCGCGCCGCCATTCATCGGGCCGCGCATGCTGCAAACCGCAATGCGGAGAGTGTGACGCTGCTTGCCGTCAGCAAGACTTTTCCGCCATCCGCCATTCGCGAAGCCTATGCCGCAGGGCAGACATGTTTTGGCGAAAACTACCTGCAGGAAGCGCTGGACAAGATGCAGGCGCTGGCCGACCTGCCCATAGAGTGGCATTTCATCGGCCCCATCCAGAGCAACAAAACCCGCCCCATCGCTGAAAATTTCAGCTGGGTGCACAGCGTGGACCGCTTGAAAGTTGCCGAACGCCTGTCCGAGCAGCGCCCGCCAGACCTGCCGCCGCTTAATATCTGCCTGCAGGTCAATATCAGCGGGGAAGAAAGCAAGAGCGGCGCCACCCCGCATGAAGTTTCCGCCCTTGCCCACGCCATTTCCCGCCTGCCCCGGCTGAAATTGCGCGGGCTGATGGCCATTCCCGCGCCTGCAGATGACGAGGCCGCACAGCGCAAGCCTTTGTCGGCAATGAGGGCATTGTTACAGCAAGTGAATAGCGAAGGACTGCAACTGGATACCCTGTCGATGGGCATGTCGCACGACATGGCAGCCGCTATACTGGAAGGATCAACCATGGTGCGCATCGGCACCGCAATTTTCGGAATACGTACCAGAACGGAGAAATCATGAACATCTGCTTTGTCGGCGGCGGAAATATGGCCACTGCGCTGATCGGCGGCCTGCTGCAGCGCGGTTTTGCACCCGCGCACATCCATGTAGTGGAAATCAACGCTGACAGCTGCCAGCGACTGCATAACGAATACGGCGTGCGCGCCTCGGATGACCTGGTCGGCACCATACCGCACTGCGACTGCCTCGTGCTCGCTGTCAAGCCACAGCAACTGGATGAAGTTGCCCGGCAGATCGCTCCCCGGCTGGGCAGCAACCACCTGGTGATCTCGGTGGCTGCCGGCATCCGCGCGCATGACCTGGCGCGCTGGCTCGACAGCCGCAACATCGTGCGTGCAATGCCCAACACGCCAGCCCTGATCAGGAGCGGCATCACCGGCCTGTATGCCTTGCCGGAAGTCAGCGCTGCTCACCGCCACGAGGCGCAATCGATCATGACCGCCGTCGGCAGCACGCTGTGGATGACCGAAGAAACCATGATGGATGCGGTGACTGCCATTTCCGGCAGCGGCCCGGCCTACGTGTTCTATTTCATCGAGGCGATGCAGCAGGCTGCCCGCGAGCTGGGCTTCAATGACACTGATGCACGCCGACTGGTGCTGGAGACCTTTCTCGGCGCCACCCGGCTGGCAGAAGACAGCAAGGATGACGCCGCCACGCTGCGCGCGCGCGTCACCTCGAAGAACGGCACCACCGAAAAAGCCTTGTTGCACATGGAGGCAAACCAGGTGAAACAGCACATCATCAAGGCAGTCCATGCTGCCGCAAACCGCTCCCGCGAAATGGGCGCAGAACTCGGAGATAAATAATGTTTCAGGAAGCAGCACAATTCTTGCTCGATGTCATCTTGCAACCCTTTGCCATCCTGCTGCTGTTGCGGTTCCACATGCAGTGGCTGCGCGCACCGATGCGCAACAAGGTGGGTGAATTCATCATGAGCATCACCAATTTCGTCGTGCTGCGCAGCCGCCGCTACATACCCTCATTCAGGGGTTACGATACCTCCTCCATTTTGCTGGCCTACATTTTTGAAACCATTTACCTGTATCTGGCCGAATTCATCTGGGTATATCGAGTGCCCGGCGACGTTTCGATGTTCATCGCCGGCATCCTGCTGTCAGGCATCGTCAAGCTGATGAGCCTGAGCATCACGCTGCTGATGGTGACCCTGATCATCCAGGCCATCCTGTCGTGGATCAAGCCATACAGCCCGGCCATGCCGATCTTGAATGCCATTACCATGCCATTCCTGCGCCCGCTGCAAAAACGCATTCCACCGGCAGGCAATATTGACCTTGCGCCCTTTGTATTGCTGGTGATCTGCCAGCTGCTGCAGATGATCCCGCTGTATATGCTGGACCATGCTGTGCGCAGCCTGTTGTAATGTGGTATCAGCTCAAGGGTGACTGCATCACGCTGGCGCTGCATGTGCAGCCCGGCGCAAAAAAAACCCAGCTGGCCGGATTGCATGGCGAATCATTGAAAATCCGCCTGGCGGCACCGCCTGTAGAAGGCAGGGCAAACGAAGCACTGCTTGAATTCATCGCAGGCCTGTTTGAAGTGCCTGTGCGGAATGTGCAACTGATACAGGGTGCGCAATCGCGACAGAAGCGTGTGGAAATCTGCGGCAGCCGCGTAACGCCAGCCAGCCTGCTGGCTGTTTAGCGTATCTAATCCTCGGTGTATCTGGCCTGTGGCGCCAGCACCATCAGCGCCGCCAGCAATTCGTCGAGGCTGGCCGGCGCCACCATGATGCCATCGGTTTCCGCCGTGCCGTACTGCAGGCTGAGCATGACTTCATTTCTTGCAGGCTTTACGCAATTTGCATAGGCAGTTGCGACATGTGTGACTCGCACCCTGCTCAACTGTGCAAATTTGCGCACTTCCTCGTAAGTGACCTTCCTGTAGGTATCGCGCGTCACGCCCCCCACCTCTTCAGAACTCACCAGCTGGCCCCGTTTGTATGCTTTCAATGAAAAACCCGAATCGCCGACATTCAGCAGGGTGCCTGGATCAAACGTGAATTTACTGCTGCCGCAGTATCCGCTGCTTCCCGGCTGCGCTCTGGTATATTTGCTGAACGCGGCGAGTGCCGAACGGCGATCCATGCCGTGTTTAAGCTTCAGCGTTTTTTCCTGTTCAGCAGGCCTGAATTCCCGGTCAAACGGCCGGTAAGGCCATGCGCATCCTGCCAGCACAAAAAGCAGAAATGGCAGGTAAAGTTGTTTCATACATCCTCCAGGCATTGTCTTACGCTTGCCATCATTCTGATGTGGGTGCAGAGTTCTGCAATCCGCACTCATGAAAATCATTTTAATATAATTAAATCAAATAGTTACATAAGTATCACATCATACTGCTCCTGTCCGTACAGGGTCTCCACCTGAAGTGATACCGGCTTGCCGATAAAGTCCATCAATTGCGCCAGTCCCTGCGCTTCTTCATCGAGGAACATGTCGATCACCGCCTGCGAGGCAAGGATGCGATATTCCTTCGCATTGAACTGGCGCGCCTCGCGTACGATTTCGCGCAGGATCTGGTAGCACACGGTCTGTGCGGTTTTCACTTCGCCGCGCCCCTGGCAGGTGGGGCAGGGCTCACACAACACATGCGCCAGGCTTTCGCGTGTGCGCTTGCGTGTCATCTCCACCAGGCCCAGCGAAGAAAAGCCGTTCACGGTGATGCGCGTATGATCGGTCGACAGTGCCTTCTTGAATTCCTCCAGCACCGCATTGCGGTGCTCGCTGGCATCCATGTCGATGAAGTCGCAAATGATGATGCCGCCCAGGTTGCGCAGGCGCAGCTGGCGTGCAATCTCCTGCGCCGCCTCGAGGTTGGTCTTGAAAATGGTATCGTCAAAGCTGCGGCCGCCGACAAAACCACCGGTATTCACGTCCACCGTGGTCAAAGCCTCGGTCTGGTCGAAGATCAGGTAGCCACCGGATTTCAGGTCGACACGGCGCGTCAGCGCATTTTCGATTTCGTCCTCGATGCCATACAGGTCAAACAGCGGCCGCTGGCCGGCATAGTGCTCGATCTTGTCGACTGCGGCATCCATGTAATCATGGGCAAACGCGTTCATTCGGGAGTGCGTTTCACGCGAATCGATCAGCACACGTGAAGTTTCCGCATTCACATAGTCGCGCAGCACGCGCAGGCTGAGGTCCAGTTCCTTGTACAGCAGCTTGGGTTCGGTCTGTCCTTTTGCCTGCTGCTGCAGCCTGGCCCACAGCTTGTCGAGATAGGCAATATCTGCCGAGAATTCGTGCTCGGTTGCGTCTTCCGCCAGTGTACGGATGATATAGCCACCCCGGTGTGCTGCTGGCAGCTGGCCTTGCAGCTTTTCTCGCAGGTGCTTGCGGTCTTCGTCGTTCTCGATGCGCTGCGACACACCGATATTTTCTTCCTGCGGCAGATACACCAGCAGGCGCCCGGCGATGCTGATCTGCGTCGACAGGCGCGCACCCTTGGTGCCAATGGGGTCCTTGATCACCTGCACCAGCAGGCTTTGTCCTTCATGCAGCACCTTTTCGATCGGCTTCACCGCATCGCCATTCGCATTGCGGTTTTCCCAGATGTCGGCCACATGCAGGAAAGCGGAACGTTCATGCCCGATGTCGATAAACGCGGACTGCATGCCCGGCAGCACCCGCTTCACCCTGCCGACATACATGTTGCTCACCATGCTGCTGTTGCTGCCGCGCTCGATGTGTAATTCCTGCACCACACCATTGCGCATGCAGGCCACCCGCGTCTCCTGCGGGGTGACGTTGATCAAGATTTCATCACTCATGGAATGTCATACCCGAATAGTTGCAATAATTCTGTCGTTTCGAACAGCGGCAAACCGACCACGCCGCTATAACTACCCTCGATGCGCGATACAAAGGTACCCGCCAGCCCCTGAATCCCATATGCACCGGCCTTGTCATCCGCTTCGCCGCTGGCCAGGTATGTTTCGATGCGCGCATCACTCAGGCTGGTGAAAGTCACCGTGGTATGTGACACGCACCCTTCCTCCCTGTCACCCAGCTTCATTGCCACCGCTGTCAGCACTTCATGCTGCCTGCCGGCAAGCATCTTCAGCATGCGCATCGCTTCATTCCTGTCTTCAGGCTTGCCGAGTATCTGCCCATCCAGCGTCACCGTCGTATCCGCTGCCAGCACCGGTGCCACGGGAAGACCTCGACTCTGCATCGACTCCCATGCCGCTGCGGCCTTGTCACGGCACACACGTTGCACATAGCGCAAAGGCAGCTCTCCCGCCAGCGGCGATTCATCCACTCCTTCCAGCCCGCGCGGATCATCACGCAACAATAATGTCTCGAATTTGACGCCGGCTTGACGTAGCAATTCTGCACGCCGGGGACTTTGTGATGCAAGGTATATGAATTTTTCAGCCATTCCCGCAAGGATACCTTATCAACCTGCTGGAAAACCACTCCTCCCCTTGAATGTCACCTGCATCCTCTGCATTTTTCCGGCCTGTGTTCCGCACGCCCGCAAAAGTTAATACCTTTTCCACTGCCTGTTGTTAAAATTGGCAAAAACGGCCATAGCAATGTGCGCCGGAGACGCAGGTAACATCCACAACAGATAGTTGAATTTTCGACAGGAGAGTTTAATGAAGTTGCTCGGAACCCCTACCAGTCCTTACACCCGCAAGGCCCGTCTGGTACTGCTGGAAAAGAATATTCCCCACACTTATATCGTTGATGCCCCCAACGAGTCCGGCAGCCAGGTGCCGCGCGTCAACCCCTTGGGGCGGATTCCCGCCCTGTTACTCGACAGCGAAACCTGCGTGTTCGACTCCAGCGTGATTGCAGAATACGTTGACACCCTGAACGACACGCCCATCCTGATCCCGCGCAATCCGGGACTGGAGCGCATGCGCGTCAAACGGTGGGAGGCGCTGGCAGACGGCATCATGGATTCGGCGGTTGTAGTGCGCATGGAATCGGTGCGCCCAGCCGAAAAACAGGAAGCCGCTACGCTCATGACACATAACGATGCGATCTCCCGCTCACTTGATTTTGCCGCACGCGCACTGGGCAATCGCGCATGGTGTGAAGGCAACAGCATCACGCTGGCCGATCTCGCGCTGGTCAGCGCGTTGATCTATCTCGACTTGCGCCAGCCTGAACGCAACTGGCGCGGCATCCATGCCAACCTGGCCCACTGGTTTGACAATATGCAGCAGCGGCCAGCCGTGCGCCGCACGCTTGAATAGCAAGCACTTGAATATATTATATTATTCCCGATGATAGGGATGGTTGTGCAGCAGGCTCCACGCGCGGTACAGCTGCTCGGCCAAAAGCACGCGCACCAGCCCGTGCGGCATCACCATCGCAGATAATGCGAGCATGTAATCTGCCTGCTGGCGTATTGATTCATGCAGTCCATCGGCGCCGCCGATGATGAATGCCACATCTCGCCCGCCGCCAAGCCAGTCTTTCATCTGCTCAGCCAGCTGTTTTGTCGTCCAGTGTTTGCCGCGCTCATCCAGCACCACACGCAGGCAATGATGCGGTATCGCTGACGCAATGCGCTGCGCTTCCGCTTCCATGATCTGTTGTGTGGTTTTGCCGGTGGTGCGCGGCTCTGGCTTGAGCTCTACCAGCTCGATCTTCGCCTCACGCGGCATGCGCTTTGCATATTCATTGAAACCGTCGGTAATCCATGACGGCATCTTGTGGCCGACTGCGAGGATGATGAGTTTCATGTTAGAAGCTGTTAACTGAAATAAGCAGCCTGCCAAATTGAAAGATTTACATTACGGCGAACTACATACTGAAAAACGTTACGAGCGAAGGAAAATCAGGCGCAACACTCATCCGTGAAAGCGTAGCGAGGATGGTCAGCTGCAAGGCGCACGCAACGCAGCCACCGGAATGTACACGTAAGTACATGAGGATGGCGAGTAGCGCGCAACACCGCAGATGATCACCGCAGTAGCTTTAATCAGCCGGGGTGCTTTTCCCAGAGCTCTTCCAGGCTATAGTATGCCCTCACCGCCGGCTGCATGACATGCACCAGCACTTCTCCCAGGTCGATCAGCACCCACTCGCCGCCTTTTTCTCCTTCGGTGCTGTTGATCTTTTCGCCTTTCTCTTCCAGGCGCTTCGCCACATTCTGCGCTAGCGCACGGGTCTGGCGGTTGGAGTTGGCACTGGCGATGATCATGCGATCAAACAGCGAGCTTTTTTTGCTGGTATCGATCACCGAAATGTCATTGGCCTTGATTTCTTCCAGTGCGTCTACAATCGCCTGGGTTTTTTCCTGTAAGTTCAGCATGTCTTGTATAGTTTGTTTGTTTCAATATATTGCGCCACGACATCCGGTAACAGATAGCGCGCGCTCTTTTGTTGTGACACCCGCTTGCGGATATCGGTGGCAGAAATGTCCAGTTGCGGCATATCCAGTACCAGAATGTGCCCGCAGGATGCTTCGTGCAGCACGCTGCAGGCCGGAGCCAGCCGCGTGCCATACTCCGCCTGCAATACCGTATCTGCCTGCTGCATGGCATTGCCCAGCGGTCGTCCGGGTCGCTGCATCACCACAACATGCGCCAGTGCAAACAGGCGCTGCCACTGGTGCCAGGCATGTAACTGCAGAAATGCATCGCTGCCCAGCAACAGGCACAATGGCTGCAGTTCACCCAGTTCATCCCGCAACGACTGCAACGAATCAACCGTATAGCACTTGTCGGTACGGTGCACTTCGCGTTCATCCACTACAAAAGCAGAATGTCCAGCGGTTGCCAGGCGCACCATGTTCAGCCTGTGCTGTGCCTCAGCCAGCGGCACAGCACGATGGGGTGGCGTACCGGCAGGCATGAACCTCACGCTGCCCAGCCGGCATTGCTCCAGCGCTTCCTGCGCAAGACGCAGGTGCCCGAAATGGACCGGGTCAAACGTGCCGCCAAAAATGCCGATGGGCTGTGACTTGTCCAATTACAGGGTCAGGCGGCGGATATCCGACAGCACCTGCGACAGGTACTGGGTGAAGCGTGCACCTGCCGCGCCGTCGATCACGCGATGGTCATACGACAGCGACAGTGGCAGCATCAGGCGCGGCACAAACTGCCCGTCCTGGTATACCGGCTTCATGCTGGAACGCGACACCCCGAGAATGGCCACTTCGGGCGCATTGATAATTGGCGTGAACGCCGTACCGCCAATGCCGCCCAGGCTGGAAATGGAGAAACAGCCGCCCTGCATGTCTGCCGCAGTAATCTTCAGTTCACGCGCCTTCGCGCTGATTTCGCCCAGCTCTTTCGCCAGCTGCACGATGCCCTTCTTGTCCACATCGCGGATCACCGGCACCATCAGGCCATTCGGTGTATCCACTGCCACACCGATATGGAAATATTTCTTCAGCACCAGGTTTTCGCCGCTCACATCCAGCGAAGCATTGAACTCAGGATATTTCTGCAAGGCAGCCACAGCCGCCTTCATCAGGAAGGCCAATGGCGTGATCTTGATGTTCTGCTTGGCATAGTCGGCGCCAATTTCCTTGCGGAAGGCTTCCATTTCGGAAATGTCGGCCTCATCAAACTGCGTGACATGCGGGATGCTGACCCAGTTGCGATGCAGGTTGGCTCCGGAAATTTTCTTGATGCGTGACAGCGGCTGAGTTTCCACCTCGCCGAACTTGGCAAAGTCCACCACCGGCATCGCCAGCACCTGCAGGCCGCTGCCACCGGCAACACCGCCACGTGGTTGCTGCAATGCAGCTTTCACGAAGCTCTGCACATCTTCCCTGGTAATACGGCCTTTGGCCGCACTGCCTTTGACCTGCGCCAGGTCCACTCCCAGCTCGCGCGCAAAACGGCGGATGGACGGACTGGCATGTGACTTGCCACCGGACACAGCACTGGCCGCACCCACTGAAGCGGGAGCAGGTGCCGCGACCGGGGCAGGTGCCGGCGCCGGTTTTACTGCAACAGGTGCTGGCGCAGCAGCTGCAGGCGCCGCCACTGCTGCAGCTGTGGCGCTGGCAGCAGCAGGCGCTGCCGCACCCGCTGCTTCAAACACAAAGATCACCTTGCCTTCGGAAACGGCATCACCCACCTTGACCTTGACTTCTTTCACCACGCCATCAAACGGCGCAGGCACATCCATCGTTGCCTTGTCGGTTTCCAGCGTGATCAGCGACTGCTCCGCAGTTACAGCATCACCCGCTTTCACCAATACTTCTATGACCGGCACATCGGAGAAATTGCCGATATCAGGGACAACTACGTCTTTCAAACTTGCCATTGATATGTTCTCCCCGTTACACAGTGACCGGATTCGGTTTATCCGGATTGATGTTGTATTTCTTGATTGCCTTGCTGACTTCGGAAGCCGCAATCGTACCTTCATCTGCCAGCGCCTTCAGCGCGGCAATTGCGATGTAATGACGGTCCACCTCGAAGAATGCGCGCAGTTTCTTGCGGTAATCGGAGCGGCCAAAACCGTCGGTGCCCAGCACCTTGTATTTCTGCGGCACAAAGGGACGAATCATGTCGGCAAACGATTTCATGTAATCGGTCGACGCAATGACCGGACCCTTGCGCTTGCTCAGGCATTGCTCGACATAGCTGGTGCGCGGCTTGTCTTCCGGATGCAGCATGTTCCAGCGCTCGCAATCCAGCCCCTCACGGCGCAACTCACTGAAGCTGGTCACGCTCCAGATATCTGCAGCAACGCCGAAATCCTTCTCCAGCAATTCGGCCGCCGCGATAGACTCGCGCAGGATGGTACCGCTGCCCATCAGCTGTACGCGCGGTGCCTTGTCACCCTTGCCCTTGCCTTCGCTGAACAGGTACATGCCCTTCACGATGCCCTCTTCCGCACCCTTCGGCATCGCCGGATGGGTGTAGTTCTCGTTCATCACGGTGAGGTAGTAATACACATCCTCGTTGTCCTGGTACATGCGGCGCATGCCGTCCTGGATGATCACGGCCAGCTCATAGGCAAAGGTCGGGTCATACGATACGCAGTTCGGGATGGTGTAAGACACCAGATGGCTGTGGCCATCCTGATGCTGCAAACCCTCGCCGTTCAATGTTGTGCGGCCCGCTGTGCCGCCCAGCAGGAAGCCGCGCGCACGCATGTCACCCGCAGCCCAGGCCAGGTCACCGATACGCTGGAAGCCGAACATCGAGTAATAGATGTAGAACGGGATCATCGCCACGCCATGGTTGGCATAGGCGGTCGCAGCTGCGATCCAGTCGGCCATGCCGCCCGCCTCGTTGATGCCTTCCTGCAGAATCTGGCCGGTCTTGTCTTCCTTGTAGAACATCAGCTGGTCGGCATCCTGCGGGGTATACAGCTGGCCCACTTGCGAGAAGATACCGAGCTGACGGAACAGGCCTTCCATACCAAAGGTGCGGGATTCATCGGGCACGATGGGCACCACCTGCTTGCCGATATTCTTGTCCTTTACCAGGATGCCCAGCAGACGCACAAAGGCCATCGTGGTGGAAAATTCTCGATCCTCACTGCTCTTCAGCAAGGCTTCAAATGCTGTCAGTGCGGGCACCTGTAGCGCTTGCGCGACAGGCTTGCGCATCGGCAGGGTGCCCATGGCTGTTGTACGTTCGCGCAGATATTGCATTTCCAGGCTGTCATCTGCCGGCTTCACGAATGGCAGGTTGGGCAGCTCGGCATCCGTCACCGGAATGTTGAAACGATCGCGGAATTTGCGCAGCGCTTCCACGCCCACTTTCTTCTGCTGGTGTGTAATGTTCTGTCCCTCACCTGCCTCACCCATGCCATACCCCTTCACGGTCTTGGCAAGGATCACGGTAGGCTGACCCTTGTGTTTTGTCGCCGCCGCATACGCTGCAAATACCTTGTGCACGTCGTGACCGCCACGGTTCAGGTGCCAGATTTCATCATCCGACATGTCGGAAACCAGCTCCAGCAGCTCCGGATATTTGCCAAAGAAATGCTGGCGTACAAAAGCACCATCCCTGGATTTGTAAGTCTGGTATTCACCATCGACCACCTCTTCCATGCGCTTCAGCAGCAGGCCGCTCTTGTCCTTCGCAAACAGGCGATCCCATTCGCCGCCCCAGATCACCTTGATCACGTTCCAGCCGGCACCACGGAATACGCCTTCCAGCTCCTGAATGATCTTGCCATTGCCACGCACCGGGCCGTCCAGGCGCTGCAAGTTGCAGTTGATCACGAAAATCAGGTTATCGAGTTTTTCGCGGCCCGCCATCGAAATCGCGCCCAAAGACTCCGGCTCGTCGGTTTCGCCGTCGCCCAGATAGGCCCACACCTTGCGGCCTTCGGTTTTTGCCAGGCCACGATGCTCGAGGTAACGCATGAAGCGTGCCTGGTAGATCGCCATCAGTGGTCCCAGACCCATCGATACCGTAGGGAACTGCCAGAAGTCGGGCATCAGCCAGGGATGCGGATAGGAGGACAGGCCATTGCCGTCTACTTCCTGGCGGAAATTGTACAGCTGTGCTTCCGAAATGCGGCCTTCGAGGTAGGCACGCGCGTAGATGCCAGGAGATGAGTGGCCCTGCGCGAAAATCAGGTCGCCGCCATGGTCGTCAGTGCGGCCATGGAAAAAGTGGTTGAAACCCACATCATAAAGGGTCGCAGCAGAGGCAAAGCTGGCGATATGGCCGCCCAGCTCGGAAGACTCCTTGTTTGCATTGAGGATGATGGCCATCGCATTCCAGCGGGTCAATGCGCGGATGCGGTGCTCCAGGTCATGATTGCCGGTGGAGCGCTCTTCCTTGCCCAATGGAATGGTGTTGAGATAAGGTGTTGTCGCACTCATCGGCATGTCGGTGCCGTTCTGGCGCGCCTTGTCGATCAGCTGGCAAATCAGGTAATGCGCACGCTCCGCACCTTCATTTTCCAGTACGGATTCCAGTGCATCCAGCCATTCCCTCGTTTCCTGCGGATCATAATCTGGTAAGTTTTCCATCTCTCTGCTCTCTTCTGCGAGCCTGATGCTGCCGGCCCTGTCTCGTTATAGTTGAAAACTGCTACGACACATCTCTCCTGACATCCAGGGTCAACGTGCTACTCCCTTGCTGCAATCGGTCACATCCTGTTCGGTCAGCAACCAGTCCACCCTGCGGTCACAGTCTTCCATTGGAATCCCGTCAACGACCTGCATGGCGAATGCTGCCGCCACCAGCGCCGGCATGTCCTGCCGGCATGTTTCGATACGCTCCAGCAGCTTGTCATAAAAGCCGCCACCATATCCCAATCTTGCACCATCCCTGCCAAATGCGACCCCAGGCAACAGGATGAAATCAATGTCAGCCAGTCCATCCATCCTGTCGCAGCGTTCCATCAGCGGCTCGGGTATATCCCAAGCCCCCGGTGCAACATCCCGACGCAAGTCCTGCACACAGTACAGATCCAGTTGCCGCGTCTGGCGATTGACTTTCGGCAGCCAGATTTCCTTGCCATCCCGCATAGCCTGTTCCAGCCAGGCACTGGTCGAAAACTCTGCGCCAACACTCATGTAGCCCAGCAAAATGTCTGACTCTCTATATATGGGCAACCCGATCAGCCTGTCGGTAATCCGCTGACTGAACTCATCCCGCACTGACTGTGTCAGATTTTGGCGGGTCGCGATTATACTTTGTCTTATGGCCTGCTTCATAGTTTGCACGCCATCCGCGACAGGTATCATTTCTGAATATCCATCTAAAACACCCCGTTCTTCTTGCAATTCATATTCAAAATTGCACAATCCACCCAATTACCCGAATCAAGTCTTTTTTAGAATTTTCTGATTTATTGATGGATGCCCCGGGAGAAATTACCCCAGGAACAATTTGTAGGCAGGATTTTCGCTTTCATTCCAGTGACGATATCCCAGCTGGTCCAGAAAGTCCTGTAAAGCTTTTTTGTCTGCTTTAGGCACCTGCATGCCAACCAGAACCCGACCATAATCGGCACCATGATTGCGGTAATGGAACAGGCTGATGTTCCAGCTATGATTCATGCTGTTGAGGAAATTCATCAGCGCCCCCGGGCGCTCCGGAAACTCGAAGCGGTACATGATTTCATCCTGTACCTCAGGCGCACGCCCCCCTACCAGATGGCGCAGGTGCAGCTTGGCCATTTCATTGTTGGTCAGGTCCAGTGTCGGCAATTTGTGCTTTTCAAGATTCTCGACAATGCGCCCGGTCTCTGCCAGATCACGCACCTGAATGCCGACAAAGATCTGCGCCTGCTTCGCGTCCGCATAGCGATAATTGAATTCGGTAATATTGTGCTTCCCCAGCAAGGAGCAAAATTTGCGGAAACTGCCAGGGGTTTCCGGAATCGTCACGGCCAGGATGGCTTCCCGCTGCTCGCCGATATCCGCACGCTCCGCAACAAACTGCAGGCGATCAAAGTTCATGTTGGCGCCGCTCAGCACGGTAACCAGCGTCTTGTCCTTCAGCTTCTCGCGTGCTGCATACTGCTTGGCGCCCGCCACTGCCAGTGCGCCCGCCGGCTCAAGGATGGAGCGGGTATCCTGGAACACATCCTTGATCGCCGCACAGACCGCATCTGTATCGACCAGCATGATCTCGTCCACCAGCTCCTTGCACAGCCTGAGTGTTTCCGCACCAGCCAGCTTGACTGCGGTGCCATCTGAAAACAGCCCCACATCCTGCAGTTGCACACGCTTTTTCGCCTTGACCGAACGGTACATCGCATCCGAATCTACCGTCTGCACACCGATCACCTTGATTTCAGGACGTAACTGCTTGATATAGGCAGCAACGCCGGAGATCAGCCCGCCACCACCAATCGCACAAAATACAGCTTCGATCGGCCGGTTATGCTGGCGCAGGATTTCCATGCCGATCGTGCCCTGGCCGGCAATCACATCCGGGTCGTCAAACGGGTGGATGAAAGTCAGCTGCTGCGCTTCCTGCAATTCCAGCGCATGGTTATAAGCATCATTGTAGCTTTCACCGTGCAGTACCACGTGCACTGCCTTCTTGCCAAAATGCTTTACCGCGTCGATCTTCACTTGTGGCGTGGTCACCGGCATCACGATGGTGGCCTTGCACCCCATGCGGTGCGCCGACAGGGCCACACCCTGCGCATGATTGCCTGCCGAGGCAGCAATCACCCCGCGCTTCAGCTCCTCTTCGTTCAGCTGCGCCATCTTGTTGTACGCGCCTCGCAATTTGAAGGAAAACACCGGCTGCATGTCTTCCCGCTTGAAGAAAATCAGGTTATCGAGCCTGGCCGACAGGCCGGGTGCCAGCTCAAGGGGGGTCTCAATCGCCACGTCATAAACACGGGCTGTCAGGATGCGCTTCAGGTAACTTTGCATGGGTCAGTGCCGTACTGGCGGTACTTTCTCAAAATTGCAGGAAATAATGCGAATCATACCGGTTTTTGATATTAAATAGTTCCTAAAAGGCCGAAATCCTGCAATAATCTTCGGCTCAAAGAATGATTAAACGGAAAGCAGACAGCATGAGCATGACACAAGATGAAATGAAGCAGGCGGTTGCCAAAGCAGCGATAGGCTATATTCCCGAAGATACCATAGTGGGCGTGGGCACCGGCTCCACTGCCAACTACTTCATCGACGAACTGGCAAAGATCAAGAACAAGATCCGCGGCGCCGTGGCCAGCTCCGAAGCCTCTGCCAAGCGCCTGAAAGGACATGGCATCGAAGTGCTGTCACTGAACGACGTGATCGAAATTCCGGTGTATGTGGATGGCGCGGATGAAATTACAAAACACATGCACATGACCAAGGGCGGCGGTGGTGCACTGACCCGCGAAAAGATTGTAGCCGCTGCCAGCAAGCAGTTTGTCTGCGTATGCGACCAGAGCAAACTGGTGGATGTACTCGGCAACTTCCCGCTGCCGATCGAAGTCATTCCGATGGCGCGCAGCTATGTGGCTCGCGAGCTGGTAAAACTCGGCGGCCATCCCAAACTGCGAGAAGGCTTCACCACCGACAACGGCAATATCATCCTCGACGTTTATGGCATGCAGATCATGAATCCGGTTGAACTGGAATCCAGCCTGAACCAGCTTACCGGCGTGGTGACTAATGGCCTGTTCGCGCGCCGCGCTGCGGATGTATTGCTTCTGGGCACACCGGAAGGCGTAAAGACCATCAAACCCTGATGCCCGTTTTCGGGAAAATGGAGTTCATATTTCTGTCATGATTTTTTGTAACGAAACTGACTGGACAGAAGTGTACAATCAGGCGAAAGGCCTTTATACAGGCCATCATCAATTAAAAAGGAAACATCATGGTAAGCAGCGAACATACCTCAAAACAGTTTGATGCTGAACTGGAAGGCGTCAGGGCCAAGGTTCTGCAGATGGGCGGCCTGGTGGAGAGCCAGATCCGCCTGGCGATCGAATCGCTGACCACCAGCGATGAAATCCTGATGAAAAAGGTCATCGAGGAAGATCACCGCGTCAATGCGATGGAAGTGGAAATCGACGAGGCCTGCAACCATATCCTGGTGCGCCGCCAGCCTGCCGCAGGCGACCTGCGCATGATCATGACCGTGATCAAGACCATTACTGATCTTGAGCGCATCGGCGACGAAGCGCAAAAGATCGCACGCATGGCCTTGCTGCTGACCAAGCGTGACAGCCTTAACCTGCCGCGCTATACCGAAATCAAGCATGCAGCAGAGCTCGCACTGAGCATGCTGCACAGCTCGCTGGATGCCTTTGCCCGCCTGGACGTTCCCACTGCCGCGCGCGTGGTACGCCAGGATGAACAGGTTGACGAGGAGTTTCGTGCCATCATGCGCTACCTGATCACATACATGATGGAAGACCCCCGCACCATCTCCACCTCACTGGAAATCCTGTTTGTGGCGAAGGCGATTGAACGCATCGGTGACCATGCGCAGAATATGGCTGAATATGTCGTCTACATGGTCAAGGGGCGCGACGTGCGCCATGTCACGGTGGAAGAAATTGAACGCGAAGCCAGACAATAACATAATATAATCAATATATTACAATGAAAATCCTGAAGCTGATCCTGGTTGGTGTTGTCATTGGCGTGTTGATCGGGCTGTGGCTGGGCGTCAATATCGGACGCGAAGAACCACTGCTTTCCAATCCCTTCGCACACCGCGAAACCGTGGCCGAAAAACTGAAGCGCATCAGCGGCGAAACGCTGGAAAAGAGTGGCAATGCCCTTGAAAAAGCCGGCAAGGAGCTGCAGGACACGCTGGGGAAATAATCCGCTTGCCGGTTACAGGCTATCTATCCAGCCCCGCAACAGTTTCGTTTCCTGATTCAAAAGTTTCTCGTCCCGGTATACCTGGGAAATGACCACGATGCCCTGCGCACGACCCAGCAAGTGCAAGGCCAGCGCATCAGCCTCTCCCCCCTTGCCCAGCTTGCGCAAGTTTTCTGCAAGCCAGTTGCGGAACAGGTCGAATAATTCCGCCGCGTGCTGCTGCACTTCCCGCCTGTCCTTGGCCAGCTCGATGTTCAGGCTGCCAACCGGACAACCGTATTCAACCAGCTCAGACTTGCGCCCGACGATCATCTCGACAAACGCCTTCAGGTTTGCTTTCGGATCATCCTTTTTAGCATCCCACTTTTCCAGTACGCCACGAAAATCCTTCAGGTGCTGGTCGATCACCGCCTCAAGGATCTCATCCTTGCTTTTGAAGTAATGATAGATATTGCCGCGCAACAGTCCGGAAGCCTGCACGATATCCGCAAAGGAGGTGCGCTCGTAGCCATGCTGGTAGAAAAGCTGCCTGGCGCTCTCCACAATTTCGCTCCTGGCTTTTTCACCTTTGACGGTTGTATGTGTCTTCATCGTTTTATATCACGGACTGACTACTGGCTCCGACCCAGCATACCACGCCAGATCCACATTCAATCACGGCAAGCATTCACTGATTGTCAGCAAGCAGATTTTATCAATCTTTCAGCATGCCTAGTCACTTCTCCTGCATTTAACGGGCCGCCATGCCCCAGATGGAATTTCCTGCAACCCTGATTCAATAATTTTTTCAGCTCCCATCCAACCCGTTGCGGATCATCCTCAAAGGGCGGGCGGATGGCATGCCCGCGCCTGAACAGGCCGCCTATCAGCATGCCGGAGGCCACCATGTCTCCGACCAGCGCCTCCTGCGTATCCATCACCACGGAAACAGAACCTGTCGTATGGCCTGGGGTGGGCAGCACTTTCCCCGCAAAACCGACTGCCTGCAAATCAAACTCCTGCCCATCCTGCAGCAGGATATCCGGCTCAAAAGCTGCATAACCCTCATGCGGCAAGGACGTCTTCAGGAAGACGCTTCCTGCCCAGCCACTCGGGCAATATTGCATCGGTATTTCCCGTCGGTAGTAAGGCAAGTCCCCCTGGTGCGCCAATATCGGCGCGCCTGTCAGATTGCGTAACGCCTGAGCGCCACCCGCATGATCCACGTGCGCATGCGTCACCACGATCAGCCTGATATCCCTGAGTGTCCTATTGTGCCTGGCAAGCAGCGATGCCACCCGGGTTTCCGATCCTGGCAGTCCGCAATCGACGAGGACGCACCCCTTGTCACCCATGATCAGGTGAGCATTCACCATATGGAACGGCAGGATGGGGACGCGGACAATGTTATACATGCCCTGCATCCAGGCCCGCTTTAAGCACCGCCTCAATCCTCGCGACAGGCAAGTGATCGCCGATATCCTTGCCATAATAGGCAACGGCCAGCCTGCCCGCGGGATCGATCAGGAAATCAGCCGGAATCCGGTGTATGCCACCCTCCACCGTTCCCGGGTAAAACTGTTTGCGGATGACCGAACGGTAAATCTCGGGCAAGCGCATCAGCCATGCCTTGATAAAACCTGCCCAGCTATGGCGAACCTGGTACACCGCATAAAGCTTTTGCTGCGGATCGGGCAACAGGGTAAAAGCCACTTCCTGCCGCCCGAGATAGTTCAGGATTTTCTCGCGCGGAGACTGGAATACACCCACCACATCCAGACCCTGCCTTGCCCATTGCGGCGACAGCTTGCTGATTTCATGCACGCGCAGATTGCACAGGGGGCAGGAAGCGTAACGGTAGAACGAAAGCAGCAGCCAGCGGCCGCGATATGCCTCCAGATCAATCGTCCTGCCATGCAAATCTTCCACGCTGAATACTGGCGCAATCCCGTCCTGTTTCAATCGATTGCTCAGCATATCGGCCTCACCATGCTCATCGGAACCGTTTCCCTCACGGACATTTCCGCCATCTGCAGCCGGATAGACTCCTGCCAGTGTATTGTCGGGGCATAGCCCAGCTTCTGCATGGCCCGCAAATTATCCGCATGCACCTCTTCCAGCAGATGAATGATGCTGCGCGTCACCAGCGGCTCCCACGGCACCACAGGATCCAGCCTCTCCATCAGCCACGCGAACGGATATGCGATTGCAAATGGCACGCTGAAGTGTGGCAGCGGCAATCCATATTCATCATGCAGGAAGGTCAGTACCTGCCTGACGCTTGGCACCTCCGGCCCAACGATGTTGAAGGCTTCATATTTCGCCAGCCCTTCCGCCAGGGCGGCTCGTGCAAATGCCTGCCCGATATCACGGCCATCCACGACAGGCATGCTGGTCCTGCCGCCAGCCACCCAGGGCACCAGATGCGTCTTCAGCCGTGGCACCAGTATCGGCAACACCCCCAGGGCGTAACGATTGCCGGCAAAGATGCCCAGGCGAAGATTGACCGCACCGAAAGTTGACGAAGCCATTTCCCGCAAGCGGTTTTCGATCCTGACCACATTGCACAAATGCGGCCAGAGTGGCCGCTGCACACCCGGACTCATTGCATCCGCGGAGGCCCCCGGCGCTGCAGCACTGGTCGAACTGGTATTGATGAACCGGCGTACTCCGGCTTTTGCAGCCTGCTCGATCAGGTTCAAGGTCGGGCGGAGATACAGCTTTTCCGAGTCACCCGCATGTCCCCACAGAGAACTCCACGCTGCCGCATGACACACGACATCCACGCCCTGCACCAGCCGATGTACATAGTCCCCATCCCGCAGGTCGCCCTCCCTGACTTCCCCCCGGAAACCGGCAGGCAATTTACGCCGATCGCGGCAAGCCGCAATGACCTCAACACCGTCCTGCTGCATGGTGTCCAGCACATGACTACCGACAAACCCATTTGCACCCGTCACCAGTATTTTCATTCCACCCCCCAATAATTGGATAAAAGTCCAAATATAATAGGACGATTATCCAATTATGTAAACATTTGCAGTACTTTCTCATCCAGCCTCACGGTATTTGGACTCTTTCCCACAGAATCTGGCCCATTAAGATTCCTCCTCGCTCCGTATATAATGACGGTTTAAAACGCTATTCATCAGAATCAGGCCGCCATGCAACATCAAGACACCCCCACCAGTCCTTACAACCCGCAAGCCATTGAAAGCGAAGCCCAGCAATTCTGGGAGAGCAAACAGGCTTTCCAGGCAAAGCACATCCCCGGCAAACCCAAGTACTACTGCCTGTCGATGTTCCCCTATCCATCCGGCAAGCTGCACATGGGCCATGTGCGCAACTACACGATCGGCGATGTATTGAGCCGCTGGCACAAGATGCGCGGCTACAGCGTGCTGCAGCCGATGGGCTGGGATGCGTTTGGACTGCCGGCGGAAAACGCCGCGATCCAGAACAAGGTGCCGCCGGCAAAATGGACCTACGACAACATCGCCTACATGAAAAAGCAGCTCAAGTCGCTGGGTTTTGCCATCGACTGGGAGCGCGAGCTGGCCACCTGCAAGCCCGATTACTACAAATGGAACCAGTGGCTGTTCCTGCGCATGCTGGAAAAAGGCATCGCCTACAAGAAAACCCAGGTGGTGAACTGGGACCCGGTAGATCAAACTGTACTCGCCAACGAACAGGTCATCGACGGTCGCGGCTGGCGCACCGGCGCGCTGGTGGAAAAGCGCGAAATCCCCGGTTACTACTTCGGCATCACACAATACGCCGAAGAACTGCTGGCCGATCTGGACAAACTGCCGGGCTGGCCCGAGCGCGTGAAAACGATGCAGGCCAACTGGATCGGCAAGAGCTACGGCGTGCGCTTTGCGTTCACGCACGACATCAAGGACAGCAGCGGCCGCCTGATCAATGATGGCAAGCTGTGGGTGTATACCACACGCGCCGACACCATCATGGGCGTCACCTTCATGGCGGTGGCCGCCGAGCATCCGCTGGCGGCGCACGCCGCACAGGGCAATAAAACCATCGCCGACTTCATTGAGAAGTGCAAACACACTTCGGTAATGGAAGCCGACATGGCGACGATGGAAAAAGAAGGTGTCGATACCGGACTGAAAGTGACACATCCATTGACCGGCGAAGCCGTGCCAGTGTGGGTGGGTAACTATGTGCTGATGGGTTATGGTGAAGGCGCGGTGATGGCAGTGCCTGCACACGATGAGCGCGATTTTGCCTTTGCATTGAAATACAAGTTGCCGATCAAGCAATCCGTCGCCGTCGAAGGCAAAATCTTCTCCACCAGCAAATGGGACGAGTGGTATGCCGACAAGGAGCATGGCGTATGCGTCAACTCAGGCAAATACGACGGGCTGAATTACCAGCAAGCGGTGGATACGATCGCCGCCGACCTGAAAGCGAAAAATCTCGGCGACAAGCAGGTGCAATGGCGTCTGCGCGACTGGGGCGTGTCGCGCCAGCGTTACTGGGGCTGTCCGATTCCGATCATCCATTGCGATCAATGTGGAACAGTTCCGGTACCGGACGACCAGTTGCCGGTGGTGCTGCCGGAAGATTGCGTGCCGGATGGTTCCGGCAATCCGCTGTTGAAGCGCGCCGATTTCCTGAATTGCACTTGCCCCAAATGTGGCAAGGCAGCCAAGCGTGAAACCGACACGATGGACACCTTTGTCGATTCCAGCTGGTATTACTCGCGCTATGCGTCCAGCCTGGTGAATGGCCCAAACAATTCAAAACAGTTCCGCAGCGATGCAATGGTCGATGCGGAAACCGCCTACTGGATGCCGGTGGACCAGTATATCGGTGGTATCGAGCATGCGATTCTGCACCTGCTGTATTCGCGCTTC
Source organism: Pseudomonadota bacterium (assembly GCA_021782995.1). GTDB lineage: Bacteria > Pseudomonadota > Gammaproteobacteria > Burkholderiales > Gallionellaceae > 39-52-133. The sequence goes on along the minus strand of JAJXUI010000008.1, from coordinate 48,139 downwards.
TGGAGCAAGGTGATGCGCGACCTCAAGCTGGTGAACTACGATGAACCATTTTCCAATCTGCTGACACAGGGCATGGTGCTGAACCACATCTTCTCGCGCCGCACCGCCAAGGGCGGCATTGAATATTTCGCGCCCGAAGAAGTGGAGCTGGTGCGCGATGACAGCGGCAAGGTGACAGGTGCAAAGCTTGTAAGCGACGGTTCCGCCATCGACTATCAGGGCATCGGCACGATGTCCAAGTCCAAGCGCAACGGTGTCGACCCGCAGGCGCTGATCGAACAATACGGTGCGGACACTGCGCGACTGTTCATGATGTTTGCCGCACCACCGGAACAGACGCTGGAATGGAGCGATAGTGGGGTTGAAGGTTCATATCGCTTCCTCAAACGCGTGTGGACGTTTGCTTCCGAGTTCGCCAATATCGGCAAGGAAAAAACTGAACTCGGCAATCTGGACAACAACGCAAAGGAGTTGCGCCGTGACATTCATCTGGCCTTGAAGCAGGCGAATTATGACCTCGGCCGCCACCAGTTCAACACCGTGGTGTCTGCCGCGATGAAGATGCTCAATGCGCTGGAAAAAGCCGGCAAGGACACAAACAACCGCGCGGTCGTTGGCGAGGCGTTGTCCATCCTGCTGCGCATGCTGTCACCGATCACGCCACACATTACGCACCACCTGTGGCGCGAACTGGGCTATGGCGAAGACATCCTCGCCGCCGCCTGGCCGGAGCCTTTGGATGCCGCGCTGGTACAGGACGAACTGGAGCTGGTAATCCAGATCAACGGCAAACTGCGCGGCAACATCCGCGTGCCGGCACAGGCCGACAAGGCTGCGATCGAGCAGCTGGCACTGGCCAGTGAAGCTGTGCAGAAGCAACTGGATGGCGGCACTGCAAAAAAAGTGATTGTGGTGCCGGGACGCCTGGTAAACGTGGTGATCTGAACTGCAACAGGGACTGCATGGAGAGAATGTGCGTAATATATTGATTTTATTATTATTATTAATTTCAATTTCCGGATGCGGATTACACCTGCGCGGGCACAACCTGAACGAGAAACCCTTCCCGTTTACCAGCCTGTACCTGCAGGGTAATCCGGGCAGCCCGTTCATGGCGGAGCTCAGGAATAATCTGGAGCTGTATCACGTCAAACTGACAGAGGCTGCAGCCAGTGCCGACCTGACCCTGCAACTGGTAAAGGAAAACAATGACAAGCAGATCAATGCCCTGTCGTCAGGCGGTATCGTGCAGGAATACGGGCTGCGCTATACCGTTTCGATCCGCGCATACGACAAGACCATGCATGACTGGCTGCCGCCGGATGAAATCTCCCTGCAGCGCATCCTGACTTTTGATCCCGCCCAGGTGCTGGCCAAGCAAATGGAAGAACAAATGCTGTATCGCGACATGGTCTCCGATGCGGTGCAACAGGTGATGCGCCGGCTGAGCCGCGCCAAGCCGAGAGCCGGATTGAATGACCCGGCCCCTGCCGGCGATGTGCCAAAACCTGGCAGCCAGCCTGCAACCAACAGTCAATAAGCCAAACATCATGAAACTTGCCGCCGACGAATTAGCGCAACACCTGAGCAAAGGCCTGCAGCCTTTGTATGTGGTGCATGGCGCCGCATTGTTGCTGGCAATCGAGGCTGCGGATGCGGTGCGCAACGCTGCGAAACGTGAGGGCTGCGAGGAGCGTGAAATCCTGATCGCCGAAAGCGGTTTCAAATGGGCAGCGCTGAGAAGCAGCGCACAGGGCATGTCGCTGTTTTCGTCGAAAAAACTTGTCGACCTGCGCATCCCCACCGGCAAGCCCGGCATCGAAGGTGCGCAGGCACTGCAGGAATACTGCAGCAACCTGAATGGCGACACGATCACGCTGATTACATTGCCACGCCTGGACGGTGCCACGCAGAAAAGCAAATGGTTCACTGCACTATCCGAATGCGGTATCGTAGTCAGTGCAGATGAAATTCCGCTGGCGGAATTGCCGCAGTGGATAGGTGCGCGCTTGCGCAGGCAAAAGCAGACAGTGGATAACGATACCTTGCGTTTTCTCGCGGAGAAGGTGGAGGGCAACCTGCTCGCCGCATTCCAGGAAATCCAGAAGCTTGCACTGCTGTTTCCGGAGGGCCATCTGGCATTCGAACAGGTAAAGGACGCGGTGATGGATGTTGCTCGATATGACGTATTCAAGTTGTCGGAAGCGATGCTGGCCGGCGATGCCGAGCGCTATGTGCATATCCTGGAGGGGCTGAAAGCGGAAGGCACCGCCACCGTACTGATCCTGTGGGCACTGGCGGAAGACATCCGCACGCTGACCCGCGTCACGCACGCCATGCAACAGGGCAACAGCCTCGGCAACGCCTTGCGCGATGCGCGTGTATGGGGCATGAAACAGAAACTGGTGGAACGCGCCGCACGCCGCTTCAACCATAAATTTGCCGAACGCGCATTGCGCCAGGCGGCGCAGATCGACAAGCTGATCAAGGGCCTGCGCACGGGCGATGTATGGGATGAATTGTTGCAGCTCGGCGTACGCTGCGCGCATGCGGCGGGAGCACACTGATGGACAATGTCTTGCTGCTGCTGACCAATCTGCCGGATGCGCAAAGTGCGCGAAATATCGCCCGGCATTTGATTGAACAGCGTGCCGCCGCCTGCGTGAATATCCTGCCGCAGTGCAGCGCTGTTTACCAATGGCAAGGTAAAATCGAGGAGGCAAATGAAGTGCCGCTGCTGATCAAGACTACGGAAAGCGCCTATGTGCGCGCCGAGAAAATAATTCGTGAACATCACCCGTATGAACTTCCGGAGATCATCGCTGTCCCTGTTGTGGCGGGCTTACCAGCCTATCTGCAATGGGTGCATGCAGAAACCCTGAACTGAAATGAGCCTGACCCAATAATGACATTACGCACCCTGAGGAAAATCAAATGCGCATCCTGCTACTCCTGGCAATACTGATCTCACCGCTGGTACACGCGGATAACCTGCTCGACCGCTTGCCCCAGCTTGGCGGCAACGAACAGCCCACCTTCCTGCCACCGGACCAGGCATTCGGCTTTGAGGCCAGCGTCAAGGACAGCCAGACCGTGCTCGGCAACTTCAAGGTGACGCCCACCTATTACCTGTATCGCGACAAGATTCATGTCACGGTGAAAAAGGGCAAGGCAAAACTGAAGGAAGTGAAACTGCCGCAGGGCGACATGAAGGACGACCCGAACTTCGGCAAGATGTATGTGTTCCATCACGACTTCCAGGCTGAAATCATGCTGGAGAACACCAGCACCAGCGCACAAAGCGTGACACTGGAAGCCGCTTACCAGGGCTGCAGCGAAAACGGCCTGTGCTACCCGCCACAAACCAAAGATGTCATCGTGAAATTGCCGGCAGCCCCCAAACCCGGCACCGGCACCAAAGCCTTGCAAACGACTGAAGTCACCACAACACCACTGGAACCTGCAACTGCATCACTAGCCGCCACATCATCAACTCAAGCCACAACACCGGTCACCAGCACAGCCGCACCCGTAGCAGAGACTGAAAGCAGCAAGATTGCACAGGTGTTCCAGCAGAAGAGTTTCTGGCTGGTAGTGTCATTCTTCTTTGGCGCGGGCTTGCTGATGGCCTTCACCCCCTGCGTGTTCCCGATGATCCCCATCCTCTCCGGCATCATCGTCGGCCATGGCCACAAGATCACCAAGATGCACGGCTTTCTACTGTCGCTCGCCTATGTGCTGGGCATGGCGCTGACCTATGCCGCGATGGGCGTTGCCGCCGGCATGTCGGGCTCGTTGCTGTCCAATGCACTGCAGACGCCTGCAGTGCTGTTCAGCTTCGCTGCCATCTTTGTCGTGCTGTCACTGTCGATGTTCGGCTTCTATGAACTGCAGCTGCCATCCGGCCTGCAAAGCAAACTGACCGGCGCCACCAACCAGTTGCATGGCGGCCACTTCACCGGCGTGTTTGTGATGGGTGCATTGTCTGCGGTCATCGTCAGCCCCTGTGTTGCCGCACCGATGGCCGGAGCCTTGTTGTATATCGGCCAGACGCACGATGCCGTGCTCGGCGCAACAGCCCTGTTTGCGATGGCGATGGGCATGGGCGTACCACTGTTGCTGGTAGGTGCGTCGGCCGGTGCGTTGCTGCCCAAGGCCGGTGGCTGGATGGAGGCCGTAAAAGGCGTATTCGGCGTGATGATGCTGGGCGTGGCAATCTGGCTGGTGTCTTCTTTGCTGCCAGTTGCGGTGGTCATGCTGCTGTGGGCTGCATTACTGATCATTTCCTCCATTTACCTGCATGCACTGGATCCGTTGCCGCATAACCATGGCGGCTGGTACAAGCTGGTCAAGGGTCTTGGCATGGTCGTGCTGCTGCTCGGTGTTGCCATGCTGATCGGCGCACTGTCCGGCGCAAAGGACATCATGCGCCCGCTTAGCGCACTCGGCGGCGGTGGCCAGGCCGTGGCGGAAACCGCACATCTGCAATTCCAGCGCATCAGGAATCTGGCCGAGCTGGATGCACGCGTAGCACAAGCCAAAGGCAAGACCGTGATGGTGGACTACTACGCCGACTGGTGTGTGGCGTGCAAGGAATTCGAGAACAACACCTTTGCCGATCCCAAAGTCGTCTCCAAACTGAAAGACACCGTGCTGCTGCAATTCGACCTCACCGCAAACAATGCTGACGACAAGGCCGCGCTGCAACGCTACCAGCTGTTTGGCCCGCCCGGCATCCTGTTTTTCAACCGCGAGGGCAAGGAACAGGCAGGCCTGCGTGTCGTCGGCTACCAGGCGCCTGCACAGTTTCTCGCCACACTGGATGCCGCTCTAAAATAATTTAATTAATTCATATAGTTACTTAATGCACCCACCCCGTCTGCTGCAGCATAAAAGCGCCTGGACACGCATGCTGCTGATCTTTGCAGCCTGCATGCTGCCATTTACCCTGCTACGGCTGGTGCTGTATGTGGCCTATCACGGCGATTTCCGCAGTCTGGATTTCCTGCAGGTCGTGCAGTCCTTTTTCGTCGGTCTGCGCTTCGATGTGTCGATGGTCGCGATGCTGCTCGGCATTCCGCTGGTGGTGTTCATGATGCTGCCGTTCCGCTGGAGCCATCATGCCTACTGGCAGCGGCTATGGGGCTGGTTCATCTATATCGCGCTGCTGGCAATGATCCTGATGGCAGTGGGCGACACCCTGTATTTCAGCATGGTGCACCGTCATGTCGGCGCCGAGATCAATACCATCGGCGAGGACATGGCGTCGATGGCGATGCTGGCGTTCAGCCAGTATGGCGCAGGCCTGTTCCTGTTCGGCGTGCTGGCGCTGGGCGGTGCGTATTACTGGCGTTACCTGACACACCACATACCACCCGCCCCGTCACGCATCTGGCTGCGGCTGGTCAGCCTGCTGTTCGGCCTGTTGCTGCTGGTGATCCTTGGCCGCGGCGGCGTCACCGGCAAGCCGATCAGCGTGGGCGAAGCGTTCTTTTCCAACTCGCTGCCGCAGGGATATCTGGCCATGAATGGCGCATTTGCCGTGGCGCGCGCGCTGAACGACATCGCCCCGCCGCCCAAGGTGTTCATGCCGGAAGATGAAGCCATCCGACGCACGCATGATTTTCTCGCCGGCAAACATTCACCCGTCGAACATCCGCAGTTCCCGCTATACCGCCAGGTCGGCAGTACCGCCAAAAAGAATAAACCGAATGTCGTGGTGCTGATGCTGGAAAGCTGGAGTGCGGATTTTGTCGACGCAATGCGCGAACAGATGCATCAGGCGCCGCTTGGTGTCACGCCGAATTTTGATGCGCTGGCCAAACAGGGCCGGCTGTTTACCAACTTCTACGCCAACGGCCAGCGCTCGATCCAGGGCGCAGCAGCAATACTCGCGGGCATGCCGACACTGCCCAACATGCCTTTCCTCGGCGAAGGAATGGAGCAGAACCGCATGAGCTTCCTCGGCACCATCGCACAGTCGCAAGGCTATGACACGCTGTTCCTGCAAAGCAGTGACCGCAACTCCTTGCGCTTCAACGTGATCTCGGAACGTGCCGGCTTTTCCACCTATCTCGGCAATGAAGACATGCCGGAACTGCATGCACACAGGAAAGCGGCTTCCACCTGGGGCACCTGGGACCACAACACCCTGCAGGAAGGCAACAGGCGATTCGCCGCTGCACACAAACCCTTTCTCGGCTACATGTTTACTTCCACCACACATATTCCCTGGCTGATCCCCGGCAATGAGTGGAAGAAATATCCCGGCGATACCGACCGCGACAAGGCACTGAATGCGATGTATTACGCCGACTGGGCGCTCGGCGAGTTTTTCAAATCCGCCAAGGCTGCCGGCTACTATGACAATACGATCTTCGTGCTGGTGGCCGACCATACCAATGAGTTTGTCGAGAATGTCGACAATCTGCCCAACCTGTTCCATATCCCCATGCTGATTGTCGGCCCCGGCGTCAAGCCCGGCATCGATACAAGAATCGGCAGCCAGTTTGACATCGTGCCGACCCTGGCCGACCTGGCTGGCTGGAAAACAGCTTATGCCGGACTCGGTCGCTCACTCGGCGACGACTCACGCAATGATGGGCGTGCCGCACTCACCGTACGCGATGGTGTGATCAACTGGATTACCGACAGTGGCTGGGTGTCACATAACCTCGACCACCGCATGGGGCAATCTGCGGACTTGCCTCCCGCAGTTGCTGATGAAATGGAAAAGAACCTGCTGGCGGTTTATCAGGCCACCACGCAATTGCAGCTGGCAAACCATCTCGCACCTTAAATTAATATAATATATACAAATAGTTATGACAGACTCCAAAATGCAGGAGATCCTGCGCGCCAAAGTCAACATGGAAACTTCGCGTATTCACTTCAAGGAGTTACAGAAATTCTTTGCCAGCGGCGCAGCAGTTGGTGTGAGCACTCAGCTCGATCTGGTGGAGGTCGCCTTGCAGATGCATGACGACAACAAGCGCCAATTTGAACAGTGGCTGCAGGCCGGAATGGTGGCCAAAGTCAGTGATGCGCAGGCGGCAGACTGGTTCGCCAATGACACAGAGGTCTGGGCAGTGGTTGTCAGCCCTTGGGTGCTGGTACAGGAAATCCGCGATGGCATGCCTCATTAAAAATTTACAGTAATATTAGAATTCCCTTAAATTACCGCTAAATCTGGACAATCTACGCCCAAATGCGGCAAAATGCGCGCATGAAAAACATCCTCGTGCTTCACGGACCCAACCTGAATTTACTCGGAACGCGCGAGCCTGAGGTCTATGGTCGGACCACGTTGGACGAAATTAATACCCGATTAAAGCAACAAGCGGAAAATGCCGGTGCAAAGCTTGCCACCCTGCAAAGCAATGCCGAACATGTGCTGATCGAGCGCATTCATGCCGCAAAAAATGACGGTACTGCGTTCATCATCATCAATCCCGCAGCCTTCACCCATACCAGCGTCGCCGTACGGGATGCGCTGGCTGGCGTCGGCCTCCCGTTCATCGAGGTGCACCTTTCCAATGTCCATGCGCGCGAAGCTTTCCGCAAGGAATCCTATTTTTCCGATCTCGCCATCGGCGTGATCAGTGGTCTCGGGGCAAGCGGTTATGAGTTTGCCCTGCAATATGCATTAAACAAGTAACAGGTAACATCGTCATTTATATCTATAAACCTGACGCTTGCCCAAAATTGATAATAAGGAGTGAGAAATGGATTTACGCAAAATCAAAACGCTGATCGAACTGGTGGAAAACTCCGGCATCGGCGAACTGGAAATCAAGGAAGGTGAAGAGTTTGTCCGCATTTCCCGCGCCTCTTCCGCCGCCGTGCAGCATGTTTATGCCGCCCCCCAGCCGATGGCCGCACCGGCCGCCGCCGCTGCCGCACCGTCCCCAGCAGCTGCAGAACCAGCCGTTCCCGAAGGCCATGTGGTGAAATCGCCGATGGTCGGCAGTTTCTACCGTTCTCCTTCCCCTGGCGCCAAGGCATTTGTCGATGTCGGCCAGACCGTCAGCCAGGGCGACACCCTGTGCATCATTGAAGCGATGAAACTGCTGAATGAAATCGAAGCCGACGCCAGCGGCACCATCAAGGCCATCCTGGTCGAAAACGGCCAGGCCGTAGAATTTGGCCAGCCATTGTTTATTATCGGTTAATCCAGAAATGCACGAACAAGCTGCAAGTTAGATCAAGCTTGTGCATTTTCCCAACCGGAGCTCCAGAATATGTTTGAAAAATTCCTAATCGCGAATCGCGGTGACCAGCCGCCTATGGGCGGCGCAGCGGCGCAGCCAAATCGCATAGCGGCTGTAAGCAGCGAAGGCGAATTAACCGCGGAGAAAAATCATGTTTGAAAAGATACTTATTGCCAACCGCGGTGAAATCGCATTGCGCATCCAGCGCGCCTGCCGCGAAATGGGCATCAAGACCGTGGCCGTCCATTCGGTGGCGGATGCCGATGCCAAATATGTAAAGCTCGCGGATGAGTCCGTGTGTATCGGCCCCGCACCCTCGGCACAAAGCTACCTTAACATTCCCGCCATCATCAGCGCAGCTGAAGTCACTGATGCGCAAGCCATCCACCCCGGTTACGGCTTCCTCTCGGAAAATGCCGACTTCTCCGACCGCGTCGAAAAAAGCGGCTTCGTGTTCATCGGCCCGAAGGGTGACACCATCCGCCTGATGGGCGACAAAGTTTCCGCCAAGGCCGCCATGAACAAGGCCGGCGTGCCCTGTGTGCCCGGCGTGGAAGGCGCGCTGCCGGAAGACCCGGCGGAAATCGTCAAGATCGCCCGTCATATCGGCTACCCCGTGATCATCAAGGCCGCCGGCGGTGGCGGTGGTCGCGGCATGCGCGTGGTGCATACCGAAGCCGCACTGATCAATGCAGTGAACATGACCCGCACCGAAGCGCAGGCTGCGTTCAACAATCCGATGGTGTACATGGAGAAGTTCCTGGAGAACCCGCGCCATATCGAGATCCAGATACTCGCCGACACCCATGGCAATGCCATTTACCTGGGCGAGCGTGATTGCTCGATGCAGCGCCGTCACCAGAAAGTGCTGGAAGAAGCGCCCGCGCCGCTGCTGAACATCAAGCTGCGCGACAAGATCGGCGAGCGCTGCGCAGAGGCCTGCCGCAAGATCGGTTACCGGGGTGCCGGCACGTTTGAATTCCTGTACGAGAACGACGAGTTCTATTTCATCGAAATGAACACCCGCGTGCAGGTGGAGCATCCGGTGACCGAAATGGTCACCGGGGTGGACATCGTGCAGGAGCAGATCCGCATTGCGGCCGGCGAAAAATTGCGCTATCGCCAGAAGGACATTGCCCTGAAAGGCCATGCGATCGAGTGCCGCATCAACGCCGAACATCCGTTCAAGTTCACCCCGTCACCAGGCCGCATCACCACCTGGCACGTGCCCGGCGGCCCCGGCATCCGCGTGGATTCGCATGTCTATGCCAACTACACGATCCCGCCGAATTACGACTCGATGATCGGCAAGCTGATCGCCTACGGCGATACACGCGACCAGGCCATTGCCCGCATGCGCGTCGCCTTGTCTGAAATGGCCGTTGCAGGGATTGAAACCAACATCGCCCTGCACCAGGAACTGATGCAGGATGCCGCCTTCATGCAAGGCGGCACCAGCATTCACTACCTCGAGCACAAGCTGGCCGAACGCAACAAGGAAAAGTGATGGCGTGGCTATCGCTTACCGTGAAAGCAGACGCTGACATTGCGGAGCGTCTGAGCGAGGCATTGCTTGAACTCGGTGCACTTTCGGTGGACGTGCATGACGCGGACGCCGATACGCCGGACGAACAGGCCATCTTCGGCGAGCCCGGCGAACCCACAGATTCCGTGTGGTCGCATAACCTGATCAGTGCACTGCTGGAGGAAACCGCTGATGCGGCAGCCATCCTCGCCGCCGCAGCCGAATCCTGTGGCCTGGCCAGCATTCCCGAGTATCAGGTCAGCCGCGTCGAAGACAATGACTGGGTGCGCCTGACCCAGTCGCAATTCGACCCGATCCGCATTTCGCAACGCCTGTGGATCGTACCCACCTGGCATGTACCGGTGGATGACAGCGCGATCAACATCGTGCTCGACCCGGGACTGGCATTCGGCACCGGCAGCCATCCCACCACCCGTTTGTGCCTGCGCTGGCTCGATGAAAACATCATTGGCGGCGAAACCGTGCTGGATTACGGTTGCGGCTCCGGCATCCTTGCCATCGCCGCAATGAAACTCGGTGCAGGCAGCGCACTCGGCATCGATGTGGATGCACAGGCAGTTCAGTCCAGTGGCGACAATGCACTCGCCAATCAGGTGGTGGCAACGTTCTCCTTGCCGGAGGATACGCTGCCGACTTTTGATGTCGTGGTGGCAAACATCCTGACCAATCCGCTGAAAATGCTCGCCCCGTTGCTGGCGGGTACCGCACGACAAGGTGGCCGCATCGTGCTTTCAGGCGTGCTGGCTGAACAAGCTGAAGATGTCATGAAAGTCTACGGACAATGGTTTGACCTGAATCCTGTGATCGTGGAAGATGGCTGGGCTTGCATATCCGGCACGAGGAAATGACCGACATAACCGTTTGCCCACAGTGTGGCACGCACTTCAGGATTACCCCGGCGCAACGCAATGCGCATCAGGGCATGGTGCGCTGCGGCAAATGCCAGAACATATTTAATGCGGTCGATAACCTGTTCCAGCCCCAGCCGCAGCAACTCGACCTGCCGCTGGTCATGGATGAAATCGCTGATGCCACCGGCCTCTTCGAGGCATACGACGAAAACCGGCAAGCCATGACAGCCAGCCAGGTTTCCATTTCCCCGGAAGCCGCCGCCAGACTGAAAAATGATTTCCGGCACCTGCCGGATATTGAAATTGCCGGCATGAAAAAGCACAAGCCGCTGAACCGCAAAATCTGGCTGGCCGGCAACATATTACTGACCCTGCTGGTGCTGTTGCAGGCGCTCTATCTGTTCCGTGTGGAGATCGCGTCACGCCTGCCCGGCCTGAAACCCGCGATGGTTGCGGCCTGCAACCTGCTCGGATGCACGATCCCGCTGCCGCAGAAAATCGACCTGATCAATATCGAGTCCTCCGAACTGGAAGCGACGCCAGCCCAGGCCAGCATCATTGTGCTGCATGCCAGCATGCGCAGCCGGGCCCCATATCCATTAAACTATCCCAATATCGAGCTGACCCTGACCGATACCCTGGACAACGCGGTGGCGCGCCGCAACTTTGCACCGGCTGACTATATTCCCAATCCACACACGGCTGACCTCGGCCTGCCCGCCAATCGCATCACCAGCATCCGCCTGCACCTCGACACCACCGACCTGAAACCCGCGGGATACCGCCTGTTCCTGTATTACCCCTGAATTCCGCATAGCTGGAGGGCAAGCTGCAGCACGAATTTCCGCACTCCTGCCCCGGTTTTCTCAGGCTCAGTGAAGTCGACATTCTTTGCAAAATTAGTCCCTTTGCATGATTTCAACAGCATCTGCTGCATGCTATGCTTCTCCTGCAAAAATACCGTCCAGTCATCAGGCAGCCCGACTCAACAACAGAAGGGAAGAGTATGAACTTGCACAACCTTGCCAAACCGGTACGGTCATCAAGCATACGCGGCGTAATTACCATCATTGCCCTCTTTTTGCTGATCACCTTCGTACTGGCTGTTACGATCTATCTTGAGGGCAGGGTATTTGATGGCGTCCGCTCCTTTGTGCGGGGCGAGGGGCTATGGGCCAAGGCACAGAAAGATGCCGTACTCAGCCTGGAACGGTATACACGGAATCACCAAGAGTCCGATTACCAGGCTTTTGAGCAAGCCTTGCAGGTCAACTTCGGCGACAGGAAAGCGAGACTGGCGCTGCTTGATTCCCCCCCCGACAAAGCATCGGCCGCAGAAGGTTTCCTGCAAGGACAGAATGATCCGCTGGATGTGGATTCGATGATCTGGTTTTTCCTCAATTTCAAACAGGTTTCCTATATGCGCGATGCTGCGGCAATCTGGATGGAAGGCGACAGTAAAATCGCTGAGTTGAGTGAAGCCGGCAGAAGAATCCACCAGGCAATCCAGTCCGGCAATCACACAGTCATTGATGCCTCCACCAGCCAGCTGCGCTTGCTGAACGAAGAGTTATTGCAGCTCGAAAACCGCTTTTCCCAGGTCCTTGGGGAAGGCGCGCGCTGGGTAAAATCGACAGTAATATGGCTGACTGTCATGATGCTGCTCGCCTTCGGTAGCATTACTGCCTTCATCAGCAGACGTATCATCCGCTCGATTTCCATTTCCGAGCTCAAACTGCTCAACAGCGAAGCCCGCTTTACCAGCCTGCGTGAATCCGACACCATAGGCATCGCCTCATGGAGCATGGACGGCAGCGTGCTGGATGCAAACGACCATCTGCTGAACATGCTTGGCTACAGCCGGCATGACCTGAAAGCTTCCGCGATGAACTGGATCGCCATGACGCCGCAAAAATATATCGAGCAGGATGCCAAAGCCATCCGCGAACTGCAACTTCATGGCAAATGCGAACCTTATGAAAAATGCATTTTCCACAAAAATGGCAGTCTGGTGCCCGTATACCTTGGCGCCTCGATGCTGGAAGGCAACAACGACCAGGGCATTGCCTACCTGATCGACCTGACCAGCCGCAAGCAGGCCGAAGAAGCGATGCAGCTTGCAACCCTGATCTACCAGCAAAGCGCAGAAGGCGTCCTGATCACGGATGAAAACAACCTGATCGTGGACGTGAATCCGGCCTTTACCCAGCAAACCGGCTATACCCGCGAAGATGTGATTGGCCAGAATCCCAAGCTGATGCAGTCCGGGCGGCATAAAAAATCTTTCTATCGCGCAATGTGGCGCACCATCATCAAGAATGGACACTGGCAGGGCGAGCTGGCAGACCGGCGCAAGGATGGATCACTGCATTTCAAACTCGCCAACATCAGCGTGATCCGCCATTCGGATGGCAGCATCTACCGCCACGTTGCCCAGTTCTTTGATATTACCGACCAGAAAAGCAAGGCCGAACTGATCTGGCAACAGGCCAACTTCGACTCCCTTACCGGCCTGCCCAACAGGCGCCTGATGCATGACAGGCTGGAACGGGAAATCAAATTGACGCATCGCACCGGCATCCCGCTGGCACTGCTGTTCATCGACCTTGACCGTTTCAAGGAAGTCAACGATACGCTGGGCCATAACAAGGGGGATCTCCTGTTGATGGAAGCCGCGCGACGCATCAAAGCCAGGGTACGCGATACCGACACGGTGGCCCGTCTGGGCGGAGATGAATTCACTGTCATCATTGGTGATTTTGAACGGCAAATGCAACTGGACCGGATCGCCCAGCAAATACTCGATGAATTGAGCAAGCCTTACCCGCTGGGCGAAGATGAGATCGGCTATATCTCAGGCAGTATCGGCATTGCCGTCTATCCGCGTGATGCCGGCAATATGGAAGATCTTATGAAGCATGCAGACCAGGCCATGTATGCCGCAAAAACAGGCGGGCGAAACCGCTACAGCCACTTTACCCATGCCATGGAACAGAATGCGCTGGAAAAACTGACGCTGACCAATGACCTGCGCCACGCTTTGGTACGCAATGAAATTGAAGTGTATTACCAACCGATCGTCAGGCTATCGGACGGACATATCGAGAAGGCAGAAGCCCTGCTGCGCTGGCATCATCCGATGCGCGGTGCCGTGTGCCCCAGCACCTTCATCCCGCTGGCGGAAGAGTTCGGCCTGATTTACGAACTGGGAAACTGGGTGTTCCATCAGACTCTCGCCCACATTGCAGACTGGCGCAAACGTCTGAGGCAGGCAGTCCAGATCAGCGTCAACCGTTCACCGCTGGAATTTGACCGGGACTTTAGCGACTGGCTGGATGCACTGGAAGCCGCCGGACTGCCCGGCAACTGCATTACCATTGAAATTACCGAAGGCCTGCTGCTGAAAAAATCTGCCAGAGTTCAGCATACGCTGCTGCAATGCCGCAACCACGGCATCGAAGTATCCATAGACGATTTTGGCACCGGATTCTCAGCCTTGTCCTATCTCAAACAGTTTGATATCGATTACCTCAAGATTGACCGCTCGTTTGTTTCCAGCCTGATTGAAAACCAGAGTGACCAGGCACTGGTTGAGGCCATCATCGTGATGGCGCACAAACTGCATATCAAGACCATTGCGGAAGGGGTGGAAAACGTTGCCCAGCGCGACCTGCTGAAAGCGTTTGGCTGTGATTATGTGCAAGGCTATCTGTACTCCCCGCCTGTCCCGGCACCCGCGTTCGAAAAACTGCTGCAAATGAATCTTTCAGCTGAAATTGCACCCACTGTTGCACGCATGATAGATATCTGCGCCGACCCTCCGCTTCAACAATCTGATGCGCCCCCCCCTGCCTCACCTTGACAGGCAAATTCCGGTACGGGTTTTCACCAGTTGTTGCATTGCCGCTCCGGATGCGAGCAATAAGGCACATTACGCCAGCTGAAGGGATAGGGCATTTCCGGATCGATGCTCAGCTTGAGCCATTCTGCCGGTGCCTCGGTCGCACCCTGCACGATGATGCGAGTCAGGTTAGGCACCGCCGGCGTACCATGCAACCTGCCTGTAAAGCTGGCAGGATCTGCCATAGGCTGGTCCCAGCCATAATGGTGAGAATCGCCATTCAATAACAGCACCGGCCTCGCAAATTGCACGCTCAACGCGGCCAGTTTTTTGACAAACCGGGTGTAATGCCGCAATCCCCGGCCGCCCAGCGCTGCCGCATATCGTTCCCACATATCTGCCTGCATCGCGAGCACGACTGCTTTGGCCTGTGTTTTATCCGCCTGCCCAAACGCGCGCTGCATCCAGCGCATATCTGCGCTGGTACGCGCAGCAATTTCTCTTTCCTGCAACGCCTTGTTTGCAAACCTGCCCTGCCATGGCAATGCATCATTGCTGGAACCCGGCATGTTTACCGTGAGAAACACGATGCCGCTTTCCTGCCACATCAGGTTCTCGGCAAACTGCGCATCGTCTGGATATGCGGGGTCAAAATCAACGGCCTGGCTGGATACTTTGCGGCGTTGTTTGCCCAGGGTGCGTTCGGGCTGCGCAAAAAACAGGCTGCGCAATGCAGCGAGCTCTTTCAGCGGATCACCGCTGCTGCCAGATCGCTTGCGATGACAATCCGTCCACTCGTTGTCGCCCGGCGTATACACCAGCGGATCGTTGAATCTGGCGAAGATATCGTAAACCTTCCGGTTCCAGCCCGGATTGGCCGTCGGAATAGGCGGCTCAATGCCGGCACTGGTACAGGGATCGCTGCCGGCATGAATGTCGCCCAGATGCATCACCAGGCTGACATCGGGATCGGCGTTGACCGAATTCAACAGCAAGCCGGCATTGTCCAGCAGGACTTTGCTGTACGGCCAGTCGCCGAACACGGCGAGGGTGATCGGCTGGCCTGTCGCTTGCATGCCGACGGAAAGACACCCAAGCGTAACCAGCGCAGTAATGCTTCGAGATATAAGACGCATAACTATCCATTCAATTATCCGACTTGCATTATCGCCAAATTTTCATCGTTGAAACATCAGCAATGTGCCTGCACTTGCATGCCTTCTCACTGGACAGACGGGCAACATGCTATCCGGCGCAGCCGCTTATTAGTTGAACTGCTGGAATTTGCTGTAGACGCCCTGATTCCAGCCAGGATTGGAAGTACTGATCGGTGGCAATACGCCGGCACCTGTACAAGACATGCTGCCGGCATGAATGTCGCCTGCATGGATCACCGCTTGCACATCACGGTCTGCATTCACCGAATTGATCAGCAAGCCGGCATTGTCCAGCAGCAGTTTGTTGTAGGGCCAGTCGCCAAACACGGCAACAGTCAGCGGACGGGCGGAGGCTTCGTCAGGATTTTCTTCCGCAAACGCAGCTGAAGCAGCAATGGCAGTGACCAGCAAACTGAAAACAACCAGGTATTTTTTCATGGGGGCTCCTGTTAGAAGTGAGTTAACGCAGCGTTTCCCGGCATTGCCTCACCATCGTAAAGCGCCACCATGACAGTGCCATTCCCCGCTTACCACCAGGGGTTTACCGGTTTGCCAATTCAAGCGAATTGCGGCACGATATGGATTTGCTGGATGACATATAACTTTTTTGGGAGAGACAAATGGCAACTTATGAATGTTCCAAATGCGGCATGAGCGTCAATGCAACTTGCGGCAAATGTGGCGCACCCCTGGTAAATGATTCGATCAAGCTGGACGATGGCACCACCGTACAAGTATCCAAATGCCCCAATGGCCACGGCAAAATCAAGTCGCCGTTGTGCTGCGGTCAGGACATGACCTGCACGGTTTGATGTAACTGTTCCCACAACAAACCCCGGCTTGCCGGGGGTTTTTTTTGGCGCTGCTCATGCACCATAATTTCATTGCAATATACTGATTATCCTATATATTTACCTCAATATTGATCCTTGCTCATGATACTGAGCATTTAGTATCGATAGCCTTAAGACTGGCGGGAAGCGGTCGCTACTCAACCAGAATTATTGCGTTCACCCAGCATAAATTTGCCAGTCATCCAGAATATTCTGCCATTTGCGGAATTGCATATCTGCAAAATTTATGATTTCAAAAACTTTTCTGTTACATTGCCAGCCAGCACTCTGGAATTCCAGAAACAAAAATAACAATACACATTTTCAAATTGCACGGATGATCTGCATTCTGTGCCACAAAGGGGAAGCATCCATGATTTTCAGAAGATTGCATCTGATTGCGCTTGTATTCGCACTCGCAATGAGCGGCTGTACCAATCACGAACCGCCCTCATTCCGCCTCAATCACAAACTGGTCGAATCACCCCAGACCTACTTGCCGCACAAAATACTGATTCTTGATGTCGATGTCGTGATCAAGGAAATGACATATGGCGGGGTGTCCGAGGAGGTTCCTGAATGGTCCAGGCAGGGCACGGATATCACGCATCAGGCATTGCTCAAGCATTTCCAGAATGACAAGGCGAGCAAAATCCAGTTCATGGAACTGCCCAAGCTGAAGGATGCCGATATTGACCTGATCAATCAGCACCTGGCTTTGTATCGCAGGGTGGCGATAACCATACATGATTACGCATACAGCCCGCTTGAGTGGCCACAGAAGATTACCCAGTTTGATTACACAATCGGCCCGGGGCTGAAATCAATCGCCGACAAGACTGGAGCAGATTCTGCGATTATCGTGATTGGCTCGGATCGTGCCTCCACAACAGGCAGGAAAATTGCAGCATTCTTTTCTGATTCTGTCTCTTATGGCTATTCCTTCCTCTCCGCCGGCATCGTCAACCTCAGGAGTGGCGACATCCTCTGGTATAACTCCGATTATCAATACAAGGGATATGACCTTCGCGATGCCGATGACAACTTGAAGATGATGGGCCAGCTTTTCGATGAATATCCTGGCGTAGAGCGCTACAAGAATATAAGGCTGCAATAAGATGAAACATCTCCTGTTCCGGTTTTTCCCGCTCATTCTGCTTTCCGCATGTGCATCCACCCATGTGGAGCCGTTCAAATCCGCCAGCGACGTCCAGAACATAACGCCTGAAGAAAGCCGGGTCTGGCTCGAAGCCGACAAGTACGACATGGCCATGGTCAATGGTGGCAATACCTATGACTTGCAGTCTGCCAATGTTTACCTGCAAAGCGTGATGGACAAGGTACAACCCGAATTCAAGGGGGCCATCCAGGTCCGGATCGCGAAATCCCCCCAGCTGAATGCCTTTGCATTGCCCAACGGCGTCATTTATTTCAATATCGGCCTGCTGTCCAGGCTGGAAAACGAAGCACAACTGGCGACGGTGCTGGCACATGAAAGCGCTCACTTCACCCAGAAACATGGCTACAAGCAAAGACAGAACCTCAAGAATACCTCTGCATTCGGCAATTTTTTCAGCGAGACGCTGGCGATGTCTTCCACCTATGGCTACTCTCGTGACCTTGAACGGGAAGCAGACCAGATAGCGTTCCGGAAAATTGACAAGGCCGGCTATGACACCAGTCAGGCCGGGGAAGCTTTCGAAATTCTGGCAGAGGAAGCAAAGGCCATGGGCGAAGAGGAGCCCTTCTTCTTTTCTTCACACCCCAAACTGGCAGAGCGTATCGAGGACTACCAGGAGCTCAACCGCAACCACAAGAAAGGCGGGCTGATCAACAAACAGCGCTTTGACCAATTTGTCGGGCCGCTGAGACTGGCCAGCCTGGAAAGTGATCTTTCTTTTGACAGGCAGAATGTGGTGATTATGGTGCTGACCAATGAGAAACGGCTCGCGAACTATCCGCCAGAAGCACGTTATTACCTGGCAGAAGCCTATTTGCGCAGGGGGGAAAAAGGCGATGACCAGCGTGCCTTTGCCGCTTACCAGACTACGCTCAGGGCAAAACCCGGTTTTGCACCGACTTACCGCTCCCTTGGAATCTATTATCTGAAAAAAAATGAATACGGCAAGGCAGAATCCTATTTTTCCAAATACATCCAGTTAGCCCCGAATGCCGCTGATGTGGACTATGTCAGGAACTACGTTAAATTGGCCAAACAGGGGGGGGCAAAATGAAAAACTATCTGAAATATTATTTACTGGTATCGCTTGCGCTCTTGCTCGCCTCCTGTGCTTCACCAACCTGGGTCAAGATATCAAAGGACACTCGCAATATCAGTACCGATTCATTCAAGGTTACAGTACCGCAGGAATGGATGCACTGGGCAGGCGGCCAGAACTTTGAAACGATAAAACGTGAAAAGGAATACCCCGTTTTCCTGCGAGTAGACCGCGTATATGTCACGCTGGATGGGAAATATCTCGAACAGATCGAATTCATTCGATACGATGCAAAAGATGCCTTTCCCTATTTGAAGCGCGAGTACACCAGCAACATGCTGCCTTCCGAGGCGGCTGATCTGTATGTATCCGAACTCAAAAAGTCCGGCATGGAAAATATCACAGTCATCAAGAACGAACCGGCGATGATTGCCGGCAAGCCGGGCTTCCGTTTGCTGTTGAACTGGAAGAACGCCAGCGGCCTGCGCGTAGACCGGCTGATTTATGGCTTTGGATACAAGTCCAGCTTCTACCTGCTGAGTTACGAAGCACCCAACCTGTATTACTACCCAAAGCATCTGGCAGCATTTACCGAAGCATTCAACTCCTTCAAGCTGGTCGAGAAGAAAGATTGAACTGACCTGGCGGCATCTTGGCGTACTTGCACTCCCGCCTGTATGCCGCTGCAGTCACCAGATTGATCTTGACTCAATAATTTGCAGGCCTGGTTAAATAGCCCGTGTCGCCTGTACCCAAGGCAACACGGAGATTTTATATCCCTTTGATTTAATGAAATGAAATTTCATGCTTGCATGGCATATATTGTCGTAAAAGTGCGCTTGCAGTATAGTGCCGCCTGCCGTTCAGACCAACGGGAGAGCGTGCTTTCCACAACACCGGAAGCACCGCCGAAGGCGTAACACCCGTAACCGCTCAGGCCCATGAACTGTTGGTATCAGGCAAATCTGGAGAGTGTCAGGCAGCGTTTGTATCATCTTGCGCAAGCTGGCCACCGAAGGGGCACGTAGCGGTTCAGCTACAATCTCTCAGGTACCAAGGACAGATGGGGCGCAGCAGGATTTTCCTGCTGCGCCTTTTTTATTTTATCAAGGCAAACATGACACTCCAGACTACCCCCCTCAATGCATCACACCGCGCGATGAATGCCAAGATGGTCGATTTCGGCGGCTGGGACATGCCATTGCATTACGGCTCGCAACTCGAAGAACACAAACAGGTGCGCACCGACGCCGGCATGTTTGATGTATCGCACATGCGCGTGGTGGACCTCAAGGGCGAAGGCGTGCGCGATTTCCTGCGCTACCTGATCGCCAATAACGTCGACAAGCTGCAGAGCACCGGCAAAGCGCTGTATAGCTGCATGCTGAACCCTGAAGGCGGCGTGATCGACGACCTCATCGTCTACTTCATCAATGAAACCTATTTCCGCCTGGTGGTAAACGCGGGTACCGCAGACAAGGACATCGCATGGATGCAGGAACAGGCGCTAACCCACGCCCCCAAGCTGCAGATCACACCGCGCACCGATCTCGCGATGATCGCCGTGCAGGGCCCGAAGGCTGCAGAAAAACTGTGGGAAGCCACACCCGGCATGAAGAACCTCGCTTCCGACCTGAAACCTTTTACTGCGTTTGAAATGGGCGCCATGTTCGTTGCCCGCACCGGCTACACCGGCGAAGACGGTTTTGAAATCATGATGCCGGTCAAAGCTGCCGCCTTCTTCTGGGATGCACTGGCCAAGGCCGGCGTGAAGCCGATCGGACTCGGTGCACGCGACACGCTGCGCCTGGAAGCCGGCATGAACCTGTACGGCAACGACATGGATGAAACCATCTCGCCGCTGGAAGCCGGACTGGCCTGGACGGTGGACCTGAAAAGCGAGCGCGATTTCATCGGCAAGGCCGCACTGCTGGCAAAGCCTGCCACACGCAAGCTGATCGGCCTCGTGCTGCAGGACAAGGGCGTGCTGCGTGGCCATCAAGTGGTCAAGACTGCGCACGGAGATGGCGAAATCACCAGCGGTACATTTTCGCCCAGCCTGAACCAGTCGATCGCAATGGCGCGCCTGCCCAATGACGTGCAGATTGGCGACACGGTGCAAGTGGTTGTACGAGACAAATTGCTGAATGCGAAAGTGGTAAAGTATCCCTTTGTACGCAATGGCAAGGCACTGGTTTAAGCTATCGCCAACTTATATTAACATATTGATTATATTGTATATTTTACGAGGACAACATGAGCAACCCTAGCAACCTGAAATACACCGAATCCCACGAGTGGGTCAAGACCGAAGCCGATGGCAGCATCACCATCGGCATCACCCAGCACGCACAGGAACTGCTGGGCGACATGGTGTTTGTGGAAAGCCCGGAAATCGGACTCAAGGTAAACGCAAAGGAAGAATGCGCCGTGGTGGAATCGGTGAAAGCCGCTGCCGATGTTTACGCACCTGTGGCAGGCACCATTACCGGCTTCAATGAAGCACTGAATGACGCACCGGAAAAAATCAACGAGGCGCCGTTCGACACCTGGATCTTCAAAATGAAACCTGACAATGCCGCCGATGTCGCCGCACTGATGGACGCTGCGGCCTATCAAAAGCACGTCGACAGCGAAGCACATTAAGCAGGAATGAGGATTTAGGATTGAGCCGTTTGTGCTTTCATCCTGGATCCCGCTCCTTTATCCATACTTCATACACCTGATTCCGGAATTACAGGCTCAACCCTGATAGCTCAATCCTCATTCCTATGCACACCGATCAATTCGTAAACCGCCACAACGGCCCCAGTCAAGACGACATCAGCGCGATGCTGGAAAAGATCAACGCCCCTTCAGTGGGTGCGCTGATCGACCAGACCGTGCCCGCCAACATCCGCCTGAAAAAGCCCCTGAACCTGGCGACAGGCATGAGCGAGTTTGAATACCACAAGCATCTGCGCGCGCTCGCCGCGAAGAATCAGCCGTTCAAATCCTATATCGGCTTAGGCTATTACAACACCATCCTGCCGGCGGTGATCCAGCGCAACATCCTGGAAAATCCCGGCTGGTATACCGCTTATACACCTTACCAGGCAGAGATCGCGCAGGGCCGCCTGGAAGCGCTGCTGAATTTCCAGACCATGGTAATGGACCTCACCGGGATGGAGATTGCAAATGCGTCGCTGCTGGATGAAGGCACTGCCGCTGCGGAGGCGATGGCGATGCTGTTCAGCAACCGTTCGCGTGACGCGGTCAGCAGAGGTGCCAATAAATTCTTTGTGTCGGACGAATGCTATCCGCAGACCATCGACGTATTGAAAACCCGTTCCGCCCCCATCGGCGTGGAACTGGTGATCGGCGATTTCAAGACCGCGAAGCCGGACGGGAAGATGTTCGGCGCCTTGCTGCAATACCCCACGGCCGATGGCAAGGTGCACGACTATGCTGCTT
This sequence comes from Pseudomonadota bacterium, assembly GCA_021782995.1. Classification (GTDB taxonomy): domain Bacteria; phylum Pseudomonadota; class Gammaproteobacteria; order Burkholderiales; family Gallionellaceae; genus 39-52-133. The sequence goes on along the minus strand of JAJXUI010000008.1, from coordinate 26,029 downwards.
TCACCGCCAATGCCAAGGCTAACAACATTGCCGTGGCCGTTGCGGCCGACATCCTGAGTCTGGTGCTGCTGACACCGCCAGGCGAATGGGGCGCGGATGTGGTGGTAGGCAGCTCGCAGCGCTTTGGCGTGCCGATGGGCTATGGCGGCCCGCACGCGGCATTCTTTGCATGTAAAGATGCCTACAAGCGCATCATGCCGGGCCGCATCATCGGCGTATCGGTGGATGCCGATGGCAACCCCGCCTACCGCATGGCGCTGCAGACACGCGAACAGCATATCCGCCGCGAGAAGGCCACCTCCAACATCTGCACGGCGCAAGCATTACTGGCGATCATGGCCGGCATGTATGCGGTATACCACGGCGCGCAGGGCATGCAGGGCATTGCCGAGCAGGTGCATTTCAGCGCTGTATTGCTGGCGGCCGAACTGAAGAAACTGGGTTACACAGTTGCAGACGGCGCGTTCTTCGACACGATCAAACTCTCTGGCACGGACAATGCGAAAATCCGTGCCGCCGCCGAATCCGCACAGATCAATTTCCGCTATGTGGAAAACGGCCTCTCCATTTCTCTGGACCAGACCACCGGCGCCACCGAACTGAATGCGATCCTCGGCGTGTTTGCGCAGGCTGCAGGCAAGACTGCACCCACCGTCAGCGATGCACAGGTCGCACAGCAGAAAGCCAACTTCAGCTATCGCACTTCTGCGATCCTCAGCCACCCGGTGTTCAACACGCACCACTCGGAATCCGAGATGATGCGCTACATCAAGTGGCTGGAGAACAAGGACCTGTCACTGACACACTCGATGATCTCGCTGGGTTCCTGCACGATGAAGCTGAATGCCGCATCGGAACTTTTACCGCTGACCTGGCCGGAATTTGCCAATGTGCATCCGTTCGTGCCGCCGGCACAGGCGCAGGGTTTCCAGGAAATTATTCAGGCACTGGACACGGACCTCAGCGAAATCACCGGTTTTGCCAAGATGAGTTTCCAGCCCAACAGTGGCGCGCAGGGCGAATATGCCGGCCTCATGGTGATACAGGCTTACCACCGCTCGCGTGGCGATGCACATCGTAACGTGGCACTGATTCCATCATCCGCGCACGGCACCAATCCGGCCACTGCCGCCATGTGCGGCATGAAGATCGTGGTGGTGAAATGCGACAAGCTGGGCAATATCGATGTCGAAGACCTGAAAGCAAAAGCGGAAGAGCACAAGAGCGATCTTTCCTGCCTGATGGTGACCTACCCCAGCACGCACGGCGTATACGAGGAAAGCATCACCGAGATCACCTCGATCATCCATGCCAATGGCGGCCAGGTGTATATGGATGGCGCGAACATGAATGCGCAGGTCGGCCTTACCAGCCCCGGCAACATCGGCGCTGACGTATGCCACCTCAACCTGCACAAAACCTTCGCCATCCCGCATGGCGGCGGCGGCCCCGGCATGGGCCCGATCGGCGTGGCCAAGCATCTGGTGCCTTTCCTGCCGGCACATGCGCTGGTGCAAACGGGTGGTGACAAGGGCATCCATGCAGTCTCTGCCGCGCCTTATGGCAGCGCGCTGATCCTGCTGATCTCCTATGGTTATATCAAGATGATGGGCGGCGACGGGCTCACAGAAGCCACGCGCATGGCGATCCTGAATGCGAACTACATCAAGGAAATGCTGAAAGATCATTTCGCCACGCTGTACAGCGGCAAGAATGGCCGCTGCGCGCACGAAATGATCCTCGATTGCCGCAGCTTCAAGCCGGAGGGCATCGAAGTGGCCGACATCGCCAAGCGCCTGATGGACTATGGCTTCCACGCACCCACCACTTCTTTCCCGGTGGTGGATACGCTGATGGTGGAACCGACCGAAAGCGAATCGAAAGCCGAGCTGGACCGCTTCTGCGCGGCGATGATTGCGATCAGGGGCGAAATCGATGAAGTGCTCTCGGGCAAGGTCGACAAGGAAGACAATGTGCTCAGGAATGCGCCGCATACCGCCAAGCGCGTGGTGAGCGACAGCTGGAACCACAAGTATTCGCGCGAGAAGGCAGCCTACCCGCTGCCCTGGCTGCGCGACCACAAGTTCTGGCCCAGCGTGGCGCGCGTGGACAACGTGCGCGGCGACAAGATGCTGATCTGTGCCTGCCCGCCGATCGAGAGTTACGGCGAGGCTTGATGATGCATTCCCCGAAAAGAGATGTACGCATCTGTTTTATCGGGGACTCTTTCATCAACGGCACCGGCGATGAAACCTTTCTCGGGTGGACCGGCAGGGTTTGTGCGGCACTGGTGGATGACCGCCACACGCTGACACATTACAACCTCGGTGTGCGGCGACAGACCAGTACCGACATCCTGCAGCGATGGGAACAGGAATGCGCCCAGCGCCTGCCGGATACCTGTTCAGGCCACGTCGTGCTGTCGTGCGGCATCAATGACATGGTAATCGAGCAAGGTGACACGCGCGTCGCTTTTGCCGATTCCATTGCCAGTGTACGCACGCTGCTAGCTGCTGCAAAATCCAAATACAAGACTGCCCTGGTGGGGCCCGCGGCAGTCGGTGATGCGGCACTCAATTCTCGTCTGGCGCCGCTCAATGCCGCCTATCAGCAGGCAGCCATGCGTATCGACATTCCCTTTATCGATATCTTTACGCATCTGGCAGCCGATTCCGCATATCTTGCCGAGAGTCAGGCAAACGACGGCTTACATCCGCGTAGCAGTGGTTACAACAGGATTGCAACACTTGTATTGCCTGAACTGCGCGACTGGCTGAAGTAGCGCATTCTTTCATTGCGGGTATAATCGCCGGGCTTGATTCAGCCCGATATCAATCCGGAATTCATTATGGATATGGAAACTCGCAGTCCCTACAAAGGCAAGACTGGCTTGCGCCGCTTGTGGAATGCCTTGAATTATTCGGTAGCCGGCTTCTCAGCCGCTTACCGCAATGAAGAAGCTTTCCGCCAGGAAGTGTGGCTTTCACTGGTGCTGATACCGCTTGCGGTATGGCTGCCGGTAAACCATGTAGAAAAAATCCTGATGATAGGCAGTGTGTTGCTGGTGATTATTGTCGAGCTGCTGAATTCTGCAATCGAGGCAGTAGTGGATCGCATCTCACTCGATCATCATGAGCTGGCCGGACGCGCCAAAGACATTGGCAGTGCCGCAGTCCTGGTCAGCATGATCGTCGTCGCGATCACCTGGCTGCTGATATTGATTAATATAAATAAATGATTTTATTATATTAATTTGCACGACATTGCAGCATATCATGCTCTAAAAGGTTTACCCCACCCGCCGCTGTGTTTCATCTTTTCGTCACATAAAATTCATCAAGCATTCATGTCGGCATGAAATGATGCCGGCATGAGTACAGCCGATCACAAATTTGATTCCGCCCATGCCGCGCCCCTGCGCATCGCGATGGTGTCGGAAACCTACCCGCCCGAGGTGAATGGCGTGGCAGTCACCGTGCGCCGCATGGTTGAAGGCATGCGCGAGCGCGGCCATACGGTGGAGCTGGTGCGCCCGCGCCAGGGTACGGATGATGCACCCGCCTGCGAGGATACGTTTTCAGAAGTGCTTACCGGTGCAATGCCGCTGTTTGCCTATTACGGTTTGCAGATCGGCCGGCCCAGCAAGAACAAGCTGCTGAAACACTGGCAGCAGAATCGCCCGGATATCATACAGGTCGCCACCGAGGGGCCGTTGGGCTGGTCTGCAGTTTCTGCCGCCAGGAAACTCGGCATTCCTGTAGCAACAGATTTCCATACCAACTTCCACACCTACACAGAACATTATGGTGTGGGCTGGCTGAACAAACCCATAGGCACATATCTTCGACATTTCCACAACCGCACCGATTGCACCATGGTGCCAACGCGCGAGCTGAGGGACATCCTTGTGCAGGACCGATACAAGGATGTCGCCGTGGTTTCCCGAGGCGTGGATACCGCCCTGTTCCATCCGGCCAAGCGTAACCGCGAGCTGCGTCAGCAGTGGGGCGCAGATGACGACACACCCGTGGTGGTGATGGTCAGCCGCATGGCGGCGGAAAAAAACCTGCAGGTGGTAGTCAATGCATTTGAGCAGATGCAGGCGATTATCGGTGACGCAAAGCTGGTCATGGTGGGCGATGGTCCTGAACGGGCAGGGCTGCAGGCAAAACACCCGAATGTCATTTTCGCCGGCATGCGTAGCGGCGAGGATCTTGCCGAGCATTATGCGTCAGGCGATGTGTTCCTGTACCCCAGCCTGACTGAAACCTATGGCAATGTCACCGTTGAAGCGATGGCCAGTGGCCTGGCGGTGCTGGCCTATGATTACGCCGCTGCGCGTGAGCACATCCGTCACGACGTCAACGGTTTGCTGGTGCCATTCAACGACACCCAGGCATTTTATGAGCAGGCTGTGGCGCTGGTGCAGATACCGGACCGCATTGAGCGCCTGCGCCAGCACGCCCGCAAATCAATCGAACAGCTGACCTGGAGCGCCGTGATGGGCCAGCTGGAAGGCGTATTGCAGAATATTGCACAACTGCATGGAGACCAGCATGTCCAGACTGTATTATCACCTGAGCAGATTTAACGATTTCGATATCGACCTGTGCCAGGCATGCAACGACCTGAGCCGCACGCCGGCCGTGCGCGATGTATTCCGCCTGTTCAGCCGGCTGGGGGATGGCGTGTTCTGGTATACGCTGATGACATTCCTGCTGGTCGCTTTCCAGGGGGAAGCACTTCGTCCCGTACTGCACATGATAGGGGTTGGCCTGGTCAGCACTCTGATCTACAAACTGATCAAGCACAAGACATTGCGCCCCCGCCCGTTCAATGTGTATCCCAGCATCATCTGTACCGGCAATACGCTGGACCAGTTCAGTTTCCCTTCCGGCCACACTCTGCATGCTGTTTCCTTCAGCATCGTGGCCATTTCCTACTTCCCATTCCTCGCGCCGCTGCTGGTTCCGTTCTCACTGCTGGTGGCCGTGTCGCGTCCGGTTCTGGGGCTGCATTATCCCAGCGATGTCCTGATGGGGGCATTGCTCGGCTCCGTAATCACAGCACTTTCATTCCAGCTGCTGTAGTTGATTTCCTGCTGAGGCATTGCCGCCATCCGGTCGATGCTGGCGACACATATCCCCCGGCAGCCATAGCAATTTCCGCTATGAATTCACGATGCGGTCAAAGTACCTTGCTCGATACAGCAGGCGCGGCGCATCCGCATTGTCATTAAAGCCGCTGCGATCGTGCAGCACATTGTTGCACAGCAGGCCCATGCCGCTTTCAAGCCGTGTACTGTAGATATAAGGCGAAGGCGTATCCAGAATCTTCACCAGCGCCGCCAGCGCTGCACGTGACAGTGCATCCTGCTTCCATTCGATGCTGCGTGTGCGTGCGGTATAGCGCATATGCAGCTTGCCGTTGCCATCCACCGAAAACACCGGGCCGCGCTGTTCTGCGCGCGCCACGCCGTCCTCATCGGTACGCGGCGGAATGCTCATCACATCATTCGCACTCAACGCACGGATAAACTCGGGATTCTCGTCTCGCAGCTGCAAATACACCATCTCATGATCCATCAGGCGGTTCACGCCCCCATCCGACGCGCTGTGCACGCAATGCAGGATCATGCCGCGAATACGCTCATCATCGGTATTGTAGTAGCCATCGGTGTGCCATTTGATTGGCTTGTTGGTATACGGGATATAGGCCTGACGTGTAGCATCTTCTCCATTGCTGACCTTGATTTCGGAGATGCCGTCTTCGCCCGCAAGCCAGTTGGCATTGAGCCGCCGCAGGCCAAACTGCGCACCCAGCTTGCGTGCGACATCCTTATCCGCAACAGTTGCCCTGGAAACATACACCACCATATTTGCGCGGCGGATGCATTGCAGCATCGCATCATGTTCAGCTGCCGTCAGGTTGCGCGGATCGTTGATCTCGACCCGCAATTCTTCCACACGCGCTGGCGCGAGACGTAACTTCTGGTCGCGCCATTGCCGATAGGCTTCATCATCCTGCAGATCAAACGGAGCGCTCATTGCTCTGCGGGAGGCGTCTCAATATCCGCAGGCGGATGCTGCGCATCTGCGGAAGAGGCCATATTGTCGAACAGGCCAACCATGGCTTTTTCCACCATGCCGATCGCCTCGGGCGCTTCGATGGCGATCATCTGGTCTACCACCCAGGTCTTGTCCTTTTCATCAACCACTTCTTTCATGCATTGTCCGAGGTACAGCAGGAAAGAAAAGGAGTTGTCCTTGCCGTTGTAATGATAATCGGCATATTCGCCGGCACGCTGGTTGAGAAAATCGATGAAACTGTCCTTGTATTCGCGCAGGGAGCCGCCCAGCCATTCACCCTGATTTTCCGCCATGTGTTCTGCCACACGGTTTGCCAGTGCACCGGTGAAATCCATGCGGTCCTGCTCATTCAGTTTTTCGTACACGATACGGTCCGACACCATCACGAGAAAGACCAGGAATTCTCGCAGGAAGGAAAAATACTGCGGGCCGATCTCGATATCAAAATCAGCTCGACGTACATTTTTCAGCGTATTGTCACTGATACGCCAGATGATGAATGCAAATGCTCCGGCAATTTCCTGCGGCGTTTTCTTGCGATTACCACTGTGCCAGCTGCTTTTGACTCGGATCTTTGATCTTTGCTGTGTACTCAAGATTTATATTGCTCATTAAAAAATCCTGCACGGAGTGAACGCATGCAGGATTATGTTAATAATGCGGCAAGGACACGAGACCAGTCCCTGCCGTCAGGCGTGGATCAGTAACCACCCTTGCCCAACGGCTGCGGCAATCCGCCCACTTTGCAACCCTGCTTGGCCGGGCCGATCGGAAACAGATCATACAAGGCCTTGCTGTCGGCTTCCGGCCAGAATTCCTGCACACCCTTCAGCATATTGCGGAAATTGGGGGTATGCCCCTCTTCACGATACTGGTCGCGCAGGTAATTGATTACCTCCCAATGACGTGGTGTCAGTTCAATATTTTCAGCAGCGGCAATTACCTTGACCACTTCTTCGCTATAGTTGGGCTCCAGCAAATAACCTTCCGGATCCGTTTCCAGTTCTACACCATTTACAACATAACCCATCTTTATTTTCCTCCTGTAGATAACGTAGATAACAAAGTCTGCTTTATTCCAGGCCGGTGATTGCCTTGAAAGGTACAAAAATACCACAACCCAAATGCCTTGCGCCACCCAGGCCGGTTTGCTGGATCTGCATGGAAACTTGCGGCTTTAAATCGTGCAATACCAGCCCATACCCCTCGACGGACTGGTGGCCATCGTTGATGACACGTCGCTTGTCGCAAATCAGCTTGCCGTCGACTCCCGCCGCATCCAGCTGACTACGCATGTCTTCCATGAACTGGATTTCATCGCCCCCCCCCTGCACCAGCCACGCATGCAGGGTATTCGCGGCTTGCAATTCACGCTCCCTGCCCATTCCCACCCTAAGTACATGTTCACCGATTTTCAATTCGCTGCCGGACAATCCTGTCAGGTGATTAACGTCGGCTTCAGCCACCCGCAGTATAAGCTTTGAACGTTTCGCCAGCAGGAACTCTCTCCCGCTGACCGAGCCCCGCAACGGATGCACCCCGACATTTTGCTGATTAATCAACGGAAGCGTGGAAACAAGCGCATCCCAAAGCGGATAAGGGTAATACTCCGGAACAACCGAGCCCTCCAGATCAAAAACCACATCGATCATAGTCTGTGACACCTTGCCTGTCTGAATTATTGATTGAATTCGCCTGCACCGGCTTGCTGGATTTCGGCCCATTTCAACATGATTTCCGCCCACTGCTGCGCAGTGACAGGATCAATGTCAAAAATGGTAAAACGTTTGGCTTCTCGTATGCGCACCCGCATCATGCTCATGCCGTCTTCAGCATGGTCTATTTGCTGCAATTCAATTTCCTGACCACCCAGTGGAATCTTGAACCTTCCCAACTCCTTGATCTCAGCCATCTTGCCCTCAATAAATTTGCCACAAATAATGGCCAGAAAACGATAGTGGCATTATTATATATTCCTCAATCACTGATTTTCTCCCCTTTTGCTTTCATTGTTATTGGATAGCCAAGTTGAGATACCCCCGCTAACACCATCGGCTGATCAGTACACCCCCCCATAAGAGTTATTTAACCCACTTTAAAATTAAGTATGATTCGCAGACAGACTAGATTTGGTTTGGTCTGCATAAGACGCGGATTTTATTGGCAGTTGCGGCACATGCAAGATTTGAACCCATGCTTTATATCCTGCAAGGATCAAAGCTTCCCGTTTTACTTTTTAAAACCATGCTCCAGTCTTGGTACATGTCTGGGCTTTAACCAATTGATTAACGAAAGGAATCATCATGGCAAAAAAACTGCATGATACACCCAACCTCGACGAACTCGAGAAAGGCCCATGGCCCAGCTTTGTAACTGGTATCAAGCGTCTGGCGCAGAACAACGATATGTCCGTTGACCTGCTGGGTCAGCTGGAAACCTCTTACAAAACCAAGAAAGGCTACTGGAAGGGCGGTACCGTTGGCGTATTCGGTTATGGCGGCGGCGTGATTCCTCGCTTTACCGAACTGAAAGACGAGAAAACCGGCGAACCTATCTTCCCGGATGCAGCCGAATTTCACACACTGCGTATCCAGCCTCCGGCCGGCATGCATTACACAACTGACGTACTGCGCAAGATGTGCGACGTATGGGAGCGTCACGGTTCCGGCCTGATCGCTTTCCACGGCCAGTCTGGCGACATCATGTTCCAGGGTGCGGATACCTCCTCAGTTCAGAGCGCATTCGACGAATTGAATGAAATGGGCTTCGACCTTGGTGGCGCAGGCCCGGCCGTACGCACCTCCATGTCCTGTGTAGGTGCCGCCCGTTGTGAGCAGTCCTGCTACGACGAAGCATCTGCACATCGCGAAGTGCTGAACAACTTCCTGGACGATATGCACCGTCCTTCCCTGCCATACAAGTTCAAATTCAAATTCTCAGGCTGCCCCAACGACTGCATGAACTCCATTCAGCGCGCTGACATGGCAGTTATCGGCACATGGCGCGACAACATGCGCACTGACGAGAAAATGGCCAAGGCATGGATGGCCAAGCATGGCATGGACGAGCTGGTGAACGACGTGATTGCCCGCTGCCCGACCAAGGCAATTACCCTGAAACAGACAGCCAAGGTTACAAAAGGCGCGAACATTTCCGCCGTTGCCATCAACGACACACAATCCCTGGAAATCGACAACAAGGACTGCGTACGCTGCATGCACTGCATCAACGTGATGACAGGCGCACTGGCTACCGGCAATGACCGCGGCGCAACTGTCCTGGTAGGTGGTAAGCGTACCCTGAAGATCGGCGACCTGTTCGGCACCGTGATCATCCCGTTCATGAAACTGGACACCGAAGAAGATCGTGAAAAGCTGGTTGATTTCGCGCAACGCACCATCGACTTCTTCGCTGAAAACGCGCTGGAGCATGAGCGTACCGGTGAAATGATCGAGCGTATCGGCCTCGTCAACTTCCTGGAAGCCATGGAAATCGACGTTGACGCTAGCATGATCAATCACCCCCGTACCAACCCGTATGTACGTACAGACGGATGGGATGAGGAAGTTGCCAAGATCCAAGCCAAGAAACAAGCCTAACTGGGAGCCTAGAATATGTCACAAACAGCATTACGCCGCCCGATTGAGAGTGGCGTGCCGGATAACAAGCAATACCTGCACCCGAAATTCATCAAGAACTACGGCAACTGGAAATATCACGATCGGCCACGTCCAGGTGTATTGCATCATGTGTCTCATACCGGGGATGAGGTCTGGACAGTTCGTGCCGGTACGCAGCGGCAGATGGACGTGTTCACCATTCGCAAGCTGTGCGATATCGGTGACAAGTTTGCAGAAGGCCATGTTCGCTTCACCATCCGCTCCAACATCGAGTACATGGTATCGAGCGCAGACAAGGTTGACCCACTGATCAAGGAGCTGGAAAAGAATGGCTTCCCGGTTGGCGGCACTGGTAACTCCGTATCCATGATTGCGCATACCCAGGGCTGGTTGCACTGTGACATTCCGGGCACTGACGCTTCCGGCGTGGTAAAGTCCCTGATGGACGAGCTGATCGATGAATACAAGAAAGAGGAAATGCCCAACCGCGTTCACCTTTCCACCTCTTGCTGCGAAATCAACTGCGGCGGCCAGGCTGACATCGCGATCATCATCCAGCATACCAAGCCACCCAAGATCAACCATGATCTGGTAGCCAACGTATGTGAGCGTCCAGCAGTTGTGGCGCGCTGTCCGGTTGCTGCGATCCGCCCTGCGATGGTTAACGGCAAACCTTCCCTGGAAGTGGATGAAGCAAAATGTGTATGCTGCGGTGCATGCTACCCACCTTGCCCACCCATGCAGATCAACGATCCGGAATACTCCAAGCTGGCAATCTGGGTTGGTGGCAAAAACTCCAATGCACGTGGCAAGCCAACATTCATGAAGATGGTTGCTTCAGGATTGCCTAACAATCCACCACGCTGGCCTGAAGTTGCCACCGTCGTGAAAAAGATCCTCTCTGTATACAAGAAAGACGCAAAAGCATGGGAGCGCCTGTCTGACTGGATCGACCGTATCGGCTGGCCACAGTTCTTCGAGAAGACAGAGTTGCCATTCACCAAGTATCTGATCGATGACTGGAGAGGCTCTCGCAACGCTCTGAACTCAAGTACACATATCCGATTCTAACCGGTTGTTTGCATAGGGAAAACTGAATGAAATTTGGAATACTGGTGAACGAAGGGCCGTATCAGCATGAGGCAAGTGATTCGGCTTATTTGTTCTGCAAGGCAGCCATCGCTAAAGGCCATACAGTTGGTCGGGTTTTTTTCTACCACGACGGTGTCAATAACTCCACAAAGTTCACTGAACCTCCTCAAGATGACCGTCACATCGTGAACCGCTGGTCCAAGCTGGCGGAAGACCATGGTGTGGATCTGGTTGTCTGCGTTGCAGCGGCGATGCGCCGCGGCATCAAGGACGACAACCTGGCTCAGGGTTTCCGCATTTCGGGACTTGGGCAACTGGTCGAGGCTGGAATCCAGTCTGACCGTCTGGTTGTATTCGGCGACTAAGGGGGGACGTATGAGCGATGTAAAAAAATTCATGTTTGTGAATCGAAAAGCCCCGCACGGCACGATCTATGCTCTGGAGTCCCTGGAGGTCGTCCTGATCACGGCAGCATTCGATCAGGATGTTTCTCTGGCATTCGTGGATGATGGCGTATTTCAGCTGAAGAAGGGTCAGCAAACAAAAGGAATCGAGACCAAGAACTTCTCCACCACCTATCGTGCGCTGGAAGGCTACGATATCGAGAAACTGTATGTAGAAAAGGAATCCATGGAAGCACGTGGACTGACCGAAGACGATCTGCTTGTCGATGTAACCGTTCTATCCAGCAAGGAAATGGGTGCGTTGATGGACGAGCAGGATGTTGTACTCAGCTTCTAATGGTCGGAATATCTCGAAAGGTTGAAGAATGCTTCATATCATTAATAAATCGCCTTTAAGCAACAGCTCTTTCAATGACTGCCTGCGCGTCATGGACAAGGGCGAAATCCTGCTTATTGAAGATGCAGTAATTGCAGCCACCAAGGGCTGCGCGCTCGAAGCCAAAACCCGCGAAGCTTTAGGCCGCTTCAAGATTCATGTCCTGATGCCGGACCTGGAAGCACGCGGCATGGCAGATCGCGTAATAGATGGCGTTTCCACTGTTGATTACGGTGGTTTCGTCGATCTGGTTGCTGCAAACAAGAACTGCCAGTCCTGGCTGTAATCAAGTAATAACCACTAGGAGAATCACCATGCCAAATATCGAAGTAAACGGTAAGAGCTACGAAACAGACGAAGAAGGTTATCTGATCAACCTCGCCGACTGGAACATGGATGTCGCGCAATATATCGCACAGACTGAAAACCTGAACATGACAGACAATCACTGGGAAGTCATCAACTTCCTGCGTGAATACTATGACGAGTACCAGATTGCTCCGGCTGTTCGCGTACTGACAAAGGCAATTGGCAAAAAATTTGGACCGGAAAAAGGCTCCAGCCAGTACCTGTATGAACTGTTCCCGTACGGACCAGGCAAACAGGCTTGCAAGATCGCCGGCCTGCCAAAACCAACCGGCTGCATCTAAGGAGTGAAGGCAATTCCCGCTCAATTTGAATATATTGAATGACCATATGACTATATTGTTTGCCGTTCTTTTTTATTTTGCAGCGGGGTTGTTTGCTGTAGGTCTGATTTACCGTATTTCTACATATGCGCGCACACCAGCGCCGCTCAAGATTCCAACCACACCGTCGCCTCGTACGAAATTTGGTGTGGTTATGTTGATGACACGGGAAGTATTCCTGTTTCAAAGTCTCTTTAAAGCCTCACTCTGGACATGGCTTTTCAGCGCCATGTTTCATGCAGGCCTGGCTTTGGCCTTGATCCGTCATATCAGATATTTCATCAATCCTGTATGGGATTGGGTCGAATTCATGCAGCCTTTCGGTATTTATGCGGGTTTCCTGATGGTAGCCGGCCTTGCGGGCTTGTGGGGTCGACGCATATTCGTTGATCGTATCCGTTACATTTCCACACCATCAGATCATTTGATGCTTGTGTTGCTAATCGGCATCGGGGCCAGCGGACTCTATATGAAATTCATCTCGCATACCGATATCATCACACTCAAGAACTTCTTCATGGGCCTGATGAGCTTCCATATCAATCCGGTACCGGAAGACAGCGTAATCAAAATTCACCTGTCACTGATCGCACTCCTGATGATCATTTTCCCATTCAGCAAATTGTTACATGCACCTGGAATTTTCTTCTCACCAAGCCGTAATCAGGTAGAAAACTCGCGAGACAAGCGTCATCTCGCTACTTGGGCAGCCCAACTGGAATCAGGGAAATAAGGAAAATGGCTACAGAAATCAAAGCGCCCCCATACCGGGTATTCAACATTGCCCCAGCAATTCAGCCTGGGGCAATGGATGGACTAAAATCATTTGTCGCAAACGACAAGATTCAGAACGATATCGGCTTCCCCGCCTTCGAAACTGAAGACTGGCATGATAAAGCCATCAACAAGTTCAGTGAGTTACTGGGAAAATATCGTTCTTTGAAAGTGTACCTGGATGCGTGTGTGCATTGCGGAGCCTGTTCAGACAAGTGCCATTACTTCATCGGTACCGCAGACCCCAAAAACATGCCGGTTGCGCGACAGGACCTGATGCGCAGCGTATACAGACGTTATTTCACACTGCCAGGCAAGCTATTCCCCTGGCTGGTTGGTGCGCGCAAACTGACCCGCGAAGTGATGGATGAGTGGTATAGCTACTTTTATCAATGTTCAGAGTGCCGTCGTTGTTCGGTATTCTGCCCTTATGGCATTGATACTGCTGAAATCACAATGGCAGCCCGTGAAGTCTTGGCTGCAGCTGGATACGGCCAGAAATATGCCAATGAAATCATAGGCAAAGTTCATAAGATCGGTAACAATCTCGGCCTGCCCAAGGCCGCACTGGAAGATACGCTGGAAGGTGTCGAAGAAGACACAAAGGAAGCGACCGGCCTCGATATCCGCTTCCCACTGGACGTGAAAGGCGCAGAAGTATTACTGATCACGCCTTCTGCTGACTTCTTTGCCGAGCCTCACATCGACAGTCTGATTGGCTATGCCAAAGTGTTCCATGCCGCTGGTATCAGCTGGACGCTATCTTCCATGTCTTCCGAGGCAGGCAACTTTGGTTTGTTTATCGGCAACTATGACCAGATGCGCAAAATTGCACTACGCATACGGCAAGCAGCGCTGGAGCTGGGCGTGAAGCGTATCGTGGTAGGTGAATGCGGCCATGCATGGCGCGTTGCATACAGCTTCTGGAACACCCTGATAGGCGTGGGTGACGGTGCAAACGACCCATACGCAATCGAGTTGCAAAATCAGCTGGATCATCGCTACAAGCAGCCGATGCATATCTGCGAAGTGACATGGGACCTGATTCAGCAGAAGGCCATCAGCTTCGACAAGGAAGCCAATGACAAGCACATCATCACCTTCCACGACTCCTGCAACGTTGCACGTGGTTCCGGCATGGGTGACTATCCTGGCGGCCAGTTCGAGATCCCGCGCAATATTGTGAAAGCTGCAGCGAATCATTTCTTTGAAATGCCAGAAGGTACAACGCACGAAAAAACCTTCTGTTGCGGCGGTGGTGGTGGCATATTGACAGATGACCTGCTGGAGTTGCGAGTTAAGGGCGCTCTTCCCCGCATGGAAGCATTGCAAACCGTAGTGGATGCACATGGCGTGAATTTCATGGCCAGCATCTGCGCAATCTGCAAAGCACAATTCACCAAAGTACTGCCCTATTACGGCTTTGACCGACGCCTGATCGGTGGTGTACACCAACTGGTCAGCAATGCGATCAAGCTGGGCGACAAATAATTATCCAAGATAGCTAACCAATTTTAGGAGAAAGCGAATGTCAACTACTACTACGGAAGTCAAGAATCTCAATTTCCGCCGCTACAAAGATGGCGATACAAAAGTGGCAATGCGCGACAAGATTTTCCAGTCCAGCTACAGCTACAAATGCCCTACTTATGTGCAATCCACTCCCCCCTGCCAGGGAAGCTGCCCCGCTGGTGAAGACATTCGTGGTTATCTGGCAATTACTCGCGGCACCGAAAAACCTCCCGCAGGCATGCCATGGCAGGAATATGCTTGGCGCCGTCTTACCCAGGCCAATCCATTCCCGTCCGTGATGGGTCGGGTATGTCCCGCTCCCTGCGAGTCCGGCTGCAACCGTAATGAGGTTGAAGATCATGTCGGCATCAACTCCGTTGAGCACTTCCTGGGCGAATACGCGATTGCCAACAACCTGCAATATGCAAAGCCAGAAACCAGCACCGGCAAGAAAGTTGCCATCATCGGCGGCGGCCCTGGCGGACTGTCCTGCGCCTATCAGCTGGCAATGAAAGGACACGAAGTCACGATCTTCGATGATCATGAATACTTGGGCGGCATGATGCGTTACGGCATTCCCGGGTTCCGTACTCCACGTGAAGTGCTGGACAAAGAAATCGACCGCATCATGGCGCTGGGCGTAAAAGCACGCCTGAATACGCGCATCGGTAAAGATGTCACGATGGAACAGATCAACAAGGAATTTGATGCAGTATTCCTCGGCATGGGAGCACAAGCAGGCCGCCCGCTGCCAGTTCCAGATTCTGACGCACCGAACGTCGTCACTGCGACCGCATTCCTGGATGCATTCAATCAGGGACGTATGCAGCATGTAGGCAAGCGCGTGGTTGTAGTCGGCGGTGGCGATACCTCGGTTGACGTTGCAACCGTGGCACGCCGTCTGGGACATATCGAAAAAGCCAACCCGACTGATCTGGACAAGGCAATCGCAGGTCACATGGCTCAAGACGTGGCTGCAATTTCTGCCAAACAGGGTGCCGATGTGGTGCTGATCTCCGTATTCCCGATCGATAAAATGGCTGCCAACAAGCACGAAATCGAGCAGGCGCTGGCAGAAGGTATCGATATCAAGGGCGGCTTGATGCCCGTTGGTGTTGTCAAGGAAAACGGCCGTGCTACTGCACTGCGCGTAGCCAAGTGCGAGGCCAAGATTGTTGGCGGCAAGCTTGAGATCAAGAAAGAAGAAGGTAGCGAAATCGATCTGCCGGCTGACCTGATCGTATCTGCGATCGGCCAAGGCATCGACTTCACCGGTCTGGAAGAATTCAACAATGCCAATGGTTTCATCAAGACCGACAAGAATTACCAGTTGCCGGGCAAGCCAGGCGTATTCGCCGGTGGCGACGTAATTCGTCCCCACCTGCTGACCACCGCAATTGGCCATGGCTCCATCGCTGCGGACGGTATTGACCAGTATCTGCAAGGCATGGAACTCGGGAAGAGACCGAAGATTGATGCGCACCAGTTTGACCTGATGCGCAAGATGATCGAGAAGGGCCTGAAAATCGAAGAATCACATGAGCCGATCTGGGGTACCGACAAAACCAATGCTGCAGTTCATAACTATGAGAACCGCTCAGACCGCTACGTGATACCGCATGATGAGCTGTTCCTCGGCCACTTCCCCTTCACCCCGCGCATCCAGCGTGATGTCACGACACTGGACAAGCAGTCTGCGCTGGGCAATTTCGAGGAGCGTCTTCATGCACTGAATGAAAAACAGGCGATCGACGAAGCCAAACGCTGCATGAGTTGCGGCATGTGTTTCGAGTGCGACAACTGTGTGGTGTACTGCCCGCAGACAGCCGTGTTCCGTGTACCAAAAGCCAAAGCCACCCTGGGCCGCTATGTGGACACCGACTATAAAAAGTGTATCGGTTGCCACATCTGCTCCGATGTATGTCCTACCGGTTACATTCAAATGGGTCTGGGTGAATGATGAAAATGGTGATTCGTATCGCTGCACTACTCCTTTCGGTTTGGATCGCCTCTTCAGCACATGCTGCGGAAAGCCATGAGTTTCCCAAGCTGGATATAGGCAAAGGCGGGCAGTGTGTCGAAGACCCACAACTGATGCGCAGGATCCATATGGACCTGATCAAGCATCAGCGCACTGAAACCATGCGGCTGGGCATTCGGGGCGGAAAGTACAGCCTGGCCGAATGTGTGGAATGCCATGCCAGCACCAAGACCAACAGCGTAGTTGGCAGCAACGAAGCTTTCTGCCAGGGCTGCCACGCCTATGCAGCCGTCAAGCTGGATTGTTTCGAATGCCACAGTACAAAGAGAAAGCAGCCACTCGAGGCAGCCAAGACAGCGGAGACAGGCAAATGATCCAGAATCAACCAGACCACCGGCAAGCAGAAGGCTGCAACAGCCCGGAGCGCCGGGATTTCCTGACAAAGACTTCCATCGGCATTGCCGGCCTGGCAATTGCGCCCGGCATGATGCTGTATGAAGTTGCACAGGCACGCCCGGCAGGCGAACCCGCCAGCAACAAGGTACGCTGGGGCATGCTGATTGATAGCGGAAAATGCGAAACCGGCTGCAATGACTGCGTCACAGCCTGTAACACAGAGAACGGACTGTCAGGTGGCACACTGGACACGGACTCGCAGTGGATCCGCAAGGTTCAACTGAAAGACACCCTGACCGGCCATGTTTCCTCGCTGCCGATGATGTGCCAGCACTGCGAAAATCCTCCCTGCGTGGACGTTTGCCCAACACAGGCATCATTCAAGCGTGCCGACGGCATCGTGCTGGTCGACAAGCACGTCTGTATCGGTTGCCGCTACTGCATGATGGCCTGCCCGTACAAGGCACGCTCCTTCGTGCATGAAGTCCTGACCGACCAGAAAACCGAAGTGCCTCGCGGCAAGGGGACCGTTGAAAGCTGCACACTTTGTGTACATCGTATCGACCGTGACGGCAAGACTACTGCATGCGCCGAAGCCTGCAGCAAGGCCGGCCACAATGCGATCCTGTTCGGCGATCTCAACGACCCGCAAAGCGACATCTCCAAACGCATACGCGCTGTCGCCACCACGCAGATCCGCTCCGACCTGGACCTCAACACTGGCGTACGCTACGAAGGAATTTGAGCACATGTCATCACAAAAATTTTCACGTAATGAATCTGTTTACTTCTATGCCCTGGTAGCCATCGGCCTGCTGTTCGCGCTGTTCGGATTCCTTGCCATGCATGCAATGGAAGAGCACGGGCATATCATCACCGGCATGAACAACCAGGTCGTCTGGGGCACCCCGCACGTATTTGCGATATTCATGATCGTAGCCGCTTCCGGCGTACTGAATATCGGTTCCATCGGTACCGTATTCGGCAAGACTTCATACAAATCACGTACGCCGCTGGCCGGGCTACTGGCTGTCTCCCTGCTGGCAGGCGGCCTGTCCGTGCTGATGCTGGATCTTGGCCGCCCGGACCGCATCATTGTCGCCGCCACGCATTTCAATCCAACCTCGGTATTCGCATGGAATATTTTCCTGTATAGCGGATTCTTCGGTTTTGCCGCAGTCTACCTGTGGACCATCATGCAGAAGCACCTGAACATGTGGTCCAAACCGGCTGGATTGCTGATGTTTGCCTGGCGCGTGATCCTGACTTCCGGTACCGGCTTCATCTTTGCTTTCCTTGCCGCACGCCAGGCTTATGCATCCGCCTTGCTGCCACCCTTGTTCATCGTACTGTCATTTGCATGGGGCATGGCGGTATTCCTGATTGCCCAGGCTTCCATGTTTGCGTGGAACTGCACAGCCGTGGATGCCACGATGCTGAAGCGCATGAAGAACCTGCTGGGTACATTCGTGATCAGCTCACTGTACCTGGTCGCCGCCTACCATATGACCAATCTGTATTTCGCCAAACAGACTGCATTTGAAATGTTTTTCCTGCGCGATGGTGGTGTATATCCACAGGTTTTCTGGATCGGCTATGTCATCATCGGCAGCCTGCTGCCGATGGTACTGCTCTACCTTCCCGGCTTCGGCGGTGCAAAATCGGTTGTGGCTGCTTCCGTACTGGTAATCATGGGCAGTTTTGCCTTCCTCTACAGCTTCATCATTGGCGGCCAGGCTTTCCCGCTGTCCATCTTCCCGGGATATGAAGTCAGCAGCACTTTCGGCGATGGGCAGATCGCACATTATGCTCCATCAGTGCCTGAAATCTTCCTCGGCCTGGGTGGCTTGGCCGTTGCCTATCTCATCGCGCTGGTCAGCAACCGCGTACTCAACACCTTCCCTCACGATGCTGCTGTAGCAAGCAAGAACGACGATTGACAACATGAACCGGGTGCTGATTTCTGCCGCCCACAAATCCTCCGGAAAAACCACGGTCAGTATCGGAATTTGCGCCGCGTTGAAAAGACGCGGCGTTTCCGTTCAGCCCTTCAAAAAAGGACCGGATTACATCGACCCGATGTGGCTGAGCCAGGCCAGTGGGCGCACCTGCCGCAATCTTGATCTCTACCTGATGCAGCCGGAACAGGTTGAAACAACATTCGGCAATAACCTGTCCGAATTCAACCTGGTTGAAGGCAACAAGGGCCTGTATGACGGTCTGGCGCTGGATGGCAGCAACAGCAATGCAGCCATTGCGAAGCTGCTGAACCTGCCTGTGGTGCTGGTGATCGATGCGCGAGGCATGACGCGCGGCATCGCACCGTTGATCCTGGGATACCAGGCTTTCGACAGGGACATCCACATTGCCGGCGTAATTCTGAATAATCTAGGTGGTAGCCGGCATGAGTCCAAGCTGAGAGAAGTCATCCATCATTACACCGATGTGCCAGTGATCGGCGCAATTCAGCATGACAAGCGGCTGTCTATAGACGAACGCCACCTGGGACTGATGCCCAGCAATGAATCGACAGAAGCAACTCAGCTGATTCAATTGCTTGGCGATGCCGTTGAAACACAGGTGGATCTGGACAAACTCATCGACCTGTCCCGAACTGCTGCAATCAATACACCGCCACACGCAGCGATTTATGCCGCCCCGCAACCCAAAGTGCGCATCGGCGTTGCGCATGACCGTGCGTTCGGCTTTTATTATGCGGATGATTTTGATGCCATGCGCGCCGAAGGCGCAGAAATCATCCCGTTTGACACGACCCGCGACCAGCAACTACCAGAGGTGGATGGCCTGTTTATCGGCGGAGGTTTTCCAGAAATGCTGGCAGCCGAACTGGAGGCCAACACGGGCATGCGTCATGCCATCGGCACTGCCGTCAACAACGGAATGCCTGTGTACGCGGAATGCGGTGGATTGATGTATTTGTCGCGCAACATCTCGTATCAGGGAAAAACCCATGCCATGGTTGGCGCAATACCTGGCGATATCGTGATGCACGAAAAGCCAGTTGGGCGTGGCTACGTAACATTGACTGCAAACAAAAATCACCCCTGGCAAGCACATGAATCAAACGAGAAAACCATTCGTGCCCATGAGTTTCATTATTCCAGCCTGGATAACCTGCCGGCCGATACGAAATTCGCCTTTAAAATGGAGCGGGGACATGGCATTGATGGCGAGCATGACGGCCTGATGCTGCATAATATGCTGGCATGCTATACCCACCAGCGCAGCGTCGGTAACTGCCATTGGGCATCGCGGTTTGTCGATTTTGTACGGAAACATAAGCTGCAGCAGTCAGATACACTTTCTGATAGCAACAAACAATTCAATTTATTCATATAGTTACAAATTTCAATGGATTACCTGCCAATTTTCTTGAATGTCAAAGGCAAGTCATGCCTGGTCGTCGGTGGCGGCGAAGTTTCCGTGCGTAAAGCCTCCTTGATGGTGCAGGCAGGCGCACGAGTGACCGTGGTCTCGCCAGAACTGCATCCCGCCTACGCCGACATGCAGAACATTTCACATATTGCCGAACGCTATCAGGTCAAACACATTGAAGGCCACATGCTGGTTGTTGCGGCTACAGACGATGAGGCCGTCAATCAGGCGGTATCGCAAGACGCCAAGGCCCGTAACCTGCCGGTGAATGTGGTGGACAACCCTGAGCTCTGCACCTTCATCATGCCCTCTATCCTTGACCGCTCGCCCATCGTGGTGGCGTTTTCCAGCGGTGGCGCCTCACCGGTCCTGATTCGCATGCTGCGCGGCAAGCTCGAAACCATGATCCCGCAGGCTTACAGCAGGCTGGCTGCATTTTCAGCAAAATTCAGAATGCTGATCAAGGATATGATCGCCGTACCGGAAAAGCGCCGCATCTTCTGGGAAGAAGTATTCGAAGGCCCGATTGCCGAAAAGATTTTCGCAGACGATGTAGCCTCGGCCGAAAAAATGCTGCGGGAAAAGGTCGAGCGCGAGACGCGCGGAGAACAGAAAGCCATCGGTGAAGTGTTCCTGGTCGGCGCCGGCCCTGGCGATCCCGACCTGCTCACTTTCAAGGCGCTGCGCCTGATGCAAAAGGCTGATGTCGTGCTGTATGACAATCTTGTGTCCGCCCCCATCGTCGACATGACCCGTCGCGATGCCGAGCGTATATTCGTCGGCAAGATGCGTGGCAACCATACCATGCCGCAGGAAAACATCAACAAACTGCTGGTGCGCCTGGCCAAGGAAGGCAAGCGCGTACTCCGCCTGAAAGGCGGTGATCCCTTCATCTTCGGCCGCGGCGGTGAAGAAATCGAAGAACTGTTCGAGAACAACATCCCGTTCCAGGTGGTGCCCGGCATCACTGCTGCCTCCGGTGTATCCACCTATGCGGGTATCCCGCTGACACACCGCGACTATTCGCAGGCCTGCGTGTTTGTCACCGGCCACCTGAAGGACAACAGCATGGATCTGGACTGGGAAATGCTGGCACGTCCCAAGCAAACTATCGTGGTCTATATGGGCCTGCAAGGTCTGGAAATGCTGAGCGCAAAATTGATCGAGCACGGCCTCAGCCCGGACACCCCTGCCGCGATTGTGCAGCAAGGTACACGCCCGCAGCAGAAGACCGTCACAGGCACGCTAGCAACATTGCCGGGATTGCCTGAAATCAATACATTGCAAGCTCCAACGTTGATCATCATCGGCGGTGTCGTCAGCCTGCGGGGAAAGCTCACCTGGTTCAAGCCCGACCAGCAGCAATAGGTGATTCATGCAATCTACACAACCTGGCTAGAAATTAGTTAACATGCTGTATCTACAATGAGATGGCCTCAAGGTCACAAAAGTAAGGAAATACAATACTTTCAACAACATATCAGGGAAGAGTTATGAAACGTCTATTGGCATTATTCCTCGCAACCGCAGCTTTTCTTACTATCACCCAGGCCAAGGCAGATGAAGAATTGCTGCAACCCTTCATACTGGCCTCTGCTGAAGCCGGCAACATGACCGACAAGGTCAACGCTACCAAAGCGGCGCTCACCGCAAATGGCTTCACGATCGTCGGCACCTATTCCCCCTACAAGAATGCCACCATCCTGATCATCACCAATCCGGACATGCTGAAAAACGCAGCCCAGTCTGAAAATGGCGGCTTTGGTGCAGCGCAACGTGTTGCCATCACCAATGTAAAAGGAGAGTTGCAGGTTTCCTATACCAATCCGGTCTATATGGCGAACGGATATCGAATGAAGGATGACTACAAGAACGTTGCAGCCCTGCTGGAAAAGGCACTGGGCAAACTCCAGCAATTCGGTGGCAAAGGCGCCACCGCAGCGAAAATGCGCAAATACCACTATATGGTAGGCATGGAATACTTCGATGAACCCAGCGTACTGGGTGATTTTGCCACCCATGAAGAAGCTGTAAAAGCCGTTGAGGATGGTCTTGCATCCGGATCGGAAGGTGTCACCAAGGTCTACCGTATCGACATCCCGAATACCAAGGAAGTCTTGTTTGGTGTTGCGATGAAGGGTAAACCCGGCTCCAAAGTGACCCGAGAAAGCACACCAGGCATGGATGACCAGTTCGGCACGATGATGACCGGTGCGCCTGAATCAGACCAGTACATCATGAGTGTGATTGACTTCGGAGAGCTGAAGTCT
This sequence comes from Pseudomonadota bacterium, assembly GCA_021782995.1. GTDB lineage: Bacteria > Pseudomonadota > Gammaproteobacteria > Burkholderiales > Gallionellaceae > 39-52-133. Next base: position 3,430 of record JAJXUI010000008.1, on the reverse strand, counting down.
ACTGCTCACTTGCCCTATGAAATTCTGGTCAATGACAAGAAGGTGTTGTCACTGTACGCCCGCTTCCGGATAGCATTGAATTTCCCCACCCTGAAAATGATGGGTACCCACAGCTTCATGAATATCATGGAATGTCCGGAAGCAATCCGCAACTCATTACAGCGCGCAGTGACACCACTGAAAAAATAAGCAGACAATGCTTACAGCTCCCCCCTGCATGCCCTGCAGGGGGTTTTTATTTGCCTATCCAGGCTCTTTCCCGTGCAGCTACAGGCCTGCTATCATTGCACCCAGATATTCCCGCACCCACCCTTACCGTGCCTAACACTCCCTTCATCGAAACGCTGCAATCCCTGCTTGGCCCGGAATTTGTCAAAACCGGCCAGACGACATCTACATGGTCCAATGACCAGCGCGGCAATTATTCTGGTGAGGCACTGGCGGTGGTATTCCCGGCAGACACAAATCAGGTCAGCGCGCTGGTCAAACTTTGCAGGCAACATCGCATCGCCATCGTGCCTCAGGGTGGCAATACCAGCTTGTGCGGCGCCTCGGTGCCCCTCGCGGAAAGCGAGATGCCACAGCTGGTGATCAATCTTTCCCGCATGAATCGCATCCGAGAAGTTGATGCAGTGAATTACACCATGACTGTGGAAGCTGGCTGCACACTGGGCAACATTCGCGATATTGCCCTGCATCACAACCGACTTTTCCCGCTCAGCCTGTCCGCAATCGACAGCCGCTGTGAAATTGGCGGCAACCTCTCTACCAATGCCGGCGGTGCAAATGTGCTGCGATATGGCAACACGCGAGAACTCGTACTTGGGCTGGAAGTCGTGCTGCCCGATGGCCGCATCTGGAACGGTTTGCGCAGCCTGCGCAAGGACAATACCGGCTACGACATGAAACATCTCTTCATCGGCGCTGAAGGCACGCTAGGCATTATTACGGCCGCTGTAATCAAGCTGTACCCGCTCCCGCTTGCCAGGACAACAGCCATTGTCGCCCTGAATAGTCCGGCAACGGCAGTGTCGCTGCTTTCGCATCTGCGCGCAACTTGTGGCGACCGCATCAATGCCTTTGAAATCGTGTCACGCACCTGCCTGGATCTCGTCTTGAAGCATTACCCCGACTGCTTTGAGCCATTCAACCAGAAACATCAATGGCTCATCATCACTGAGCTCGGTGACATCGTGGATGCACCGCTGAACAAGATACTGAACGATGCCATCCTCTCCTTCCCTGAAGGCGTCATCGAATACCAGATCAGCAAGAACAACCTGCAGGCTGAACACTGGTGGAACCTCCGCAAAAACATCAGCGATGCACAAAAGCTGGAAGGGAAAAGCATCAAACACGATATCGCCGTGCCTGTAAGCCGCGTACCACAGCTCATAGAACAATCCGATGCTGCATTGCAGCAGGCCTTTCCCGGCATCCGCATTGTGGCCTTTGGCCATATTGGAGATGGCAACATTCATTACAACGCCTCGATGCCGGATGCGGTTGCCAATGCGGAACTGTTCGCCAACAGTGAGTCGGTCAACCGCATCGTATATGACATCGTGCACCAGCTTTCAGGCACCATCAGCGCGGAGCATGGTCTCGGCCAATTGAAGCGAGACGAAATCAGACGCTATAAAGCCCCGCTGGAGCTGGCATTGATGAAACAGATCAAAGACACATTTGACCCGCTGGGATTGATGAATCCCGGCAAGGTTTTATAAAATACAATTGATACAGGACGCAAAATGACAGATCAAACCCTACGCATCGGCCTCATCTCCATCAGCGACCGCGCCAGCACCGGCGTGTATCAGGATGCAGGCATCCCCGCGCTGCAAGACTGGTTTGCCGCCACCCTCACCTCACCCTGGGAAGCCATCACCCGCCTGATCCCCGACGAGCAACCCATCATCGAAGCCAACCTGATTGAACTGGCCGATGACGAGCACTGCCACCTCATCCTCACCACCGGTGGTACCGGCCCTGCACCGCGCGACGTCACCCCCGAAGCCACCCTTGCCGTCGCGCACAAGGAGATGCCCGGCTTTGGCGAACAGATGCGCGCCGTCAGCCTGAAGTATGTACCTACCGCAATCCTCTCACGCCAGGTTGCGGTGATCCGTGGCGGCAGCCTCATCATCAACCTGCCCGGCCAGCCCAAGGCGATCAAGGAAACGCTGGATGGCGTGTTTGCCGCTGTGCCTTACTGCATTGATCTGATCGGCGGGCCGTATATCGAGACCAACGAGGAACTGATCAAGGCGTTCCGGCCAAAGTCGGCGCAGAGGCCGAAGACTTGAATTTAAACAAATCGCGGTCTGTCCCTGATAATTTGAGCTTGCCCGCTACATCGTCCTGAATCCTGTAAGGGCGCGTATGGTGCGTAGCGCACAAGACTGGCCGTGGAGCAGCTTCAGGGCCAGTGCCGGGCTGACAGATAGCCCATTATGGTTGAATACGGATTGGATATTGTCTTCCTTTGCCGTAAGGAGAAGCGTAGCAATCGAGCGTTATAAATCATTTGTGTCGGAAGGGAAAAATCAACCTGCGCTATGGGACAAACTGAAAAACCAGATTTATCTAGGCAATGAAGCCTTTGTGAAACGCATGATGACCAAATTTCCGGTTAATGCTGACTTGAGCGAAGTTCCCTTGGGTCAAAGACGTGCCATGGCAAAACCTATTGATCATTATGTAAAGAAAAGTAGCAGCCGAGACGAGGCAATTATCATGGCATACGATAGCGGTGGTTATGGAATGAAAGAAATAGGCGATCACTTTGGATTGCATTACTCCAGAGTCAGCCGAATCATTAGCGGGCAGCGCAAGGCAAAAGACAAGACCTCGTATATTGACGCTGCCAGCGAAATACATTGCAATATAGGTGTTGAGCAGGCTGAACCGCAAGACATCGACAAGACTAAAGGCGTATGAGCCTGTGTGTCAGATAGGTGCTGCGGTTCATTTCTCGTTCAATTAAACCGAACGGTAACTTGGGCCAGACGTAAGTCATACAGAGCCTGCATACGAGGAAGGTACGAACGATGAACGAAACTGCCTGCATGGTTGGCATTGATGTTGCCAAACGTAAATTCGACATAGCATTACTCATCAACAATAAAATCAAATCCAAGGTATTTGACAACACACCAGCAGGGCACAAGGATTTTTCTGCCTGGCTCAATGATCGTGGCGCATTGCCTGAACACACTCATCTCTGCATGGAAGCCACCGGGCCATACAGTGAATTACTGGCGACCAATCTGGTAGAGGCTGGCTGGCGTGTGAGCGTAGTAAACCCCGCACGTATCAAAGGCTTTGCCCAAAGTGAGCTTGCACGCAATAAGACAGACCGTGCAGATGCAGCCTTGCTGGCACGGTTCTGTGCTGCCATGCGGCCTGCCTTGTGGACACCTCCGCCTGT
>JAJXUI010000007.1 GCA_021782995.1 Pseudomonadota bacterium | reverse complement strand
GATCGCTCCACCTTCTGCCCCACGCGCATATTACGCAACTGGGCTTCCTTGAAATTGGCCTCCACCCACAGGCGGTCCAGCGGGATCACTGCCATCAGCGGTGCGCCGGGGCTGACGCGCTGCCCCAGCTGCACCGATCTTTTCGCCACCTGGCCATCCACCGGCGACAGCAGCAAGGTGCGCTGATAGGCGATCAGCGCCTGCTCAAGTTGCGCTGCGGCACGCTTTACATTCGGATGGGCCTTTACGCTGGTGCCCTCCACCAGTGCCTGCCCGGACATCATCTGCTCGCGCGCGGCAGTAACGGCTTCGCGCGCGGCATTCACCGCCGCCTCGGCATGGCGCAGGTCTTCCTGCGAGATGATGCCACCCTCCGCCTGCTTCTTGCGTTGCGCAAGATCATCCTCGGCGCGCTTCAGCTCTACCTGGCGCTGCGCCAGGTTCGCATCAAACTGGCGGTGCGACGTATACAGCGTGCGCACTTCGCGCACCGTCTGTGCCAGCTGCGCCTCGGCCTGCTCTACCGCCACCTTCGTATCGGCAGGATCAAGATTCACCAACACCTGCCCGGCCTTCACCAGGTCGGTATCATCCACATGGATCTTGGCCACGGTGCCGGCGATCTGCGGCGTGATCTGCACCACATTGCCCTGTACATAAGCATTGTCGGTATCTTCAAAATAACGCGCGTAGAGCAGCCAGTACAGCACCAGCACCGTGCCCAGGCTGATGAATATGCCGGCAATGATCTTCATGACCTTCTTGCGTTTGGCTGGATTGGCGTCGTTGGCTGCCTTGTTTTCGCTCATGGCCTTGCTTTCCTTTTGGGTGGTCCCGATCGGTACGGGTTCAATCAATTGAACATCATATCATTCCTGCGCATAGATACAGTGTCAGCCATGTATCCGGTCCGCGCTATAATGCCTGTCTGTTCCAGCCGCAACGCGGGCCAGGCCCAAAGAAAAATATTCTTTTTTATTCAATTAATTATATGAAAACATGCTGACGCGCGATCGCCTCCACATATCACCTCGACCCACCCGCCTTGCCTGACTGACCATTTCAATGATGCGTAACGACCAGACCGAAACTTCCAGCGCCCTGATTGCACAAATCCGCAAATTGCTTGGACATCAGTTCAATGTGCGCAACGACCAACAAAGCTTCAATGAAATTGACCGCAACATCCGCGAGATGGTCGAATTCAGGGGCACCAACCTGTGGGTGCTGATGTTCGCGATCATCATCGCTTCGATCGGCCTGAATGTGAATTCCGCCGCAGTCATCATCGGTGCGATGCTGATTTCGCCATTGATGGGCCCGATCATGGGCATAGGTTACGGGGTGGCGATCAATGATGTAGACCTGATCAAGAAATCGTTCAAGAGCATCAGCTTTGCCGTGATGATCAGCCTGTTCAGCGCAACCCTGTATTTCCTGATCACGCCGCTTTCCGAAGCGCGCTCCGAGTTGCTTGCACGCACTACACCCACTATCTGGGATGTGCTGATTGCGTTGTTCGGCGGCCTGGCCGGCATACTGGCCACCACGCGCAAGGAAAAGTCGAATGTCGTTCCCGGCGTGGCGATCGCCACTGCGCTGATGCCGCCGCTGTGCACGGCTGGCTATGGCCTGGCCTCAGGACACCTGGCATTCTTCTTTGGTGCGTTTTACCTGTTTTTCATCAACATGGTGTTCATCGCGCTGGCCACCGTGCTGTTCATCACCTACCTGAATCCGCCACACAAGCAATTCGTCGATGCCTCCACCGAGCGCAGGGTGCGCAATACCATCGCCGGGCTGGTGCTCATTACCGTGCTCCCCAGCATCTACCTTGCGTACAACATGGTAACTGATGCCGCTTTCAACTCCCGTGCGCAAACCTTCCTGCGCCAGGAACTGAATTTTGAAAAAACCCTGCGCAGCCAGGAAGTCATCAATCCGCAATCCCGGCAGATCGAAGTCACCCTGATCGGCGACCCGGTGCCCGATACCGAAATCAAGGATGTCGAGAAGCGGCTCAAATACTACAACCTCGATCAGGCAAAACTGGTCATACACCAGTCCAGCAATCCTCAGCTGGATATTGCATCGCTGAAAACCAGCCTGCTCAGCGATCTTTACAGCGCCAGCCTGAAAACCAGCGAGGAGAGAGACAAGCGCATCAAGGAGCTGGAGGTCGAACTCGCACAGAACAAGGCATCACAGCCGGACACGCAAAGCATCGCACAGGAACTCAAGACCCAGTATCCGCAAGTGGTAGATATGGCATTGATGAAAACCGTCCTGTGGAAATCCGAAGGCAACCATTCCGAACTGATCCTGCTGGCCTACCTGACCAGCAAACAGGCCATATCCGCCCCCGACAAAGCCAAAATCATAGCCTGGCTGAAAATCAGAACCAGAATGGATCATGTCAGGCTGATTGCCACCCAGTCATAAATCATCAGCTTTATTGCACCGGTCATAATTTCTTACATATCCGTCAGGACATCATGCTCGATTCATTCTTTGTTTCAACCGGCATCGTCACCCTTGCCGAAATGGGCGACAAAACCCAGTTGCTTGCCTTCCTGCTGGCGGCGCGCTTCAAAAAGCCCCTGCCCATCATTTTGGGAATCTTCGTCGCAACCATCGCCAATCATGGACTGGCGGGTGCGCTTGGCGCATTTATCACCACTTTGCTCAGCCCGCAAACCCTCAGGTGGATACTTGGACTGTCTTTCATCGCAATGGCCGCGTGGACACTGATCCCCGACAAGATTGAAGAAGAAGAAGGCACACTTGCCAGCAGGCTGGGTGTATTTGGCGCCACGGTAATTACCTTCTTTCTGGCCGAAATGGGTGACAAAACCCAGATTGCCACCGTGGCACTGGCCGCGCATTTTCCCAATCCCTACCTGGTGATTGCCGGCACCACGCTGGGCATGATGCTGGCCGATGTGCCGGCCATTTTCCTTGGCAACAAGTTTGCCGCGAGGATTCCGATGAAACTGGTCCACGGCATCGCTGCCGCACTTTTTGCGGTACTCGGGCTGTTTACCTTGCTCGACATGGGACGTGGCGTGTTTTAAATCAAACCGTCTGTTTGCCTGCGCTTGTGGCAGGCAACTTCGGGTGGGCTTTAAACCGACGGCTGCTGTCCCGCAGTCAATGCCCGCATCGCCGCAACCGCTTCCCTGATCAATTCGGCCTTGTGGTTGCTGGCGAGATATACGGCATATACAGGCACGCGAAAGCGCGGTGCTTCCATCACAAGCTGCAGCTCAACAAAAGGCTTCATCTTTTCAACGATATTCTGTGGAAAGTAAGCCGAACCCGGCAAGTCCACCAGCAGGTCCGCGGCAATTCTTGCGGTGGAAACCGTAATCCGCGTATTCAGGTATTCTGAAAACACCCCGAGGAACTGGGTCGTAAATGAAGTCCCCCAGTCCACATGGATGTAATCGCTGCTGATGATTTCCTGCAGCGCCCGCCCCGAAGTATCGCTATATAAACCCAGCTCAATCTCCCCAAGCTGTTCACACCGCACATCATCACCCGAATGCGATTCCAGGGTAATGCCAAGATCGGCCTTGTTGAGATGCAGGCGGCCAAAAATCTCGGATGAGATGATGGTTTCAAACCTGAACCTGAGGTCGGCACGGCTGGCCAGCATGTGCTTGACCCAGGCGGGATTGGAACTCTCCCATAACCCGGGCGTGCATATTACGTTGAGATTGGGTGCCGGGTCCGACTCCACCGTTGCGATAAATCGCGCCTGCTCCCATAGTGAAAGCAGACTGCGAAATTGCGGTATCAGCCGCCTTGCCGTATCTGTCAGCTCTATTTCATTGTGCAGGCGGATGAACAACCGGGATTTCAGTTCGTTTTCCAGCGAACGGATACGCGCGCTGACGGCAGAAGTGGTCAGGTGCAGGTTATCTGCAGCACGGCCAAAATGGCGCGTCTGGCACACTTCAAGAAAGGTGCGGGCAAGATCCAGATCCATGGCTGAGGCGACTAATTTGAATTCGGCGCCATTAGAGCATGAAATTTTTGTTGTCATCTCAAAAAATATTCAACGTATGCAAATTTCCTTGTCGGATGAGCAAGGAATTGATTTGCCAGAATACCGTCCGGAACACGAGCATGGCGGCCTGTTTTTCCCAACGTCTGATATGCCACCCAATTTGCCTCGTCCCAACCTGCAACGCGCAGCCCTGCAAGACGCCGGATTCATCTACAGCCAGGTCCAGAATGGCGCCCGTCACGGCCATTTCAACCAGCACGCCGCCAACGACAAGACAACGCTGCGCGCCTATATTCAGTCAGCCATCAGCCAGGGCATAGACCTGAGCGGATATGCAACGGAATTTTTCATAGTCTGGCTGGAAGGCAAACGAATTGGTGTCGCCCTGATGACTGCCGCCATTGGCATTCCGGACCGCGGCGTGGAACTGGCGATGATTGCATTGAAAAAGGAATACAGGGGTTCAGGCTACGGCGCTTTCGTGCTTGATCAGATCCTGGATCATTACCTGCCGAACATGAGTGTCTATGCGCGCTGTTATCCAGCCTCACGGCAATTACAGGAGATGCTGCTGCGCCGGGATTTTGCAGAAGTCGGCACAGTGGGCGGCAGCGTCATCCTGCGGCATGGTGCCATCGGGCAATTGAGCCCGAATGTTTCATCCTCTTTCGCAGCCGCTGCACCACAAACGCCGGGCCGCCAAGCAACACCTGGCGAAATCTGAAACAGGCACAATAGAATAGCCCCCGTACTCTGGTGCCCAGCGAAAAGAGAATCAGCTCAACCTGCGGGAAAGCTCCGTACGCAGCCTGGCCGGATTAGGCACAGAGTCGAAAGCCAGCTCGCCGTTGATTGCAATAGCCGGCAACATCATGACGCCCAGCTCCGCTGCGTAGTCTTTTTCATCATGCACGTTCACTTCACGCCAGTAAATCTGATTGCGTCCGATATCACGCACGATACCTTCCAGTATGTTTTTGGCATGCGCACATTTGATGCAACCTGGTGCTGAAAATACTTCGACTTTAACCATTTCTCTCATCCCTGATTTATTTGTCTTTTTTCTTTTCCGGCATTTTATACCTCGGACTAAAGTACAGGGTCAAGCGATGGCCTGCATTGCCTGTCCGAACCTGTGCGCTCATTCCTGTCTTCACTACAATTTAGCTTCCGCATATTTCCACACGTTGGATAGGCAACCCTCACGATACAATGGCGGAGCATGGCCCGGAGCATAATTAAATAATATAATATATACAGCTGGTTACATTATCATGAATGGCAGCAATCCACTGCCTCACAGCCTGCCTTCAACTTGAACGGGGACATGCATGAAATGCAATTGTTGCGGCAAAGACCTGGGTGAATTCACATTTGATATCGCCTTCCAGCTACCGGATGCAATCTGGGCGCTCAGCGAAGCAGAGCGCCAGCAACGTGCGCAATTCGATTCCGACCTGAGCCGCCTTGATGATAGATATTTCATCAGGGGCGTGGCCTTCGTCCCTGTGCAGGGCACCGACAGGCAGTTTGGCTGGGGTATCTGGGTAGAAATTCCTCCAGAAAATTTCTTTCACTATGCGAAGAATTTCAATTCGGATAATCGCGGCACTGCGTCCTTTTCCGGAAAAGCCGCCAATCGTTTGTTGCATTACCCCGACACCTGCGGCATCACCATGCAGGTCCAGCTGGGTGACCAGACCCAGCGCCCAATTTTTACCAGCACTGATCCACAGCATCCGCTTACCCTGGAGCAGGCAAACGGCATTCCGCTGGAAAGAGTTCATGCATACAATGACAGATGATTCCGCCTTGATGGATTCATAAATTTTTTATTAACGTCAGCAGCCATTATGAGCAAACTGCGCGCCCTGTCCTTGCTGCCCCTGATTGCCTGTATCCTTCCCGCCTGCGACCACACCATCTCTGAACGTGCCGCCCGCGACGAAGTCATCATCGTGGCGAATGACGATCCTGCCATGCTTAAGGCCTTCGACAAGGCACACCTGACCTTCCCTGACTTCCTGCGGCGCGCCGAAAATCCCGCTGCAGGAGAAACAGGGTTTTCCATCAAGGTGCGCATATCGGATGGCACAAACAGCGAATATTTCTGGGTAGTCCCGTTCAGCCACACGGGCTCTTCTTATTCCGGCACCCTCGCCAACGATGGCGAGCTGATCCCCGCTTATCACGCTGGCCAGAAAATCACCTTTACCGAGCCGGACATCGTAGACTGGCTTTACCACGACAAAACGACTGGTGCGATGAAGGGCAACTACACCGCATGTGCCTTGCTGTCACACGAAAACCCGCAACAGGCGGCAGATTTCATGAAAGAGTATGGACTGGACTGCAGTGATTTCTGATACTGTGTTTACTTGACTTGACCGGAGGAAATGACGATGAGCGTAATGAAGGAATTCAGGGACTTTGCAGTCAAGGGCAATGTGGTCGACATGGCTGTCGGTATCATCATCGGCGCGGCATTCGGCAAGATCGTCTCGTCTTTTGTCGGCGATGTGATCATGCCACCGATCGGCGTGCTCATCGGCGGCGTCGATTTCTCCGGGCTGGCGTTCACGCTCAAGGATGCCGCCGCCGGCTCCCCTGCCGTCGTGATCAGCTATGGAAAATTCATCCAGACCGTGGTTGATTTCACCATCGTCGCCTTCGCCATCTTCATTGCGGTAAAGGCGATCAATACGCTCAAGCGCAAAGCAGAAGAAGCGCAGAAGGCACCTGCCGAACCCTCAGCCGAAGAAAAATTGCTGACAGAAATTCGGGATTTGCTGAAAGAACGCAGGTAACCGCCAAGGGCAATCAGGTCTCGGATTGAAAAATCGAGTCTGACCCTATTTATTCGCATTTTGCGCTACAGATAAACTGAATAGCAAAACATTTCATATCGGTAACTTGAAAGATATTGCATACAAAATCACTATCAGCGAGCTCAAAAACTCAATGAGCATCTTTATCAAAAGTGAATTCACATTGCAACCGCACCACGTCTAGCTTCCATAAAGACTTCATGAGGCGTCCGATAGCCAAGGCATTTGCGGGGTCGATGATTCAGCTTTTTAACAACTTCTGCAAGTGATTTTTCGGTAACGTTTTTAAAATCCAATCCTTTTGGGAAGTATCTTCGTAGCAATCCATTCGTGTTTTCATTGGTGCCTCGTTGCCATGCCGAATAAGGATCAGCGAAATAGATTGCCAGCCCAGTATGCCTCTCAATATCCTGGAAATGGGCAAATTCCTTGCCATTGTCCAGTGTCAGTGTCTTGCGCAGAGCGGTGGGTATTTTCTTAAAAGCCAATATGACTGCATTGGTTGTTGCCGATGCTGTTTTGTTGGCAAGTTTGGCAGCAATCAAATAACGGCTCTTGCGTTCGACATGTGTTGTAACTTGACCGCCTCCCTTCGCGCCTTCAACTGTATCACCTTCCCAGTCGCCAAATCGTTGACGGGTGCTCACCAGTGCCGGGCGGTCCTTAATGCCAATGCGGTTAGGAATCAATCCCCGCCCTGTCCCGTAACGATGATGCTTGCGGCGCTTTTTGTGGCATCGGCTCAGACAGTTATAAAGATGGCCTCCCATGCTGGCATTCCGGTAAACCCAGCGATATATCGTTTCAATGCTAACCCGCTTGTTGCGCTCATTCGGGTACTTCATCTTTAGTCGCGCAACGATGACATCTGGTGACCATTCTGCACGAAGACCTTTTTCAACATAACGAACAAGATTTGCATCAGAAAGCTTGCGGTAGTGTCGAGGCATCTTTCTACGCTGCATGGCCATCTCCTGGGCGTTTCTGTGACAGTACACCCAGCTGGCAACAACAGGTCCATTGCGCTTAAGTTCACGACTTATCGTGGTGTGGTGCCGGCCAAGGCGGCGGCCTATTTCACGCATGCTGAGCTTGAATATTTTCAAATGATAAATTACATAACGCTCTTCTGATGTAAGCTGTGTATAGGACATGATCGGTTTCTCCAGTATTTTGGTTGGGTCGCACTACCCAAACTACCAGATTTCCCTTCATGTCCCCTTATTTTATAGACTGTGGTGCACTTGGTATTAGAATCCACCAAATAAATAACCCGTCAAATGACAGGGCAGATTTAAATTTCGACCGTAACAATGTGTGATGGGCCACAATTTCATCCCAACCCTCACTCCTTCCTCAGCATCAACTCTATCTCCTCCACGATCTCTTCCTGCCGGATGCGGTTGCGCTGGCGCTTGAGGTCTTCGCTGCTGCGTTCCAGGTGCTGCAGCGCGGTTTCCATCTGCATCAGGCGCATATGGTTTTCCACGCGGATGGATTTCAGCAATAACGCGAGCAACTCGTGAAACAGGTAATGTTGCGCGACGCTTGCGCCGATTTTGACTGGCGACTCATTCAACAGTGGCGGCATGATGCCCTTGATTTGCTGCACCGGTAGCGGCAGCATGCGCTGCACGCGCGTGCCTTCGTCGTCGCGCACGCAGGCCACCAGCCCGCAGGGCCCGCCGCTGTTGCGGTGCGATTGTTCGATGGCGCCGATGATGCGTTCGATGACGTTGGCGGCATCGAGGCTACCATCCGCACCGGCCACCTGCAGGTGTTTTGCATCCTTCGGCAGCATGGATTGCAGACGTTCACCGACCACGATGGTATGACACGCGGTACCATTGCCTTCCTGCCAGGTGCGCACGATGTCTTCGTTGTAGCTGCCGCAGAAGCCGCGCACCGAACCGAACAGTAGCCACACTTCATGGATAGCAGGTGCCTGTTGCGGCAGATATTCAGTGACGGCCTGCAGGGTTTCGCTCATCGCCTGCACCGCCTGTGCCTGTGCTTTTTCGCGATGCTGCACGCGATGCAGCTCGGCCATGGCAAAGCTGCGCATCGCGCCGAGGATGCCGGTGAGGTCGTCGTACAGCTCAAGCCGGTTTTCGAGTTCACGCCGTTGCGACATGTTGCGTCAATTCCTCTTTCAGCACCGCCAGCCATTGTTCTTTGGCATTGCTGAGGATCAGCCCGTTCTGCTGCACGGCCTGATACAACCTGGGCATGGCCGCCACAGCAATATCAGGAGTCATGTTCTCCAGCAAGCCGGCACCATAGGCCAGCAGCCAGGCGAGATGCGCCTGTTCCGGCAAGGGTTGCAAGCGATCCTGCTTCAGCAGTTCTCTCAGCAATCGGCCTCGTTTGAGCTTTTCCTCGACGCCCGCCTCCAGCCGCGTGCCAAAGCGCGCGAAGAGTTCCAGCTCGAGGAATTGCAGGTAGTCGAGGCGGATGCGTGATGACGCCGCCTTGATCGCCGCATGCTGTGCCTTGCCGCCGATGCGCGACACCGAACGGCCGATGTCGATCGCGGGCAGCATGCCGGCTGCAAACAGCTTGCTGTCGAAATAGATCTGGCCATCGGTGATGGAAATCAGGTTGGTCGGAATATAGGCCGAGAGCTCGCCCTGCCGTGTTTCGATGATGGGCAGTGCCGTCATGCTGCCCCCACCGTGCTGTGCACCCAGTACCGTGGAGCGTTCAAGCAGGCGCGAATGCAGGTAGAAGATGTCACCAGGATAGGCCTCGCGTCCCGGCGGGCGCTGCAGCAGCAGCGAGAGTTCGCGGTACGATTGCGCATGCCGCGTGAGGTCGTCGTAGACGATCAATGTATCGCGACCGCCTCGCATCCAGTGTTCGGCAATGGCGCAACCGGCGAAAGGCGCAAGATAACGGAAACCTGGCAGGGCATTGGCTTCCGCCACCACCACGACGGTATATTCCAGTGCCTGGGCCAGGCGCAACGATTCCACCGTTGCGGCGACGGCGGAACGCGGCAGCCCGATCAGCACCATCACGCACGACACATCGCGGCCGCGCTGGTTGATCACCGCATCCAGTGCAAGCGAACTTTTGCCGGTGCCATCGTCGCCGATGATCAGCTGGCGCTGTCCCTTGCCGATGGGAATCAGCGTATCGACGATCTTGGAACCGGTGTACAAGGGTTCGCCCACAAAGTCGCGCTCCATGATGGCGGGGGCTGCGCTTTCCAGCGGACGGTATTCGCGCAGCTCCGGTGGTGACAATCCATCCAGCGGCTTGCCGAGCGGGTCGATCACACGGCCGAGCAGGCTGTCACCCACCCCCACTTCCAGGCGGCGGCCGATATGCGTGACAGTCATGCCGGCGGTCACGCCCTGCTCCTGCGATAACAGGATTGCACCCAGTAATTCCTTGCCCAGCTGAAACACCAGTCCGGTACTGCCGTCTTCAAATCCGATCAGTTCATCCAGCTTGGCAGTGGGCAGGCCGCTGATCCACGCGATACCGTCGCCGATGCCCACCACGGTGCCGCGCTCGGACAGGCGCAGGCCAAACTGGTACTGTTGCAGATCGATAGTCGGTTGCTGCTCAGACATTTTTATCCTGGCTTCTGAAGTAACCCAGTTCATCGGCAAGGTTGGCATGCAACACGCTTTCGCCGAGGCTGATGCGAAGGCCAGCAATCAGGCTGGTATCCGTTTTGAATGTCGCCTGCAATGGCTTGCCGCATACTTTTGCAACGGCATCGCCGAGCTTGCGCTGTGCACTTTCTTCCAGCGCATGTGCGGCGACGACCTCCATGGTGGTGACGTTTTCGGGATGTGCCGCCTTGTGCAATTCTTCCTGCCGCTTTTCCGACAGGCTGGCAAGATCATCCAGCAGGATGTTGAGAATCGCCAGTGTCATTGCCGGAGAAGCCATGCGCCGCAACATCGCGGCGGCATTGCGGTATGCGCCGCTGGTTGCATTTCTCACCAGTTCGGCCTCACGTGTCGCGATGGCACTGGCGGCACGTACTCGGTTTTTTGCTTCTTCATCCGCGAGTGATTGCTGTATCGCTTTCATTCCCGTGTCGCGCTCCCTGGCCAGCTCCTGTTCCAGTGACTGTTTGGCGATCTCGCGCTCTGTATTCCAGTCAGCGAGGCGGGCTTCATATTGCTGCTTCAGCCTGGCCGCATCTTCCTGCAGGACTGCGGCTTTGCGCATCTCACCCTGTATGCGTTGCTGCCTTGCATCGAGCACGGACAGCACCGGCTTGTACAGGAAACGCTTGAGTAACCATACCAGCACAAGGAAATTCAGCACTTCCAGGATAAAGGTTGTCAGGTCCAGTTGCATGTTGTATCCCCTTGCGGGTTATTTCAGGAAATATTCCAGCAGCGGATTGCGGAACAGCACGATCAGCGCGATCACCAGACAATAGATCGCCAGTGATTCGATCATCGCAAGACCGATGAATAGCGTGCGGGTGATGGTTTTTTCCGCTTCCGGCTGGCGCGCCAGCGCTTCCAGTGCGCTGGCAATGGCTTTGCCCATCGCGAAGGCCGGGCCCAGCGTACCGATGGCAATCGCCACCCCGGCGACGATGGTCGACAGCATGCTGAATAAATGCAGGTCGTTCATGATTTCTCCTAATATATTGAATTAATTATGGTATTTAAACTTTACTGGAAGCTACCTCATCTTCATTTGGCTCCATCGCGCCGGCAATGTAGATCAGCGCGAGGATGCCAAAGATATACGCCTGCACCATGGCCTCGATCACATGCAACATCAATAGCGGCACTGGCACCAGGAAGCCGGCGATCAGCAGCACCAGCAGTGCCGCCATTTCCAGGCTCATCATGTTGCCGAATAATCGTATCGCCAGTGCCAGGGTACGCGTCAGTTCGCTGATGATATGAAATGGCGTGAGGATGATGCTGGGCTCGGTGTAATGTCGAAAATATTTGCGCCAGCCCTTGGCACGGATGCCATACCAGTGCGTGGAAAGAAACACCAGCACCGCCAGTGCCGCGGTCGTGGAAAGATCGCCCGTCGGGGCGTGCAGCCCCGGAATCAGGCCGCTGAGATTGGCCACCAGCACGAAGATCCACAACGAGGCAACAAACGGCATGATGCTGCGCACCCGTTCTGCCGGAATGACATCGGCTACCGCACTTTCCATTGCCACCACGATCATTTCGGCGATGGTCTGCTTGCGCGAAGGATTGTCACCCAGCCTGCGTGTCATCAGCCATGCCAGCAAAGTCACCAGCAACATGATGCCCCAGGTGGTCAGCACCGTTTCGCTGATCACCAGCGAACCCAGATGCCATGCCATTGCTGCTTCATTGCCGTTCATGATCTTTCCTTGATGTATCTGTAGGCATTGTACGCACCCAGCGCGATGCCCAATACGATCAGGCTGACTGTCCAGCGCACGGAATAGCCTTCAATCAAGGTATCGATCCAGCGGCCGAGATAGGCGCCGGCAACGATCGGCGTGACAAACAGCAGGCCCACCGTGCCGCCATAAAACATGATGCCGAACAGGCCAGCCGGCCGTTTTTCATGGTCTTCCAGCCGACGCACATCGCGCGCGGTTTCTTCGAGTTGCCGCTCGCGATCGCTCATAGCCACTCCTGTTGCTTGCCGCTCATTTCGCCCAGCCGGCGGATCAGCGCATGCTCGATTTCGGTCAGCGAGGCATGCGAAGTATGGACATCGGAATCCGCCTGTTGCATTTCGGCAGCGAGCTGGTCATGGATTTTTGCACGATCCTCACCGAGGTAATAGCGCACCGAGGTGACCGTCATCTGATTACCCCGGAAATGCAGCACGCCGCCCGGCATGGAAAGATAATGCCAGTGGCCGTCATCATCTTCAAAGCGCGCCAGGCCATAACGCAATACCGCCACCAGGTGCTCATGCCCGGCGCGGATGCCGAAGCTGCCGCTGTCATCCGCGCCAATGAACTGCCTGACACTTGCGAAATGTTGCGTGTTGTAACTGTCGCACAGGACCAGCGCAAAGGTGTTCATTGCGGCATCGCCCCGCTCATATAGCAATCCGACTCGGATAGCTGGTCATATTTGCCATCCATGATCGCTTCGCAATCTGCAATGGTCTGTTTCAGGGGCACATGCACCCCGGGTATTCCGGTATGGTCTGCCACCACATTGAACGGCTGCGTGAGATAGCGCTGCAATCTGCGCGCACGCTCGACGATCCTGCGGTCCTCTTGCGACAGCTCCTCGATGCCGAGCATCGCGATGATGTCCTCCAGCTCCTGGTAGCGCGCCAGGTGTTCACGCACCGCACGCGCCACCTGATAATGTTTTTCACCCAGCACATGGTGGTCCATCATGCGACTGTTGGATTTCAGCGGGTCCACCGCAGGGTAGATGCCCTTGGCCGCCTGCTGCCGCGACAGGATCACCACGCTGTCCAGATGCCCCAGCACGGTGGAAACCGCGGGATCGGACATGTCGTCGGCCGGCACATACACCGCCTGCACCGAGGTGATCGCGCCCTTGCGCGTAGAAACAATCCGCTCTTCCAGTGACGCGACTTCGGTCAGCAGGGTTGGCTGATACCCCACCGTGGCCGGCATGCGCCCGAGCAGGCCGGAGATTTCACTACCGGCCTGCACAAAGCGGAAAATATTATCCATCAGGAACAACACCTCGGCTGAAAGCGTGTCGCGCAGGTATTCGGCATAGGTGAGTGCGGTATAACCTACATGGAAACGCACACCGGGCGATTCGTCCATCTGCCCATACAGCAGCAACGCCTTGGGCAGCACCCCGGCATCCTTCATTTCGTGCCATAACTCATGGCCTTCGCGCATGCGCTCGCCCACTCCGGCAAACACCGACACCCCGTGCATTGCGCTGCTCACTGCATGCATGAACTCCATCATCAGCACGGTCTTGCCGACTCCCGCGCCGCCAAACAAGCCGGTTTTGCCGCCGCGCACAAACGGGCATAACAGGTCGATCACCTTGATCCCGGTTTCGAGGATCTGGGTGGGCGGCAGCGTTTCATCGAGTCGCGGCGGCGCGGCAAGAATGTTACGAAATTCCTTTTCCGGCAAGCTCTCGCCGTTATCCAGCGGTTCCCCAAATACATTCAGCATGCGGCCTAGGCAACTGTGATCCACCGGTACATGCAGCGGTGCGCCACGGTCATATACCGGCATGCCGCGATAGATGCCGGAAACCGCATGCAGTGCAATCGCGCGCAACAAATTGGGGGCCAGATGCTGATATACAACAATGACATAGCGCCCGTGCGTGTTTACCACATCCAGCGCCTGCCCCAGCGGCGGCAGATAGTCGCAACTGACATCAATCACCGGCCCCTGGGCAGCTTCTATTTTCCCGACACGTTGCAGATTCACCTGCTCACTCTCTTCGTTGATGACCAACCCGACAATACCGCAAATACTGCATAACAGTCTTGCCTAATTTATAGCACATGAATTTTTCCGCATGATGACCATCCTGTATAGTGATTGCTACAATAAGCAAATAGTTCACGCAACATATTAAATAAACGCCAGGTTTACCGTTGAAACATCTCTTCCGGATTTTACTGTCTGTCTTGTCGTTTCTGACAGTGAGCGCGCCCGCCCATGCCATCGTCAACCTCGAGCGCGCCATTATCGGCCCCACAGCGGATGGCATGCACACTCGCCTGGACTTGCTGTTCAGCGGCAACAGCGGCAATACAGAGAACAACCGCAGCAAGGTGGACCTGCTCACCCTGCTGCAACATGATATGCATACCGATTTCCTGCAGATGCAATACAACTACGGCACCAGCATGGGCCAGGTGGATACCGATAACGCGTTTGCGCATTATCGACATCGTTATCAGGTCACACCGCTATACGGCATTGAAGCGTTTGGCCAGATCAGTCGCGATCCATTTGCACGCCTGACTCGACGTACATTGTGGGGAGGGGGGGCGCGCTGGGTGCTGTTCGAGGAAGAACAGAAGACCGCCTCCTATCTGGGACTGGGTACATTCCATGAACAGGAAGAACGCACCGAGGTGACCGGCACGACCGACGTCACCAGTTTCGAAACCTGGCGCGCCAATGTTTACCTGGTGCTGAAATACCAGTTCAGTGATCAAGTCAGGCTGGTCAATAACCTCTATTATCAGCCGGCATTGACTGATGGCAGCAATTTTCGCTTGCTTGAACAGGGCTCATTGATGGTCAAGCTGGATGACCATCTGGACCTGAAATTGTCGCTGGAAATGAGTTATGACTCGATTCCGCCACAGACCGTGCTGCCTCGCGATACCTATTACAGCACCGGCCTTTCATTTTCCTTCTGAGAATTACACCTGCAAAAATGCAGCTTCAACCGGCTCACCCCAGAGTGCGGACATGATGCGTGATGCAACTTCGACCTCGCCGCTGCTATAGAATGCCGCTTGTGCAAGATGCATCCCTGCAATCCCGGACAATTCGTTATTCACCCTGCGCTTCAGCTCACGAGCCACCGCAGCACCGGTATCGATCAGTGCAATGTTTTCACCCACCACTTCGCGTAATGCTTGCTCAAGAAACGGATAGTGCGTACAACCCAGGATCAGCGTATCCGCCCCCTTCTCTAGCAAAGGCGTGGTGTAGCGTTGCAACAATTCGCGCGTAAAGGTGCTATGCAATTCACCCTTTTCCACCTGCTCCACCAGGCCCGGGCAGCCTTGCGTGACGATCTCAACATTTCCGGCATATTTTTCCAGCAACGCAGCAAAGCGCGCACTGGCCAGCGTGCCGACTGTGGCGAGCACACCCACCACCCCGCTTTTCGTTGCAGCCACTGCAGGTTTTACTGCTGGCTCCATGCCGATGATCGGCAATTGATACCTGCTGCGCAAGGTGGCTGCTGCCGCGGCGGTGGCCGTATTGCAGGCAATCACGATCGCTTGCGCGCCCTGCTCGATCAAGAATTGCGTGATGACTTGCGAACGTTGAATAATATATTCTGGAGATTTGTCGCCATACGGCACATGGCCGGAATCGGCGACATAGACCAGGCGTGCATTTGGCAATTGCCGGCGGATGTGCTGCAGCACCGAAAGGCCACCGACACCGGAATCGAAAACGCCTATGGTTGTGCAGTTAGCTTGTTGCATGAATAGATTTTATCAACCCCACGCAAATCCGCAAAACCAGTGAGCGTCGCGCTCGATCGCAGAACAAGGTGCGCGGTGGTGAAAATGGCGGAGCTTACACGGCAGTAAGTGAGCATTTTGGCCAGCGCGCAGCACAGTTATGTCGAGCGCTGCAGCATTATCAGTGGTCGATGCCTTGCGAGCGAAGATACTCTTCATATGTACCGTGGTAATCCGTCACGCCCTTGTCGGAAATTTCGATAATACGCGTGGCCAGCGACGACACAAACTCGCGGTCGTGGCTGACGAAGAGCAGGGTGCCCTTGTATTCCAGCAATGCAGTGTTCAGCGATTCGATGGATTCCATATCCATGTGGTTGGTGGGTTCGTCCATCAGCAGCACATTGGGCCTGGCCAGCATCAGCTTGCCGAACAGCATGCGGCCTTTCTCACCGCCAGACAGCACCTTCACTTTTTTCTTCACATCGTCGCCGGAGAACAGCAAACGGCCAAGCGTGCCGCGCACCACCTGATCGTCGTCGCTGGGGCCGCGACAGTCGGTCATCCATTCCATCATGGTTTTGTCTTCGGCAAATTCAGCGGCGTGGTCCTGCGCGTAATATCCCAGCTTGGCCTTGTCCGCCCATTTGATGCTGCCGGTATCCGGTTCGAGGTCGCCGGCGAGGCAGCGCAGCAGGGTGGTTTTACCGATGCCGTTGGGGCCAATGATGGCGACGCGTTCGCCGGCTTCGATCATCATGTTCACATTGGAAAACAGCACGCGGTCGAAGCCCTTGGCCATGCCTTTAACTTCCACTGCATTGCGGTGCAATTTCTCCCTGTCGTCGTATTCGAAACGGATGAACGGGTACTGGCGGCTGGAGGGCTTGATGTCCTCGACCTTGATCTTGTCGATCTGGCGTGCGCGCGAGGTGGCCTGCTTGGCCTTGGAGGCGTTGGCGGAAAAACGCGCAACGAAGGCTTTCAGCTCGGCGATCTTTTCCTTGGCGCGGGCATTGTCGGCCTGCTGCTGCGCGCGCGCCTGGGTGGAGGCCAGCATGTAGTCGTCATAGTTGCCGGGATACACGGTGATCTTGCCGTAGTCGAGGTCGGCCATGTGCGTGCACACCGAGTTCAAAAAGTGGCGGTCGTGCGAGATGATCACCATGGTGCTGCTGCGCGCATTGAGGATGTCTTCCAGCCAGCGGATGGTGTTGATGTCGAGGTTGTTGGTGGGCTCGTCGAGTAGCAAAATGTCAGGATTGGAAAACAGCGCCTGCGCCAGCAGCACGCGCAGCTTGAAGCCGGGCGCGACTTCGCGCATGGGGCCATTGTGCAGCTCGATGGTGATGCCCAGGCCCAGCAGCAATTCACCGGCACGCGCCTCGGCCGTGTAGCCGTCATATTCGGCAAATTCGGCTTCGAGGTCGGCAGCACGCATGTAATCTTCCTCACTGGCATCCGGATTGGCGTAGATCGCATCGCGCTCGCTCATCGCTGCCCACATTTCGGCGTGGCCCATCATCACCACGTCCAGCACGCGCATGTCTTCATAGGCAAACTGGTCCTGCTTCAGTTTGCCGAGGCGTTCGCCCTTGTCCAGCATGACTTCGCCGGAAGATTGCTCCAGGTCGCGGCCGAGGATTTTCATGAAGGTGGATTTGCCACAGCCGTTGGCGCCGATCAGGCCGTAACGGTTGCCGTCACTGAATTTGACGGATACGTTTTCAAACAACGGCTTGGCGCCGAACTGCATGGTGATGTTGGCGGTAGAGAGCATGGCGCAACCTGCTTAAACGTGCATTAAAGGGCGCGCATTTTAGCACCTTCATGCCATTCTCCCTATGCATGTCAAGCAAGGCCGAGGATTTTTGCCTCACGCGGATGCTTGCACTCTGCCGCACAGGAATTGCCGCAATTTCAATTCAAGCTCATGTAAGCATTGAAAATACAGGCTTATGGCTATAGCCAGCGCCGCACGTTCAGGCAATATTGTTCGTAGGCCGCACCGAATAATTGCTTCAGGCGGCATTCCTCAAAGGGAATCACAAAATAATTCAGCAGAATGACGGGCAGCGGCAGCAGGAGCAATGGCCATATCTCGCCGCGTATCCCATCCACGCCGAGATACACTGCCACCAGGCTCACATACATCGGATTGCGGGTAAAGCGGTAGGGGCCGTCGGTAATCAGTTTCTCCGCCTTGCCATGGGGGATGACTGTTGTGCGACACCACACGAAGATGCAAAGGCAGGTCAAAGCCATCAGCATTCCCACCGCGACCAGGGCGAACCCGACCTCATGCGCGAAGGTTGATATGACCCATGAATGCAGCGATAGCGGTTCCAGATGTTGCAGGCTAGTCCCCAAAATGAAAGTAAGCACAAACAACAATGGCGGCGGAATGCGTATGAAGGGAGGAATGCGGGGTGTTGCTGGTGTGGATGACGATTTATCTTCTGTATCAATGCCTTCGTTTGACATGACTGCCTCCTGGGCGATGCGTGCTACAGAATGGGGCCGTACTCTTGCAAGCTAAGATGCAGCCTCGCGCTTTTGCTGATAACCGAGCTTTGCAGTTTACTCTTGCTGCCGGCGAGAAAAAAGGCAGATGAAGTGCGGGTGTATCTTGCCAGTCTGCAATACGGGTCAGAAATGTAGTGGCGCTTCCAGCTCGAGCGGCTTGCCGGTGACGGGATGTGCAAAATCTAGCGTATGGGCATGCAACAGCAGGCGTGGTTCATTTCCCAGCGGATTGCCGCCATACAGTGTGTCACCCACGATGGGGTGCCCAAGTGCCTGCATGTGCACCCGCAACTGGTGGGTACGGCCGGTGACCGGCTCCAGTGCCACGCGTGAGCGCGTGGTAAGCGGGTCGTAATTCAGGACATGGTAACGGGTGATCGCAGGTTTTCCGTTCTGATGGTCAACCATGTGCAACGGGCGATTGGGCCAGTCCACGCACAGTGGCAGGTTCACCTCACCCGTTTCTGGCTCAAGTTTGCCGAGGACGACGGCAACATAGCTTTTCTGCATGTCGCGCTTTTCGAACATCATCGACAGCTGTCGATGCACTTTTGCCCCGCGCGGAAATACGATCAGGCCGGAGGTGTCGCGATCCAGCCGATGTGCAACCAATGCATCCGGATAGCGATTTTGCACGCGCACCAACAGGCTGTCCTGCTTGTCTTCTCCTCTGCCGGGCACTGAAAGCAATCCGGAAGGCTTGCTGACGACGACCAGATATTGATCGAGATAGATCAGCTCAAGTCCGGTATCCGCTGGCGGGGTATACAGATCACTCATCCGGGCAAGACTTCACCGGCACCACGGACGATGAAAATGTATAATTAAAACAATATGTTATCAAATTCTGCCTATGCGTTCCACCAGCATGGAGCCGATGATGACCAAGGCCAGCACACCGGTGCCTATGAAAACACTGGTGGAACCTTCACCGCCAAATGTGCCCTGATAGGCGGCGTACATGAAAAATACGATGCCGCCCAATTTCATCAATTGGGAAATGATGGCGACTAACAACTCGACACTCATGCTGGTTCCTTAAAATAAGCGCTGACTGATAAAGATTCTATCTGAATTCAGTCGGATGATGAACAGTCGTCATGTCATGCATCAACCATGACAAGCCGACTACATGCGATGAACGACATGGGATGATTCAGGCAACTCAGCTGTGGTTACGGCGCAGCTCGTCGATGATATGGGTGATGACGATGACGACTGTCAGCACTGCAACGCCGACAAATACGGTATTGGAGCCACCACCGCTGAATGTCCCCTTGTAGGCGGAGAGAATGAAGAAACCCATCGCTACCAGCTTGAGGGCATTTGAAATGAAGGTAATGAAAAGAATCGCCTGCATGATTTTACGAATCAGATCCTGAAATAAACCTGACAGAGTGACTGTAGACGATATTATGCATAGCCCGACTGTGAACCACAATCAGTCGAATTATCTAGGCCACTGAATACATCCTCAATTGCGCTATTACTCTGATTTCAATTAATCATTAATCAGTGCTAAAGGGTTTCCGGCTGCAACACCACGCTCACCTCGATCTTTTCTGCACCGCGCAAAATACCGAGCTTCACCGTATCCCCGATGCGGAAATCATCCAGCCGCGCCTGCAAACCGTTTACGCTTTCCACCGGCTTGCCGTTGATTGAAGTGATGATGTCACCCGCTGCGATGCGCCCATCGCCATATAACACGGCACCCTTCAACCCCGCCCTTTCAGCGGCCGATCCCGGATTGACGCGCAGGATGACCACCCCTTTTACCTCCAGCAGCTTGGACAGGCGCTGGTTGAGCCCTTCATGCACCGCAATGCCCAGCGAAGGACTGATATATTTTCCCTGGCGGATCAGCTGCGGCACCACGCGCATCACAGTATCCACTGGGACTGCAAAACCGATGCCGGCTGAAGCGCCGCTTGGGCTGTAAATTGCGGTATTGATGCCGATCAGGCGTCCTGCTGAATCGAGCAGCGGCCCGCCAGAATTGCCGGGATTGATGGCCGCATCGGTCTGGATCAAATGCTGGATCTGCACATTGTCTTCTTCGCTCAGTGAGCGGTCCAGCGCGGACACGATGCCATCGGTCAAGGTCCAGTCCAAACCAAAAGGATTGCCGATCGCAAACACCTTCTGCCCCACCTTGAGATCTTCACTGGTACCGATCGGCACCGGTGGCGGGCGCTTGAAGCCCACCCCGATGCGCAGTACGGCAATGTCATGGGTGCGGCTGGCACCGACCAGCGCAGCGCGGTAATCACGGCCATCCGCCAGCTTCACCCAGGCTTCGCTGGCACCTGCAATCACATGGAAATTGGTCACGACATGACCGGCATCATCCCAGATAAAGCCAGAGCCGCTGCCCTTGGGCACCGAGTACACATCATTGGTCCAGAAATCCTGCACCTGCTGCTTGGTGGTGATGAACACCACCGAACTCTTGGTGTTTTCAAACAGCTCGATGGTTGCCTTTTCGTCAGCGGCCAGGTCGCCACGCGCGGTCACCACACGCTGGCCCGCACTTTGTGGCGCAAACATCCCCTCCAGAACCGGCAGGTATCGCGTAAACAGGATCAGCAGCATCCCCGCCAGCGTCATCCAGAAAAGTCGAAACAGAAATTGATCTCGCATGATTTATAAAAATAATTATCGTTGCCGCATGATACCAGCAGCACCAGTTTGGGTTCATTCCTGAAATTTCAATAGCGGCAGCGCGACCTTCGATGTAATGCATGCCGTCCGCACGAGTAGCGCTATTCTGCTTTTGCCGGCAGATATTCGCTGCGCATGCCTTGCACCAGCTGTCCCGGATTCAATCCCGAATGCAGTACGAGGCCGATAAATCCTGAAGCGATATACACAAACCCGGCCTTGCCCATCGCCAGATTGCTTTCGTTCGCCGCGTAAATTGCCGCAGCCAGCGCCAGCACCCAGCTGATGCCGGCGATTTCACGGATGCCGAACCAGGAGAGGATCAATGCGGCGCCGATCAGTGCCGATACGGTCTGGCTGTGCTGGTTGCCACCCATTGCCAGCTCGACGAAGGACGCAAACACCAGCAGGATCAGCATCAATGACACCAGCGTGAACACCGATCGATTCCATTTCAGCACCCCGCGCAAATACAACGGAGAAATCAGCAGAACCGCGATCACGGTGGAAATCAGCCGCGGCTCTAAAGTGCGGATGGTATTCGGCCAGAAGGAATAGACCTCGGTATATTTGAAAAAGGACATCGCACCGGAAATCAGCAGGAATAGTAGTGATAACAAGCGCAACGTTTCATTATCCAGTTCGTTATCGTTTGCGATTGCCCGCTTCAATGCTTTCAGCATGCCGTATCCCCCATTTTTTCTTATTATATTGAAAATGTTACATCATCGCAGCACACACATTGCAGCCCCACGAGTCCCAACTTTTTATGGCAGCACCGGAACGAAATGGCGTGCCATGCATCCAATTCCAAAAGAGCCAAGGGAGCGCCATGTTCGAACTGCCATCGCTATGGAACATCATCTTTTCCACCCTCATATTTTTTCTGGCGGCCTGGTATATCCGGCGCTGGCTTGACGAACACGAAATTCCAGCCGGCATGACGCGCAGCTTGCTGGTATTTGTGCTCGCTTCGATCGTGTCCTGGGCGGCAGGCAATCTTGAAGAGAAGCTGCATGGCAATTCGCCTGCAGTGCATCACGCCACGCAAACCTCTTACAATCTGCTGCAGTGAACGATGCTTGAATGTTTGTCGGTGGCATTTACAGGCAACATCCCATGGAGTTCTAGCCGAAAGACATCAAACGATTACATGAAAATCTTCATCAACTTCAGACTAGTATAGGCTGATTAGCGCGCAACCAATCCGAGACTGCTTCGTCCCACGGCCAAACAGCCGAGGCATTTGGCCAAATCAACTGTAATGCAGCAAATTCCGGCCCTTTATGCAACCAGCATGCAGAGCGCATATACTCAGCCTTGTGTACACAAGCAACCGGGCTGAATTTCACTGCAAAACCTTCCAGAAACCCCAGATAAAGCACATCGGGTTGAAAATGCTCTCCGTCTCGCACCCGACGGTTATATTCATTGATCATCCAGTGAGACAACTCTGAACTCAGACCGACGATTATGAGTTCAGGGGCATTTGAAGATTTTGGGATGCCAATTGAATATGAAAACGGAGGATGTTCTTCCTCGGGATCAAACACAGAAGTCACACTACAACCAAACTGCTCAATATTCTGCAGAATATTGTGCTCGTATTCATCCATGCAGTCATTCACTTGTAATTGATGAAAATTCATTCAAGATTTGTCGGTATTCATTATTTCATGAGTCTACAGAAATTCACTAATTCATATTCTGATTGACTCACCCAGCCCGTAGGGTGCAATAAGTGCAGCGCATTGCACCGTTTATCCCTTCACTCCACCAGCTTCCACTTTATTTTCTCGCCGGCCCTCAACGGCACCAGCCGATGTTCTCCAAAGCCCACTGACGCCGGCACTTCCCATGCATCCTTCTTCAGCGTGATCTGCTGCGTGTTGCGCGGCAGCTTGTAGAAATCCGCACCGAAGAAACTGGCGAAGCTTTCCAGCTTGTCCAGTGCACCGGCTGCTTCAAACGCTTCGGCATACAGTTCAATGGCGGCATGCGCGGTGTAACAGCCGGCGCAGCCGCAGGCATTTTCCTTGGTGTGCTGCGCGTGCGGAGCGCTGTCGGTGCCGAGGAAGAATTTTTTGCTGCCGCTGGTGGCGGCTTGCACCAGGGCTACGCGATGCGTTTCGCGTTTCAGCACCGGCAGGCAGTAGTAATGCGGGCGGATGCCGCCGACCAGCATTGCATTGCGGTTATAAAGGAGATGATGCGCAGTGATGGTGGCGCCGATATTGTCACCGCTTGCGCTGACAAACTGCGCGGCATCCTTCGTGGTGATGTGTTCGAACACCACTCTGAGTTCTGGCAGGTCTTTCAGCAGCGGCTGCATCACGCGCTCGATGAACACCGCTTCGCGATCAAAGATGTCGATGTCGCTGCTGGTGACTTCACCATGCACCAGCAACGGCATGCCGCACTGCTGCATTTCCTCAAGTGCGCCATAGGTCTTGCGCAAATCGGTGACCCCGGCATCGGAATTGGTGGTAGCACCAGCCGGATACAGCTTTACCGCATGCACGAAGCCGCTGGCTTTGGCTTTCCTGATTTCTTCAGCCGAGGTGTTGTCGGTAAGATAAAGCGTCATCAGCGGCTCGAACTGCATGCCAGCGGGTATGGCCTGGATGATGCGTTCGCGGTAGGCCTGTGCCTGCGCGGTGGTGGTGACCGGCGGCCTGAGGTTGGGCATGATGATGGCGCGCGCAAACTGGCGCGCGGTATCAGGCAACACGGATTGCATCAGCGCGTCGTCGCGTACATGCAGGTGCCAGTCGTCGGGGCGGGTAAGAGTGAGTTCCATTATTTCTTTCAAGATTCAATTTCCGGGGACATGTCTGCATTATATGGGATAGCGTATTGCAGCGTCGCCCGGAAAACCATATCTGTCTGAATATATTATATTAATTACAATACGCTTTTGTTGCGCTGATGTTAGGCATTTACCCTCAGAGACAGAACGTCCGTGCCTCAGGCCTGCGCGGATTGATTTCTGCGTCGATGTTTTCTGGATTACAATTCCCGCAGCTTTTCGGCGTAGTTGATTTTTCAGAATTGAACTGCTCAGGAAGGATCACGGATGAGCCACCAGATTTTTATTCCGTTGCTCTACGTACTCTCCGGCATCAGCGCCTATGCCCTGATCAACCATCTATTACTCGGATTACAGCGCCCGCACAGCAAGATACATCTGGTTTTTGCCTTGCTCTGCCTGTTCGTCACCCTGAATGGCATCATTCATGTGCAAGTCCTCCAGTCTCTGGACATCGCCGAGGCCGGGTTCTGGTTGCGCATACATTTATCCGTCATCATTTTCATTCTTATCACACTGGCATGGTTCATGTCGGTATACACCCGGCTCAGGCCCCGCTGGTTTTTGTATCCGGTCACCTTGCTTCTCCTGTTTGTATTGGCATTCAACCTGCATGCAGCATTTTCCGCACAATACAGCGCGATAGATTCAGTCAGCACGCTTACCCTGCCCTGGGGTGAAAATGTGTCCCATATCCGTGGGACAATCTCCCCGATATTCAGGGTCGGCGTAGCTGCTGCGCTGTCCATATATGCTTTTTGCTTCATTGGTCTGAGCAAGCTGTTACGCCAGGGCAACCGCGCCTCCCTGATCATGATGACGGGATTCTTGCTGCTGCTGGCCTTTTCGATTGCAGGCATGCTGGTCAGGCTGAATATCCTTCAGTTTGTCGAGCTCGGGCCACTGGGCTATCTGGCACTGATCATCGTCATGAGCCTGCTGATAAGCCATGAGCATCGCCTGCGTCAGCAGCAGTTCCAGACGGTGCTGGATAATCTTCCTGCTGCGGTATACGTCAAGGACCTTGCCGGTAAATACCAGCTGATCAATCGACAATACGCTGAGTTGATGCAGCTTGATGCCGCCAGGGCCATCGGCAAGACAGACGAATCCCTGCTGGCGCCTTCCTGCTACAAGCATGCCCATGACCAGGAAAAGAGTGCATTGCTGAAGCAAAGCACTGCGATTACCGAAGAGATTTTTCTTCGCGAGCAAACCGAGCGCACCTATTTGAGCATGAAATTCCCGCTGCTCGGCGAACACGGCCTTCCTTCGGCAATCTGCAGCGTTGCAACCGACATTACCAGCCTGAAGCAGATTGAAAAGGATCTGGTTGCCAGCGAACTCCGCTATCGGACCTTGTATGAAGAAGTGGAGCAGCTAGTTGCACTGCGCACAGCGGAGCTGACCGGCATCCTGACGACAGCGCTGGATGCCATCATCACGGTCAATGAAAGCGGATTGATGGAAAGCATCAATCCCGCCGGTGAAGTGCTGACAGGCTATGCAGGCAACGAACTTGCCCATTTGCACATCAGCCAGCTCATACCCGATTTCTTCAATGTCGCTGAAACGGCAAGCCACAGGCGGGATACTGCCTGCATCCACAAAGACCAAACCCCGATCATGATCGAACTTGCCGTCAGCACCATGCAGCTGCGCGACCACAAAACCCATATCGCCATCCTGCACGACCTGACAGAGCGCATCCGGATGAACCGCATGAAGGATGAATTCATTTCCATGGTCAGCCATGAACTGCGCACGCCACTGACCTCGATACGCGGGGCACTTGGGCTGCTTTCCAGCGGCAAACTGGGTGAACTTCCCGCTGCCAGTCATGATCTGATGCGCATTGCAATCAACAACGGTGAAAGGCTTAACAGCATCATCAATGACATTCTGGACATCGAGAAGCTCGAGTTCGGCAAGGTCAAGCTGAATTTCGGCGTGCACCTGGTCAAGCAGCTTTTGCATGATGCAATTTCACAAAATCAGCACTATGCAATCGAGCACAATGTCGGCCTGCACCTTGCGGAGTCCATACCGAAGAATTTGATGATCAGGGTGGACGAGCACCGCTTTCACCAGATCATGGCCAACCTGATTTCCAATGCGGTGAAATTTTCGCCTGCGCTGAGCAATGTCGAGATACAGGTTGAACTGGTGGGCAGGAAAGTCAGGATCCTGGTCAAGGATGAAGGCAGCGGCATACCCGATGCATTCCGCAATCGCATTTTCCAGAAATTCGCACAGGCTGACTCGTCCAGTACGCGCAAGGTGGGCGGTTCAGGCCTCGGGCTCAGCATCGTCAAAGCGATTGTTGAGCAGATGCATGGCATCATCGATTACACCAGCGTGCCTGGCAATGGCAGCACTTTTTTTATTGAATTCAAAGCAGTTGAATAACACACTACCTGATCAATGCAACACGGTTGCATGCATCGCACCTCCCGCGCCTGTTTAAATGCGCCGGTTTTCTGATCGCAAAAATGCATCCCTCGGCATAGCAACACGCAGGGAAATGCAATTGCGTACAGATTCTGACCAGGTATATATCTCATTAATTCAATATCCTATGCATCACCCCCAAAGCAGGCCATGACAATCCTGGCATTTATATCAGTAATTAATAATATTCTTATTATATACTTCGGCTCCCTTCTATTTTTTCTTGCGAAAGGTACTTCGAAAATGCTGTTCCGTAACAAAATGACCCGTCTGCTTTCCACCCTGTCTTTCGCTTCTGCTTTTGTGCTGTCCACCCTGTCCAACCAGGCTCTGGCTGCCGATCAGTGCACTACCAGCAATAGCAGCACTGCCAATGCCGTTTTGTCCATCGGTACTTCTGGCGCCTCACTGGCATCACAAACGCTGAATGGCGTTCTGTTTACCGAAGGCCAGATCGGCACCATGGCCGACCGCATCCTGATGACAGAAACCCAGATTGGCGCGATGTCTGATCGTATTGTTTATGTGACCCAGTTTTCGCAGTCCAACTCGCTGGTGGCGACCTACCTGCTGATGAACCCGGTTTACCTGGGCAAGGTTGATGGTCAGTACAAATATACCGGCACCCTAGTGCAAGTGCCTTCCAAGCCTTTCGGCTGGTAATTTTCACGCTTTCCTGCACCCAACAAAAAAGCCCGCATTGCGGGCTTTTTTTTCGCCTCCATCAATTGCAGACTGATTCTGCTATTAATATTATTAATTAATTCAATATGATACATAAATTCCGCAAAGCAGTCCGTGACTATTCTGGCATTTTCATTAGAAAATAATTATATTCTTATTGTATACTCCGCGCCCCCTATCTATTTTTTCTTGCGAAAGGTACTTCGAACATGCTGTCCCGTAACAAATTGACCCGTCTGCTTGCCACCCTGTCTTTCGCTTCTGCTTTTGTGCTGTCCACCCTGACCAGCCAGGTGCTGGCTGCTGATCAATGCTCTACCAGCAACAGCACCACCGCCAATGCGGCCTTGTCCATCGGCATGTCTGGCGCGTTGCTGGCCAGCCAGATGATCAATGGCGTTTTGTTTACTGAAGGCCAGATCGGCACCATGGCCGACCGCATCCTGATGACAGAGTCCCAGATTGGCGCGATGTCCAACCGCATCGTTTATGTGACCCAGTTCTCGCAAACCAATTCACTGGTAGCCATCTATCTGCTGATGAATCCGGTTTACCTGGGCAAGGTTGACGGGCAGTACAAATATTCCGGCACCCTGGTGCAAGTGCCTTCCAAGCCTTTTGGCTGGTAATATTCAAGCACGCCTGCACACAGCAAAAAGCCCGCGATGCGGGCTTTTTTTATACCTCCGTCAAGCGCAGCCGTTCAATCCGCTTCGTGTATGCGTGGCTTGCCGTGGAACATTTTCCGCACCACCACAAAGAACACCGGAATCAGGAATACCGCGATCACCGTCGCGGCAATCATGCCGCCCATCACGCCGGTACCGATCGCATGACGTCCATTCGCACCCGCACCGCTTGAGAATGCGAGCGGCACCACGCCCAGCGTAAAGGCAATCGATGTCATCAGGATCGGGCGGAATCTTCTGCGGCAGGCTTCGAGAGTGGCCTTGATCAAGTCCATGCCCTGGTCCTGCAGTTCGCGTGCAAACTCGATGATCAGGATCGCATTCTTTGACGACAAGCCGATGATCACGATCAGGCCCACCTTGAAATACACGTCATTCGGCATGCTGCGCATCCACACCGCCAGCATCGCACCCAGGATGCCGATCGGCACCACCATGATGACCGCCAAAGGGATTGACCAGCTTTCATACAGCGCGGCGAGGCACAGGAACACCGCCACCAGCGACAATCCGAACAATAGCGTGGCCTGGCTGCCGGAAAGGCGCTCTTCATAGGAAGTGCCGGACCACTCGTAGCCAAATCCCGGCGGCAGTTTGGTGGCCATTTCTTCCATTGCCGCCATGGCTTCACCGGTGCTGTGTCCCGGTGCCGGGCCGCCGGAAAGTTTCATCGACGGCACGCCATTGAAACGATCCAGCTTGGGCAGGCCCGCCTGCCATTTCGCCGAAGCAATGTCCGACAACGACACCATGCCGCCCTGTGCATTGCGCACCGGCAGGCTCAGAATCTGCGCCGGTGTGGTGCGGTTGCCCGGCTCCACCTGCATCAGCACGCGCAGGATGCGACCCTGGCGCACGAAGTCGTTGATATAGGCTGTTCCCAAAGCAGACTGCAAAGTCTGGTTGAGGTCAGTCAGCTCAATTCCCAGCGCGCGCGCTTTGAGGCGATCGATATTCAGCATCAGCTGCGGACTGGGCTCCTGACCTTCCGGCCGCACGCCGGCCAGCACCGGATTTTGCGAGGCCATGCCCAGCAACATGTTGCGCGCCTCCATCAACTTGTCACGCCCCATGCCACCGCGGTCTTCCAGGCGGAAATCAAAACCGCCGATCGCCGCCAGCTCAGGGATCGGTGGCACGTTGATGGCGAAGATCATTGCCTCCTTGATGCGGAACAGCATCATGTTGGCACGCTGCAATACGCTATTCACGCCGTTTTCTGGTTTCGGCCGCAAATCCCAGTCCTTCAGCCGCACAAAGGCGATTGCCGCATTCTGCCCGCGCCCGAAAAACGAGAAACCCAGCACGCCGATCACGTGATCGACTTCCGGCTGCTTCAGGTAATATTGCTCGACACTCTCCAGCACTTCCTGTGCGCGCACACGGGTGGCACCCGGCGGCAACTGCACCACGCTGATGAAATAGCCCTGGTCTTCCGAAGGCAGGAAGCTGGTCGGCAGGATCTTGAACATCACCCCCACCGCAACGAGGATGGCGACATACACCATCATGTAACGGAAGGTGCGGCTCAGCACATGCGCCACGCCGTTCTGGTAACGCTGCGTCGAGCGCGCAAAGAAGCGGTTGAACCAGCCGAAGAAGCCGGTCTGTGGCCGGTCGTCATGTCCCGGCGTATGCTTCAGCATGTTGGCGCACAGTGCGGGTGTCAAAGTCAGCGCCATCAGCAGCGAGAAGGCGATGGTCAGCACCAGCGTGATTGCAAACTGGCGGTAGATCGCACCCACCGAACCGCTGAAGAACGCCATCGGAATGAACACCGCAACCAGCACCAGCGTAATGGCGATGATCGCATTGATGATCTGGCCCATGGCCTTGCGGGTGGCTGCGCGCGGTTGCAGGTCTTCCTCGCGCATGATGCGCTCGACGTTTTCCACCACCACGATCGCATCGTCCACCACAATGCCGATGGCGAGCACCATCGCAAACAGTGTCAGTGTGTTGATCGAATAACCGATCGCATACAGCCCTACCGCAGTACCGATCAGCGCCACTGGCACCACGATCGCCGGGATCAATGTCGCCCGAATATTTTCAAGGAACAGGTACATCACCAGGAACACCAGCACCATCGCCTCGGCCAGTGTCTTGATCACTTCGCGGATGGAAATCTCGACGAACTTGGAAGTGTCATATGGCACGATCCAGTCGATGCCCTTGGGGAAACTCTTTGCCAGCTCCGCGAGCCTGTTTTTTACAGCCTGCGCAGTATCCAGAGCATTGGAACCCGGAGCAAGACGGATCGCGATCGAGGCAGCCGGCTGACCATCGAGTCGTGCGGCCACATCGTAATCCTGCGCACCCAGCTCCACCCTCGCCACATCCTTCACGCGCACGCTGCTGCCATCCGGATTGGCACGCACGATGACGTTGCCGAATTCTTCCACCGTATTCAGCCGGCCCTGGGTCACGATGATGGCATTGATCTGCTGCGTGCTGACCGTGGGCAACTGGCCCAGCTCGCCCGTGGCCAGTTGTGTATTCTGCGCGGCAATTGCCTTCGACACATCTCCCGGCGAAAGGTTGAACGCCTGCAATCTTTCCGGCTTCAGCCAGATGCGCATCGAATACTCGGTGCCGAACAGTATTGCCTCGCCCACACCCGGCACACGGCGTATGCTTTCCAGCACATTGGCGGCGGTAAAGCTGCCGAGGCCGACGTTGTCATAGCTTTTGTCCGGCGAGATGATGCTGGCAAACATCAGGTAGTTACGCGCAGACTTGGCCACGGTGATGCCGGAACGACGCACTTCTTCCGGCAAGCGCGTCTCGGCACGCTTCAGGCGATTCTGCGTCTCTACCGAAGCCAGGTCCAGGTCGGTACCGGTTTCAAAGGTCAGGGTGATGGAACCCCGTCCCAGCTCGGAGGAGGAATCCATATACAGCAGATGCTCGACGCCATTCAGCTCCTGCTCGATCAGCGCGATGGTGGTGTCTTCTACTACCTGCGCCGATGCGCCGGGATAGGAAATCGTGATGCCCAGCGCCGGTGGTGCCACCGCAGGATAGGAAGCCACCGGCAGGCCTTTCAGCGCAAGGCCGCCGGATAGCAGGATGACGATTGCAATCACCCATGCAAAGATGGGACGCTCGATAAAGAAATTGGCCAGCATGGCGTCCCCTTATTTCTTGTCGCCAGATTTTGCCGCTGCAGAAGGTGCAGCAGGCAGGATGGGCGCATTCGGGTTCCATTCCACCGGCTTCACCACGCTGCCAGGCCGCGCCTTTTGCAGCCCGTTCACGATGACCTTGTCACCCGCATGCAGGCCATCCGTCACGATGAAATTGGTGCCGGACATTGCGCCGGTGACAACCGGTCTTGGTGCCACCTTGTTTTCTGCATCAACCACCATTACATATTGGCCCTGGGTGTTGATCTGCACCGCGCGCTGCGGGATGGATATGGCCTTCTCGCTCACGGCCTGCGCAAAGCGGATCTGCACGAACATGCCCGGCAGCAACTGCAATTGCGGGTTGGGAAATTCAGCCCGCAATGAAACTGTGGCCGTGTTCGGGTCTACCGCGCGGTCGGAAAACAGCAGCTTGCCGGAATGTGCATACACGCGGCCATCTTCCAGCACCAGCTCAACTTTCGCGGTGTTGGCCTTCTTCAGCTTGCCGGCGTTCATCGCCTGCTGCAGGCGCGAAATTTCCGCTTCGGATTGCGTGAAGTTGGCATAGATCGGATTGATTTGCTCTATCGTTGCCAGCAATGTCGCATCCCCCTTGCCCACCAGCGCACCCTCGCTTACTTGCGAACGGCCGATACGTCCCTCAATGGGTGCAGGCACGCGGGTGTTGTCCACGTCTTCCTGCGCCCTGGAGAGTTGCGCTTCGGCGGATTTGTATTTTGCTTCGGTCAGGTCGTAGTCCTGCTGGCTCACCACTTTCGCTTCGAGCAATTTCCTGAAACGGTCCAGCGTCTGCTTTGCCGCTTCGAGATTGGCCTTGGCCGCCTCATACGCAGTCTGGTAATTGCGTGGCGCAATCTGGTACAGCGACTGCCCGGCCTTCACATCACTGCCCTCTTCAAACTTGCGTTGTTCGACGATGCCTTCTACACGCGCACGCACCTGTGCACTGCGATATGCCTGCAAGCGACCCGGCAAATCCTGCGTCAGCGTAGCGGCACCCGGCTTGACCGTGACCACATCCACTTCCGCCGGCGGCATCGCTCCGCCCCCCATGCCACCGGCAGGCTTCTGCTCACCTTTGCTGCACGCGCCCAGCGAAGCGGAAATGCACAATATAAACAATGAATTATAAAAAATTCGCTTAGAACTGCCGCTGCGCATGACGATCTCCAATCAAAACCAGGATTAAATTACTCGAAAGATGAATTGTAGCGGTTTATATTACTGTCAGCTGTATCCTTCACCATACATTCACCCTGATTAGCCTCGGATTTCCAGCATGAGCAAACCCACCAACCTTCAAATCATCATCCGCCACATGATTTTCGATGCGATCGGCCTGACCCTGATGGCGTTAGGGGTAGCCAGACTGCAAGTGAAAGTCGAGTTCCTGCCGGAAATCCTGCGCTTCCCGCACTACGACTGGGCAACCTTGTTGCTTGGACTTGCGCTGATGCTGCCGACCGCCATCGTGGCCATCAGGTATGCACTGACCGATGCCAAGGCATAACCATGCTGCGTACCCTCCTGGCTGACATCACCTTGCTGAAAGTGGATGCCATCGTTAATGCGGCAAATAACGCACTCCTCGGCGGGGGCGGCGTGGATGGCGCCATCCACCAGGCGGCAGGCCCGGAACTACTGGCAGAATGCCGCACCCTCCACGGCTGCAACACGGGTGAAGCCAAAATCACCAAGGGATACAGGCTGGAGGCAAAATATGTCATCCATACCGTTGGGCCGATCTGGCATGGCGGAAACCTGCACGAAGCAGAATTGCTGGCGAACTGTTATCGAAACGTCATCAAACTTGCAGTGGAATACAAACTGCATTCGGTTGCCTTTCCCGCGATCAGCACCGGTGTCTATGGCTACCCGAAAGAAGCGGCGACAAAAATTGCAGTGGAGAGCGTGCGAAATGTTTTGCGAGAGTTGAACTACGAAATTGATGTGACGTTCTGCTGCTTTTCTGAAGGCGATCTGCAGAGATACCGCAGCTACTTAACGCAATACCCGTTTTGACAATTAAACTGGACAGAAATACACGTATTACGAAGGCCACTTTAGACTCAGCCGGGTCCCCCAAATGACCTATTACAATCTAATGCTTCCGACACTTCATACCAGGGTATGCCGAATTTACCAGCATGATTATGGATGCATACTTCCTGTCCAGGCTGTATGTGTTGATAAAACTCATCGTTGACATTTATCTCTTCTGCAGGCTTGGTCGTGCCCCACGGCAGCACCAGCAGATAATAATGAGTCCCACTGCGGCTTTCTCTTATGAATTTTCCAGTAACATCGAGCATCACATCATCAGGCGGTGCATCATCGAAATATACATTGGCAATTGCAAGCGTGCTGGCAGAGTATAAAGAAAAGCACACGCCCAACACTGCAAATTTTCCAGGAAATCGCACAATCCGGGGTGCCACCCAAAACATGACAGCCAGCATAAGCACGCCTGCTACAAGGGATGGCGATATGATATTGGCCCAGTCTTCCAGATTTGACATCTTAAGCGCAACAATCATCAGGCCTATGGCCGTCATGAAGATCATAGTAAATATATTTCCACGCATCGAATCTGCTTCATCTTCGAGCACACTGACTGCATTTCCGAATCGCCTTGCAATCTCAATCGCCAGCAATGGCAATGACAGAAGAACAATAGTGAGCAGGGGATGCGAAATAAATAGCACAGCAGCCACCAGGAGATTGCTGACGACCCCCAGTATTTCTGTCCAGCGCCGTGCGAGCATGGTGCGGGCCAAGCGTTCTTCTGGCGTATCGCCAAGCGTTACATCTTCGATAATTGCATTATAGGCAGCCTGATATTGCTCCTCATTGATATCGGCCAACCCTGCAAACCAGGCAGCAAATTCCTGATCGGCATCGAACAGCAGTGCAATCCGACGGACCCCTCCTTCACTGGTTATGAATAGTTCCAGGTAGGTTATCCCTTTTGCAGTTCGAAAGCGGTAACCATCAATCTCGTGGCGCATCACACGGATTTTGCGTAGGGGTTCCCGATATTCGATTGCGTCGTGCTGCAATGTGACACGAGTGAGATAAGCAACAGCAATACAATAAGCACCTAAAAGGGAAAATGCGGCGCTTATCCCTATCAGCACCAACCTTATTGTGTCATCCTTGATTTGATGTGAGTAACCCCAATAGATCGCTCCTGTTACCGAAAGTAACAATATAACGATGCCGAGTACGAGCAGCCCACGTTTCCAGCCGGTTGATACCGGATATATCAGGGGATAGTCAGGGGATACTGTCCTTTTGTTGGTTCGTCCGTCCTGGCCGAAGAACTCGCTTCGATCAAATGGGTCATCAGGATCCGAAAGCATGATTCTTGGTACCTGGGCTGGACAGATTATTCGATGGTATTTCCCAACCGGCTTCGCTGGCGCAACAGGATATAACAGGCCCAAGCAAGACTTGCCACCATCAAAACGCTGCCCAAAAAGTGCGCGATTGATCCATATGCATGAGCGTGCTGAAGCAAGTTAACCGTACGCAATATGTTGATCCAGTCATGGATTCCGGCTTCGTCACCGACACTGCCGCCGATAAGCGTCATCTGCGGGTATAACGCATCATAAATATATGCCGAAAGGTCCACCAGGCTGACACTGGCCCACCAAAGTCCGGTAGCGGCAGCAAAATTATCGTGCCGCTTGACTATGAATGCCAGGCTGATGCCAAGTGGCACCAGCAACTGCATCAAGCTACCGCCCAACACCATCATGAACTCTCCCAGGATTCGGAATATTACATGTCCCGCTTCGTGTATTGGCAGCAGTATGTTATGCATGAAAGACTGGTTAATTTCTGCAATACGGTAATCATAACCAATCAGGAACCAGCTCCATATCGCCAGTCCAAGTAACGCCAGCCACCTGCCATAAAATGATATTTCATCGAGCCTGTCTAGCGGTTGTAGTAATGTTGAAAACAGGCTGTCACGTTCTTCGTATGGTATATCCTCATCCACAACTTCAGCATGCTGGGCTGCCTGCTGAGTCAATGTCCATTTGAAGAAGAAGATGCCGCAGGAGGGACAGGATGCGCTTGCTGGCAATGCCTCCGGAAATTTGTGACCGCATTTTGGGCACTGGGTATAGTTTTGCTGCATGGTTATTTTCCTTGCTCCAGCCTGTTCAAAATTTCGAGGTTTTCCCTGGCTGTCCGGTTATCCTGTCTGGCAGCCAGTTCCAGATAATGGCGCGCCTTCTTGAAGTTTACCGGCACGTTGATTCCCTTCATATAGAGCCAGCCAATATGGTTCTGTGACCTGGCAGAACCAAGGTCTGCCGCTTTGATGTAGTCTGGTATTGCATGTTCTGCATCATTGAATTTGTATTCATAAACTTTCGCACGATAATCATATCCATTGGCAGATTTCGGAAGTGCCTTCAGCATCTCGTTAAGTCGCTCAAGGGCAAGCTTGGGATCTTCAGCATCAATGGCAATTTCGGCGGAGAATAACAGTGCATTCTCTTCACCTGTTGCTTTGTAACCCATATAAAAATAGTTCGATCCTGCACGGTAATCCTTGCGCAGTCGCCCGTCCTGTGCCATAGCCAGATAATATCGTCCTTCCAGTTGCGTCTTGCTTGACGCCGACATTACTGACTGCTTCCCTTCCTTGACGACTTCGCTCATCAGGTTTACATCCCCGCCCCAGCGCGGCGTTACAGCATCAAGATATTCCATGCGCGGCTGAAGTGCAGCAGCGTCCAACTTCAGCGCCAGATCGAACCACTGTCGCTCTTCATTGCTGCCTAGACCTTTAGCCACTCTTATCAGGTAACGATAACTTTCGACCGGCCGTGTATTTAGTTGTATAGAAGCCGACAGTTCGCTATGAGATTTGTGCAGGTATTCATCAAATCCGGCAACCTGTTTACGAGAAGTGCGATCCCCCATCAGGTTACCCCGTTTCCGCCAGGCTTCTTCAACGTAGTAAATGCCTGATGCCAATCGAGCCGCTTACGACTTTGGATATGCCTGAACCCAACCTGTCAGTTCATTTTCAACATCTGTCATTCCCGAGAAAACACCAAACCGCATCGACAGATCTTCTTCCGTGATTTTGTGCTTTCCATAAGAGTCAAGATATGGATTTAGTAACATTTCCAGACCTGCATAATCATTTTTTGAAAGCGTGTTGAATACATTCAGGCCAAACTTGTTGATCTCTGCAGACATATCCACAGCCAAGACATCTCCTCGGCAGAATATCCAGACTAGAAGAATAAAAAGCCAGCTGTTGGTTAATTTAGTTTTCATGCTACCGATAGCCTCCACAAAGAATTTTGTATTCAAATTTCAATTACAAAGTATTGCTTTAATCAGTCAGCCAAAGACATATTCCAAATTCATTTAAATTTCAGAGAATACATGATTGACTCAAGGTTCTTGTCCAGCTCATCATCAAGATCATAAGCAATCATAATGTAAAACATTCCCTTGTTTGGCTTGGATACTGCAACCATTACCGCTTTCTTATGACCTTCAATGCGGTTTGTAACCGGCTTCTCGGCTTTGAATACGGATCCCAAATCAGCATTGTAATCGGCTGCCACATCCCCTGAATCAAAGCTTGTCATCATGCTGCACTTGCTTCGTGTAAAGCGTGCACAATATGAGGCCGCATTGCTTGCAAATACTAATGGGTAAGCTGCAAATTTTGGATCTTTCAGATCAATCCATCCTAGCACCCGGATATCCAGATAGGCCGTAATTTTTTTATTGATTGACCTGATACGATGAACGACAAACGAATCCGACGTATTGTAGTCTTTAGCAAGCTCATCCTCGAATGTCGTATAGGAGCCAGCCTCAACGAAACCAGTCGGCAATTTATATTGCAGATCTACTTTTTCAAGTCTGGTTTTAAGAACACTAACTTCAGATGCGGAGTTTGCAGTAGAACTGAAAGTGACATATGCGCAAACTGGCAATATCAACAGCATGAACATTTTATTTTTAGATTTCATAGTTTCTTTCACACTGACATATATCTTGTTTCAAAAGGTCGAAACTTGCTTTCACGGGTCGCTCCTCATGCCTAAGCTACTACACGGCTAGCCTGCCATATATCGTGATATTTCTATTGTGGATTATTGTTCCTGCTCTATGTTCATAAAGTAGACTGATACGGTATCTTGCGGCACATAGTTTGTCTGTTGAAAGTTGATCTAAACAGGGCTCACATGCCCGGCATTTCCTGAGAAGCAATGGGAGGTGATTTGCTTGGAATTATCCTTTGCAATAGTCAGTTCAAAATTCCTGATTGGGCTTTCTTGCCATCAGCACTGGCGTGTATGGCTTCCCAAATGAAGCGGCAACGAAGATTGCAGTAGACGGTACATGCTACCTTACACGAATTAAACTACAAGATGGTAGTGGCGTTCTGCTGTTTTTCGGATTCTAACTTTCAAGTACCGCAGCTAGTTTGAAGCCGCCCTGCTTCACCAGCTTGAGCCGAAAGGTCTGACACTTGCATTCCCCGGTTGTATACTGCTTGGCGCCAATCAGTCCATGTCAATTTCACGGTGTGTACAGCCCATGCGCTGGCATGATAAATGCTGCTGTTTTTCTAGTATGAACAGTCCTGTGCTCAAGCTGCCCGATACTTGAAGCTGTTGGACCATCATAATTGACAGAAATCTGATGACTCTACGCTGACAGCCATTCACCAAACCGGATCCCTTACAGCAGAATGTACGCCTGCTACAGCGGGTGTAAGTCAGTAATTTCCAGTAAAAATTGGTCCGATGAATGTTTCCAGATGGTGAGGAGCTATGCGCACCGTGCCTTTTATGATGACTACCCCTCCTTTTTGATTTGTTGCTACCGGTTCAAAATCCATATATGTTATTGCCGACCCGATTGTTGCATCCTTCATTAACGAATTTGAAAATTTGAGCTTCGTAGCAGTATCGATCTGATTGTTCCATTGATCAAATGTCTGCGGAGCAAAGCCGTACTTGAATGGGGACTTGCCAAGCAATTCTTCAGACCGATACAAGAGCAAGTCTTCAGGCTTGACAATGACGGTAGCACCATCCAGATCCGTTAACTCGATATGCTCCACATTATCATGCGTATATCTTGATTCTCCAGCACTTAATTGTGCAGGCAGCTTGGCGATTGCACCTTCGGTTTTAATCTCTGTTTCCAGCGATACGGCCTTGATTTTCCTTCCCCCTGGTAATGCTATCTCCGTCAAATGAAGAACATCGGTCGATTCAGCATGTGTGAATGTCATGCCATTGAATGTAACCGGCTCCTTGAATTTCACCTTAACACTCTGATACATGACAGGCTTGCCTATTGTTACCCCGTTTGCCTGCAACAGCCTTTCATCCTGCAAGAATTCTACCGCCTTGGGCAACATGTCCTTCAACAACTCACCTTTAGCCGTAACCAGTCGGCCCATAAGCTCCTTGTTCTTCAGAACTGTTTGCACAAAATATTCTGCTGTGTCTTGTGTTAATTTTTGAAAGGCCTTTGAATGAATGAGCATCCTTTCAAAAAGTTTTCCCTTTAGCCGCCTGAAATTCCCCAGTCTTCTTTTAATCCTCAGAAATTCCCGGGTGCCCTTTTGCCTGAATCTGGTCTTTTCGAAATAAAGCACTAAATATTCGGACATCTCCTCGTAGGAATTAAAACCAAAACTTCCTGGCCTCAATAATGTGTTCCTTTCGTTTTTGACCAGCAAAATCACTAGCTCATCAACAACAGCCTTTCTGGCAGCACTGCTTTTGGTCGCCATCAGCTTACTCAGCAAAAAGATGGACTTTAGTATCGACGGCGCTTCCCTGGTGAGTTTTAACGGCTTGATGATGGTGTCAATTCCAGCCACTTTGAATGGACCAGAATTCAATACCTTCTCCCCTATATCTCGGGGTGACCTGGCAATATTTCTGGATGGCCTGGGTTCACTCATGTCTATCTGCAAACCAGATCTGAGGGCTGCGGCAGCCATTCATCGGTGATTTCAACCATCATTTCCAGATCCTGATAATACCCATAAGCATGAACTGCAATCTGAGCCAATGTATGAACACTGGCCAAACGCGATAGCAACAACGCTTTTAGCAGCTCATACGGCAGCGTCTTGGCCAATTCCCGCCTGGTGAATGATAGTGCGCCGACCATCTGAAACGTATCTGATACACTATCCTGATTGATTGTGAGCTGATCGGCCAATGTTGCATCTATACTTCGGAGCTCATCGCGTATAGTCCCGACTGCATAGGATAATTGTCCGACCGTGATCATCAACTCTGTACCGGTAACCAATATTGGCGTTTCAGCGGCCACAACGCCAGCCACCGGACTGGCCGTGCCCCCTGAACCAAACAACAGAACCCCCATTGCGATCAGGACACCTACAATCGCAGCCCCCTGTGAAACATTTTTGTAGAATTCCTTGTCCTTTTCCCTTTCTCGGCGTTCAATCAGCAGGGATGTCACATACTGCCCCCACACCGGATATTCAAAAGTCTCACGCTTGATGGAATTGTCATTTCCCAATTCAGACAGTAGCTGATCGGAAACCATGACCCTCCAGCGCGCATCTTCAGCGCATCTTCCCAAACCGGTTATCGCGAGATGCCGATCCGGGCCCTTCATTCTGTCGTAGGTCAAATATGGTAGCGGGTCGCCATAACCATTCGATTCATTCAGTACCAGATTTCCAAATGACTCTTCAACCACAGAGATTCCGCCCAATGCCGAAATATCACCTTTTACCAGGGTCTGACAATCCAGCAACGCGTTACATAGCAGGGACTCGATTTTCTCATCTGAGGTTAGCGTTTTTTCATCCAGGCCATCGAGGATCAACAAGGCATATGCGCAATTTATCTTCAGAACCTGCAAGGCAGATGCATATATCTTGCTCACCGCATCAGTCGCCTTTTTTGCTTCATTTACCGCAACATCATGCGCTTTCAGCCTTGCATCATCAACAGGACTGATTCCGACATTTCCGTTTCTCAACGCTCTGGCAATAATGTCTGCCAGACCCTGATCCTTTTTGACCAGAGAAGCCCTGTCTATTACCTCAGAAAGCTGCTTCTTTGCCTTGACTGCATCTCTTAGGGACTTGATGATTGCCCTGAATAATTCTGTATCACCAATGACCGGTTTTCTTTCCTTGTTAAAGCTAATCTTCAACTCTCGGTTGATGATTGCGTCCAGTCTCTCCTGGATGGCTTTGGACCTTCCGATGACAACTTCCCTGGCTTTCTGCTCGATATCTCGCATTCTTTTCAGAATCAGCAAGGCAAGGCAATCCTGAGCCTTTCCGAAGTACACCTTGATAACAAATTCATTTGTGGCATCCGCCTGTTTTCTGATTTGGTTGATTATTGTCCAACCGTAAAACAGGTAATGTCGGAATATCTGGTCCAATAGTGTTTCATCAAAAACCACCTCAATATTAACGATGCTCTTGTCATCCTTGTTTTCGATATCGACACGGTGACTCACTTGAAGCGTGAAATTCTTTAAATATGACCACTTTCCTGTGCTACGGGATTTGTATTCTTCATAGTATCTGCTGAATACTGCTGAAATTGCGAATTCGTCATCGTCGCCCGGAAGAGACGCCTCTTCAAATTCCGGCTCAGACTGCAATGTCTGGCCAGACTTTCCTTCAAGTACAAATGAGAGTGCAGATATGGTCATTGAAATTCAAATATGGCAAATGCGCATCTAGCAGCCATTCTCATTCCGGCTAATCCTGCTCATCTTCAAACGAAGGCAAGGTTGTCGAGTCCTCTTCGAGGTAGACATGAGAGGTCGGCAAGGTAAATGTCCATGGATCACCTTCTGCTATCGCATTGAATATATCGTCCTGCTGCTTTCTCAACTCTTCGTATATCGGGATGAAAAGTGGATCGCCAATCACTGGCGCAGGCCCTCCGTCCCATGGCTCACGCGTTGCCAGATAATGCAGGATTGCATTCTCATAAGCCGGCGTGACAGGCAGAAGAATTCTCACGCTTCCAGCCCTCAGAAATGCTGTCAAATTGGGATCGCCTTTGTCACTGCGATTCATCATTTCTATCCATTTCGGCCTGTCAGCCCAGAAATAGGGATAGAAGATGGACGCAAGCTGTTGCCACTCAAACGCCTGTTCAAGAAACTGAACATGACGGCCCTTTTCCCGTGCTTTGGGGATATCGATTGCCGGGTAATCAATATTTCTCTCTCGATTGTCAAAATGCAATGTGC
The DNA here is from genome assembly GCA_021782995.1 of Pseudomonadota bacterium. Classification (GTDB taxonomy): domain Bacteria; phylum Pseudomonadota; class Gammaproteobacteria; order Burkholderiales; family Gallionellaceae; genus 39-52-133. The sequence continues at coordinate 37,687 of JAJXUI010000007.1, read as the reverse complement.
TTTCCCCATTCGCAGATGATGAAGAAGACGTCTTTTCTGATTCGCTATTGATGCCCGGTTTTCGATAATTCCCATCCATCCTTATCCCTGCACCCTCACTGGATATCGTTAATGCATGGAAATCAAATGGTCCCTTCTGTGTGGCAATTGGCTTGATATTCGAGATCAGGTCATTGCTGCTATCGTCATCATATTCTTTTGTCATCATTGTCAGGCAGTGCTTCTTGAGTTCTATCTGGATGATCTCCTGGTTATAGGAGGATGCCCCTCCCTGGAGGAGGTCATTGACCACAACAGTTTTCAACTCATCAACACTGCGGTTATATGCCGCCAAAGCGCGCTGATACTCATCCTCCTGGATTTCATTGGCATGACGTATATTTTCCAGCTCAATTTTCGTGATATGGTCGTAAACCGTGTTTTGCCATTCGAGCAAGCATTCAGGAGAGCGATATAGAGTACCGGATACACTCAGTTGAAAATCCGCGAGATCGAAGAAGCCCAACACGACCGAAACCGAGTTGTTGATGAACGGATTATGTCCTCTCACATTAACATTCTGGTTGTATACCCAGTTTTCTATATCATTGTTGACTTCATTAACAACCACTTGGCCATCGACCGAGATCTGAAATGTGTTTATTTGCCAATTATCCTGGCCAGAAGCATCAAGCCCTTCTTTCTGTCCCCAGAAATGGATTCTTCCCACCACATAGATGCTTTCAAATGAATAGCCTTTGGCCCCTATGTCACACTGAAAGGAGTAGGCATTCCAATATTCGGAGTCTGCAACCCGTGTTTTGAACAGGGCCGCCCCGCTGGTTTGATCGATAAACTGGATATGTTTCCGCTCTGGAGGGAATGCGAAGGAGGTAAGGTCATAAATTGCGCTGAGCTGATTGAACTTTGTAAGATCTATATTTGCTGCAGAGAATCCAAGATTGATGGTTTTCGGTGTCGGCCTGACGGGAACAACTGGCGGGTTATTTACAATTTCGAATTGCCGAATTCTTGATTCCACAAAAAATGCGGCTGGCTCTGGTACCACAAACTCAAACATCATGCGGCGTCCGAAGTTATATAACTGCGCTTCATATTTTTTATCAAGCCAACGGTATATCCCGCTGATATTTCTCGCATCCACGGCATTATTTTCGAAGACATGCCTGGTCTGTTCTTCCTTTTCTGAAATCCTTACCACTGTGCGTGATTCTGCTACATTCCGCTCCACCTGCTGAACTGCCTTTGATACGACATCTTTGGATAATGTCGCTGCAGTTTTATTCGTCTCTGTCTGATCGTGTTTGTAATTGAAATTGGATGTCAGATTGGCAACTACAGGCATGCCGTTATATGTTATGGCGACATTTGCACCGACTCCCAATTCGTTTTTGATGACATTTTCCACCTCACGCTTCAGCTCGAAACGGTCTGTAGACTGCAAGTCTCTGGTACTGGACTCTTTGCTTGTCGAAGAATAGGAATAAGTGTCTTCGCTTCTGTCCAGCGTGCGGTAGCTGCGTTCACGCTTCTCGCTTTTCAAAACGGTCTCGACATATGCAATTTCCCCTGCCTGATATTTAAGCAATTTTTGCTTCACAACTTTCAGATCACCTATTCCAATTGGCTTGATATCGTTGAACGGAAACCTGAAATACATCAGCCTGGCGAAAATCGGATGCACGACGGGTGTCGCCGAGGCGCTGGCTTTCAACAATTTTGAAGCGGAACCGGTCAGCTCTATGTTTTGACCGGCCGCATAGCTGCTCACAACGACTCTATCCAGCACATGCCAGAGGCGCAAAGCCTCAATAACATGCGTAAGGTCAATATCCATGATCCTTTTTAACACATAGAGCGCATACAGGGCATCGAACAGTATCCTTTTGGCATGCTCAAATTCCTCCGAATACTGCTTCTTCTGCAAAACAAAGTCAGCAACGGATTTCCCCAGAATTTCCCCAAACACCTTATCAAACTTTTCAAGAGTTTCTTTTCTGGCAGGGTTCAATGGCTCCAGCTGGCCCTTTTTTTCCTTCCATGTATTTAATAATTTTTCCAAAGTGGTATCAAATCCATTTTTAAAGCCCAGATCATGGATTTGCTCCGGAATGAGTACAGTTCTTTTAAGGTCCCCATAGTAAAGCCGGCCATTCAGCCTGAATGAATTGTTCGCTGGTATTATTGCCTGATCTGGGATACCGTCAGGCAATGTGGCGTGCGCAGAAGGCAAGATGCCAATTATTTTTCTGATAATTTGAAGGTTTCTTGCTATCAGGTTTGCAGGCGCTCCGCTTTTATCTTCCGAATTTCCTTTGCCAGTCTGGACATCAAATACTTCCTTGAAAACTGTCCGCCCGACCCTGGATGCGCTTTTTTCCGAAGAAATATCTGCTTCGATATATTTGATGGAACCTGAATCCTGATCTATCTTGACTTGATCATCACGAATGTAGTTTTGGAAAAGACTCGTTTCATCAGCTGGCTCAGCCGATCGCAATTGAACAAATTGAAAGAGTTGAGTGCTGACTGATCCAGATGACATGATTGATTCCCCACTGTTAATTGGATAACACTGATTTTAAAAAAAATTCCGGACCCGAATTGTCTGGAATCCATGAAAATTAATGGATATGAGCATGCTTCTCTATCTAAACGTGCCTGGACATTTCGTTATTTCTGTCCAGATTTTCAGGCATTTCCATATCCGCTGGCGACAGACAATAATGCTTTAGCCAAGCGAACAATCATCATCCAATTACTGGCAAGTCATGATTTGTCGTAATGAGGCATATTTCGAAGAATAGGCAAGATATTCCTGTAGCTCAATATGCCATTCGACCTAATTCATTTCAGCATGAAAACCACAAAATATTAATTGGAATGCGATTTTCAGGATTACCTGGCCTGCAACAAAACATGTGATCAATATCCGGAACCGCCCGAAGCAAATAACAGCATCCCAAATAACTTATGACCTGTTGATTTGTTTCAAGGCAGAGAGTTGCCGTCTCGTGCTAACACTTCATTTACGTTATCGGGTCACAATGCCAAACTGCAATTCTGGTCTGTCAGTCGAAATGCCAACATTGCTTCGAATCCGTTCGTGTCCACAACCATTGCCTGGCTGAACATTTTTTTGCTGATGAATATCGGTGATTAATGGCAAAAGGGAACTGAACTGCCCAGACATCCCTCTATCCGGCATACTGAGGGCGGCTGACTCAAATACATATATTCGCTCCAGCCTCCGCACCCGCACCCGCACAAGAACATGTTTGTTCCGATCTGCGGCATGTGCTTGCAACTCCCGCTGGGATCTGTCTTTTCCTTCATTGTTTGCATCCGGGCTGCCAGCCAGTAAATGACTTTCCAGTTCCCTGTCCTTCGCATAGAAGTAGAGCTTGCCGCATCATCGGGCAGATTGCGTATGTTCGCTCCTCGCCCAAGAATGGGCGATCATGAATTCAAGCAACTATGCCAGTAGCGCCCAATGCGGGTTCCATGCGATTTCCCACAGATGCCCATCCGGGTCCACGAAATATCCGGCATAGCCACCCCAGAAAGTTTCCTGCGCCTGCTTCACGATGGTCGCCCCGGCTTTTGCTGCCTGCGCCATGACTTCATCCACTTCGGCTTTTGATGCGACGTTATGCCCGATGCTGCACTGTAATGATTCAGCTTTGTTTGGCACCAGCCCGGCATCCTTGGCCAGGCTGGTGCGCGGGAACAGCGCCAGTTTCATGTGGGGTTGCAGTTCAAAAAATGCGACTGCGCCATCTGCGAATTCCCGGCCGATGATGCCTTCCGTTGGCAGTCCCATGCCATCCCGATAGAAGCGTACTGCCGTTTCCAGGTCGTCAACCGCCAGGGTGAGCAAAGTGATGCGTGGTTTCATTTTCTGTTGAGCAGACGACGCGCCTCATTTGCTACACCATCCACCAACCTTTCTTCTTCCTTGCTGATTTCCCGCATGCCCTGATAGCCTGTTGCTTCATAGAACTGAGCGCCCTCTGCTGAGTCGGGCGTAAAGTTCAACAATACCCGGCGAATTTCTTCAGCCCGGTCTTTCAGTCGAGGATGGGCCATCCACATCAGGCTCGGCATCTTCACCAGCTCATGGTATACCTGCAATTCGTTGTGCAATTCTTCCGGCATCTGTTTCATGCCCTGTATCGAACCAATCGCCAGGATGGCCTGCTGATTCCTGACTGCATAAGCTGCGCTGACGGGTGTTGGTGTAATCAGTAGCGTGTAATCCCTGCCCGCCTGCAAGCCCTGTTCCCTGAGCCAGCTCATGGCGTCGCTCATTGCCATCGTCAATGGGTCAATGCCGGCAACCACATTCCCCTTGATTTCCTTCAAGGCGTGCAGCGGGTGAGCTTTTGATGTAATCAGCAGTGACTGGTGCAGTGCCTTGTATCGTACCAGTGGTACAAAGTGTGCATCCAGCTCCGCCAGCCGCCCCAGATGTGCTGCAGTGACGATCAGGTCAAAATCTCCTGCTTCGGCATCTGCCTGGAAGGTTTTGAAATCTGCTGCAGTCACGACGACCACGGGTTGATGCAGCGATTCCTCCAGGTATTCCCGGACAGGTTCGTACAGTTTCACCATGTTGCGCGTGGTATTGATGGGCAACACTCCGATGCGCAATGGCTTTCCCTCGCCTGCCTGCGCAATCGTTGCCACTGTCAACACAAGGATGATGCACAAGGTTTTCATGATATGCCGGTGCATGATGCTTTCTCCATTTCGATATCGCAATGTATTGCCTGCCTGGTGATGGGTTTGTCTGTCACTATCCTCTCCCGCATTCCAGTCAAGGTTTCCCGATAACCATTATTTCCCGATAACCATTATTTCCCGATAACCATTATTTCCCGATAAACAAGATTGCCCGGTAAGCAGGTTTTTTTCTCAGCCATGCATATTGGCGAGCATGTCGCGTAATGTACATGCCGTTTTCCAGTTGCGCATGGTCATCGCCACGCCGATCGCCTTTTCCGCACCCGCGGCCAGCTTTGATTTGCCGATACCTTCTGGTGCATACAGGTAAAAGGCTTTCTCTCCCAGGTAAAACTGTTCGCTGTCACGTTTCAGCCTGGCAAGTGCGGCATGATCGGCTTTGTTTGCCTGCTCCAGCAGAAAACCTGCGTGCAGTTTTGTGCTGTCATTGCTCAAATCTGCCAGCGGATTGGCGGCCAGAATGTCATTGTATTGGCCCGCCGGATATATCAGCACACGGATTTCATCGCCTTTCCGGTGCCTGATTTCTTCAGTCAGCCCTTTGCCGATTTCCGGCAATCTATTCGTGCTGCAGCAGAATACCGCATTGCCGCTCTGGATGTAGGTTTGCACATCCTGCACACCCAGCGACATCAATATATGTTTCAGCTCGGCCATCGGCAGCAACTTGTGGCCGCCCACATTGATGCCTCGCAGCATGGCGACGGCGGCGCATGTCTCTGCTGGTTGCTTCATCACGACTCCTGTTGCAGGCTGTCCATTGCTGAGGCGTTCCGCCTATTGCTTCATCAGCAGCTTTTTCATCGCTTCGGCATCAGCATCCATTGCGCGCATTTCGCCCGGTTTGATTTCCCGCATGCCGATATAACCGGTGGCGTCATAGAAACGCTTGCCCGGTATCAGCTCCGAAGTAAATTTCAGCAAGATCATTCTCAGCTGAATCGCCTGGTTTTTCAGGCGCGGGTTTGCCAGCCACATCAGGCTGGGAATGACATCCATCTGCTGATAGACCTCAAGATTGTTGCGCAGCGCCGGCGGCATTTGCTTCATGCCCTGTGTCGACAGCACGGCGAGGTCGGCCTGATGGCTATTCACGGCATAGGCTGCGCTGAGCGGCGTAGGCGTGGTCAGCAGGGTGAAATTGCTGCCCTCCTGCAGCCCTTGCTTGTGCAGCCAGCGCATTGCGCTGCCCATCGTCAGGGTCATTGGCTCGATACCGGCGATGACTTTGCCGCGCAAATCTGCCTGCGGCGGTAGCGGGCGATCCTTTGCCATCACCAGCAGGGCGTGTTGTTCCGATATATATCGCGCCAGCGGCAGGTAACCCGCCTCCAGTTCAGCCAGCCTGCCCATATGCGCCGCGGTCATGATCAGGTCAAACTCGCCCTTGATGGTACTTTCCTGGAATGACCTGAAATCGGCAGACGACAGCAAGATCACCGGACGGCCGAGGCTCATCTCCAGGTATTCCCGTAACGGGTCATAAATGCTCACCAGATTGCGCGTGCTGTTAATCGGCAACAAGCCGATTTGCAGTGGTTTCATTTCTTCTGCAGGTGCCACGCCCACGCATAGCAATGCAAATATCCATGCTCCAATCACGATTGCCCGCATTTGTAACATCCTGCCTTCCCTTGTGGTTACCGGTCTATCGTGCCGGCTTTCTTGTGCCATTTTATGGCTTGATGGCAACCCACAGCATTTTATAATGCCTTGTTTATGTTATATATTTCATACCAAAGCCAACAACATCACACCCGCTGACACCAGCCCGATGCCCAGCCATTGCAACAGGCTGGGGCGCTCGCCCAGAAAGGCCACGGCAAAGATTGCGACCAGCACCAGGCTGAATTTGTCGATCGGTGCCACGCGCGAAGCGTCGCCGATCTGTAGCGCGCGGAAATAGCACAACCACGATGCGCCCGTGGCGAGCGCAGACAGCCCGAGGAAAATCCAGGTTTTTGTCGGTAACGCAAACGGATTGCTCCATTTGTCCGTCAGCCACACAAACAGTCCCAGTACGATGATGATGAAAAAGGTGCGGATCAGTGTGGCGAAATCCGAATTGACGTTCTGGATGCCGATCTTGGCAAAGATGGCCGTCAGCGCTGCAAACACCGCGGATAGCGCCGCCCAGTAAAACCAGCTGTTGGTACCGCTCATGCTGAACCCTCCTGCCTCATGCATGTTGTTACCTTGCTGCCACCCTGCCCGCCCACCTGTGACACGATGGCAGCAAAATTTTGTTCCAGGCCTCGTAGAGTTTGATTTGCATGGAAGATCTCCTCCCATGATCGATCACCGGACAGCCGGCTATCCAGGCAAACTCATTTACCGTTTCTGGCACTGCTGCGGCAGCATTCCCGCCGGAATTTCCTCGCTGACGCAGGTCCATTTCACCTTGTTTTGCGCATCCTCGGATGGCACCATCAGCAAAGACATGCCCCTGACCTGGCCCTTATCCATCGTGATGGAGATCACGCCATTGCGCGGATTCATCGTGATCTCGCGCACTGCGGCTGGCATAGGCTCGGAATAACCCGCCTCGGAAAGGCTGATCGGCAATTGATGGCGCTGCTCGTAGAAATCTCCCACCTTCTGCGCTGCATTGCTGCCCACCTTATAGGCAACAGTTGTCTGCGCACGGGTAACATATTGCGAGTAGGCCGGTATGGCGATGGCCGCCAGGATGCCCAACACCGCGACCAGCGAAACAATCACGATGATGATCAGCGCAATGCCGCTGGTACCGCCTTTGCCTGTGAGCTCGCCCAGCTGATAGAGCTCATCCTTGCCGCCCTTGCTGACCTCGGCAATCTTGCGCCGGCAATGGTGATAGTAGAGATAGTTGGCATACAACGGCACCACGATAAAGATTGCCACCAGATAGGCAATGTATCCCATCCCCATGATGAACCCGCCGAGGCTGGGCATGATCGCCGACACAATGCCCAGCGCGATCATGAAAGCATAGGGCAGGAAAAAATATCCCAGCGCAGGCAGCCACATCTTGCGGTACAGCAACCACCAGAATGTGACTAAAAAGGCAGGCCAGTGCCAGCTGATCACCGGCTTGCCGGCGTCATCAATCTGCATGAACTGCTCCAGATAGTAATCCTGGTTTTTCGGCCCGATGATCGCCTTGTAATATTCCTGCCGCTTTTCCGCTTCCATTTTTTCTCCCTGCCATTATTTGGTCTGGCGTGATTGTAGCTTGTCCCCGACTTTTGCATCGAACTTCTGCTTGTCGATGATGTATCGCTCGTGCGTGCCACGCGAGATCACATCCACCCCGTCATGTGCCTCCACGGAAAAGACAAGCAGCCGCTTCTGCACAGCCAACAGTTCGACTTTCGCCGTGACTTCCAGTCCCGGCGGCGTCGCCGCCTCATGGCTGACATTGATATGGGTGCCGACCGTCTGCTCGTCAGGCCAGTCCAGGTGCGGATTGACCGCTTTCATGCAGGCCCACTCGAGGAAACCCACGAGGAAACCGGTGGCGAACACTTCCGGCATCACCAGAAATTCTTCAGCTTCGGGATACAGCGCCGGCACGGTCTTGTTTTGCGGCACGACAAAGCGATGTTCATAACGTATGCCGGGTTTCAGCGTGTCTTTCATAAATGACTCCTGTGATTCGTCGGGTCAGGATAGCAAATTCTGCGAGCTCATTTTCATGCCCATGCAGCGTGGCATTTATCACGTGCGGGCCCAGCAGGCTGCCCTGAGGATGAATTTCATGCCTGCTTGCGTCGGCGCAGCAATCATTGCCATTGATTATCCTTGCGTATCCCTGCCCTGATTGCATTGCCATTCCAGATTTTGCTCGATTAAAATATGTGAATATAATCATAATATTACACTGAATTCCTGACGTATCCTCATGATACGTTGGTTTCGGGCGGCAGCCAACTTGCGCGTATCCATATCGCCAGTCATCTTGCAGGACTTGCCGATTTTGTGAACGGCCGAACAGGGGCTCGCAATACTCGGCATAACGCAGTTTCGCAACAGTCTGCCTGAGGATTCGATCCCATTTCATCCAAAAATGTACAATTAACCCTGTATTGATTTCATCCCGACTGGCTCGGGCTGCATGATTGAATACCAGCAGTATCTTTATCAAGGGCAGACTAAGTGCATATTCCGAAACTAGGCGAGCAGTTGCCGCGTCGCGGCAACCCTTTCAGCAAATGGCTGGGACGTCAGATGATGCGGCTATGCCGCTGGCGCGCTGAAGGTGAACTGTGCCAATCGCCAAAATTCATCTGCGTCATGGCACCACACACTTCCTGGTGGGATTTCACAAACAATCTCGGGCTGTTGCTGGCGCTTGGCTTGCATGCATCATGGTTCATTGCCAGCAAATATACCAGGGGGCCGATCAAGTCCTTGCTCGGTTTTTTTGGTGCGGTGCCAGTAGAACGCAGCCAGCGCACCGACATGGTGACCCAGATGGCAAACGAATTCATCCATCGCGAAAAATTCGTGCTGGCGATTTTTCCGGAAGGCACACGCAAGCCGGTTCCCACCTGGAAGACCGGCTTTTGGCATATTGCCAGGATGGCAGATATTCCGGTACAACTGATCGCGGTGGATTATGCGAGGCGTGTCACGAGATTCGGGCCAGTCATCCATCTCGGCGATGACATGGAAGCTGACATCCGCAAGATGCGCGACTATTTCAGGACGGTCACCGCAAAAAGACCCGAGTGCGCCGACTACACCGGCTGAAGCCGCAAACCCGACGTCTTCTGCATATTTGCCGACAAATTCCTTTGAGTATGCTGAAATTGCGTGCAGGGATACGCTGACCGGCGAGCTGAACCGTCTCGCCATGAAGAGTGCACTATTCATTCTCTTGCCTACTTCAAGCGATTTCGCTTTACCGCTTCCCTGATCAACGCCTGGAATGCTGCTTCATTCAGCTGCTCGCCTTCATGGATGTCGATCGCCCGCCGGGTGTTGCCTTCCAGGCTGGAATTGAAAAGATGCTTGGGGTCTTTTAATGACGCGCCCCTGGCAAATGTCAGTTTGACCGCCTTTTTGTATGCCTCACCGGTGCAGAGGATGCCGCCATTCGACCACACCGGCACATTCCACTTCCATTCCTCCACCACCTCCGGGTCTGCTTCATGAATCAGCGCGCGTACCTGCGCAAGTGTTTCGCCGCGCCAGTCAGCCAGTGCCTGAATGCGCGCATCGATCAGGCTTGTTGCGGATGCTGCATGTGTGTCCTCTGTGCTGATTTTCTTGCCCATGATGATGCACTCCCTGCGTCAGTCCCACTGAAAACAATTTTCGTTCGGTAAGTATTCCTTGCTTGCGACTTCTCATTGCTGCTCAAGTTACCTATCTTGCCTTGCTGATTCCCAGGCATGAAGCGCATGCTTGCGCACCTCGCCCCAGCGATATCCTCCCAGCCTGCCACTTTGCAGGATCACCCGGTGACAGGGAATCAGGAAAGCCACCGGGTTGGCGCCTGCCGCCAGCCCCACCGCACGCGCAGCATGCGGATGGCCAATGGCATGCGCGATATTTGCATAGCTCGTCACACGACCCGGCTCGATTTGCAGCAGTGCCTTCCATACGCTCACCTGAAAATTGGTGCCCGTCACATAAAGTGAGATGGGCGCAGGATGGCGATGTGGCATTGGCCTGGCAAACATTTTATCAATGATCGCCTGTGTTTCCTTGAGATTTTCCCGCATGTCGGCATCAGGCCACGCCTGCCGCAATTGCGCCAGCTGCAGTGCAATTCCTTCATCCTCCACAAACGCCAGGCGGCAGATGCCTCTTGCCGTGATCGCAATGAAGGCCGTGCCAAAGGGCGTGTCGTGCACGGCGTAAGCGATCTGCAAGCCTTTGTTGTTGTTTATATGCGCCCGGCGTAACGGCTTCCAGCTGCACGAAATGATCATACAGGCGCGAACTGCTGCTCAGCCCGAGCGCATCCGACACGTCCAGCAGCGGCCTGGATTCGGCCAGCAATTGCTTAGCCCGCTCCACTGTCAACACCTGCAAATAGCGCTTGGGGGAAACGCCTGCCCAGCGGCTGAACAGGCGCTGGAAATGATACGGGCTCAGATGCAGGTGCGCCGCAATTTCTGCCAGGGATGGCTGCTTATGCACCCGCCTGGTAATGAACTCGATGGCATTTGCGATGCGTTCGTAATCGGACACGTTGACACTCCATAGTCAGGCAATCTCATTCACCTGAAGCGCAAAGCATGCGGGATATGCACATCATCAGCAAGCCGAATCTTGCTGTTCGGGGTTGTGCCGTGGTGACCGGAGGCAGCGCACGGAAAATTCGTATATTATTGATTATAATATATTATTTGTACATCCTTCTCCTTGATACATCAAGCGGGGTTTCCCCCTCTGGCCACAGCTGCGATCACGCTTTGGCTGGCACCGAACGCGGCAGGTCGATAAAGAAGGTCGTGCCCTGGCCGGGCTGGCTGACAAAGGAAATGCGCCCGTGATGCACTTCTACCAGCGATTTTGCAATCGCCATGCCCAGCCCGGTTCCGCCCACCCGGCGCGTATCGCTGGAATCGGCTTGCGCAAACTTTTCGAATACCCTGTCCTGGAATGCCAGGGGAATGCCGGACCCATAATCCGCAACTGCTATGCGGACTTCCGTTGCACTATGGCTCGTAGTGAGGGTCACCTGCCCCCCCTTTGGAGAATATTTGATCGCGTTCGATAACAGGTTGGAAAGCACCTGGATCAGCTTGTCTTCATCAATATTCAGATAAGCCGGTTCTGCATCGGGTATCCACGCCAGCGCTATATCGTATTTTGCCGCGTAACCCTGATTCGCCTTCACAGCATGATCGATCAGCGTATTGACGGAGATGATGCCCAATTTAAGCGGGCTCGCCGCAAGCGTGTTCTTGTTGAATACCAGCAAGTCATCCACCAGCTTGGTCAGACGACTGCAATTGTCATAGGCCATCGACAGCATCGGCCTGATTTTCTCAGGTGTACTGTCCAGCGCGCCGCCCTTGATCAGCCCCAGCACGCCACTGATGGAAGTCAGCGGCGTGCGCAATTCATGGCTGACGGTGGAAATGAATTCATCCTTCATGCGGTCGATTTTCTGCCGCTCGGTCAAGTCATGCACAATGGCCGTATGCAGCGTCTTGTCGGCGAGTGCCACGGTACTGATGGCCAGCCCGACCGGTATCCTGGCACCGTCCTTTTTCAAGGCATAAGCATCACGCCTGCCATCCATCGCCAATGGCACATCCGCCGTTGCTTCCTGGGCAGTGTAGCCAAAAAAATCCGGTATCACATTATGGATCGAAGCGCCGATCAATTCCTGTTCGGCATAGCCCAGCATAGCCACACAGGCCGGATTCACGGTTTCAATATTGCCTGAAGCATCAACCGTAATGATCGCATCAAGCGCGGTTGTCAGGATGCCGCGCAGCTCGGCCGTCCTGCGTGCCACCAGCCTTTCCGTCTGATAGCTGCTGCCTGTCATGAACAGCAGGAACGCCCCCAGCAGGCTGGTAAACAACAATCCCAATGCGAGCACGCCCCAGGCATTCCAGCTTTTGTGCCTGTCCATGAAAACTTGTGTAGGCCAGTAAGTGACATGCCAATGCCTGCCGGCGATTTCAAGCACATCATGAAATGCCAGGCCTTGCACACCCGCTTCTGGCCCGTAGATCAGGACGGATTTCCCTTCAACATCATCGTATATGCTCACACTGACATCAGTTTTGTAATGAGTACTCATGGACACATCGACGATGTCTGCGATGCGAAAAACGCCGACAACAAACCCCCGCAGTGCTTGCCGCCGATCTTCAACGGTCTTTGGCATGGCGGCATATACCGGCTGGAAGATCAGGAAACCGGACTGGCTGACATTCTGCTGCACGAGATTGATCTTGGGCGTGGCCACTACAAAACCTGTGTCGCGGGCCTGCATCAGCGTGCTTCTTCGCTCAGAATTGGACGCAACATTGAAACCAAGTGCATGCTCATTGCCATTCATCGGCTCGATATATTGCACTGCAACATATTCATCCTGAATTGCAGCCCTCACCAGCTTGTTGTTGCTGTCGCGCTCGGTAATCTGGAAACCTGGGAAACCTTCGTTGCGAACAGTCTGCTCAAACCTTGCGCGCCCGCTTTGTGGAATGACCGGGTTCCAGCTCAAGCCCTGTATGCCCGGCTTGTTGGCGAGCGTGTACGCAACAAAGTTGCGGAAGTCCTTGCGTGTTACCTGCTGTGAGCTGGAAATGAATCGTTCGATGTAGGCTACCGAATCGAGGTAATCCTGGAAGTTTGTACTGACCTGCTGGTGGGTTTCGATTGCGATTTCCTTGAAGCTCCCTTCGATCCGGTTCTGCTCAACAATGCTGGCAAAATAAAACAGGGATATCACCGCGCTAAACGTAAGCAGCAAGGGAAGGGCGACGATCGTGCGCCGCCCCCACCAGAGCTCGCGCGGCTTGCCGAACAGGATCAGCAGCAAGGGCGCCGTAATCAGCACGCCGATGCTGTCGCCCACCCACCAGGTAAACCAGCTGAAGGCATAATCGGTTGGCGCGACAAACCCGGACAGATAAATTGCCGTTACCCCGAATGTTGCATTCAGCATACAGGCAACTGGTCCCGCCAGGATCATGAATTTCAATATATCGGGCGCCTTCGACAAGGATGTCGGGAAGCCGATGAAGCGCCTGACCAGCCAGGCGCCCGCCAACGCCTGCAGCGATGCGCCCGAAGCAGCACTCACCGCGATTTGCATTCCGGATATCGTCAGTGGTCCGTGCTCGAATCCGATCCACAGATTGAGCATCACCGAGCCAAGAAATACCCCCGGCCACAGGCGACAGCCCCATAACAGCAATGCAGTGAGCGCGATCCCCGCGGGTGGAAAAATGGCAGTGGCGTAACCCGGCGGTATGGCCAGCATCAAAGCCAGCTTGCCGGTTATCGCATACACGAAACCGAGCAGGGCGATATACGCCAGAGTTACCGGGAAACTGTCTTTTGGTCTCGATTCCATCGATACACAACAACGAATAAATTTCGACAATCATGCATACAGGTGCCCAACAGAATGATGGTGTGTTCAAACTGATACACACCACTGATGAATATGGAAACTGGCCTATAGCCTTTATGACAGCGAGTGATGCAACTAGCCCTTGGCTGAAGTATGCCATGAAATGATGGTCAAAGGCATCATCGAACCCAGGCGCAATTATAATTTTAATATATTGATTATATTATGTAATATGCATTGTGGCCGTTTGCTGATTCGCGGCCCGCATGAAGCAGGGTGATATTTGTGCATGATGCAGGGTATCAGCTCTCATCAAGTTTGCTTGTTCGGGGTGCATCAATTACCTGCGGCGCGGCAAGCGCTTTCAGGTAATCGGCAATATCCCATTCGCACCCGCCGCAACCGGAAAGCGCACCCGTCCAGCGGGAAATGCCGTCCAGATCCTTGCCTTGTTCAAACAGGCTCTTGATCATGCTGCGCCGGGTGCCGCTGCAATGGCACATCACCTCGTCTTCGGGGCAGTCTGGTTGTGTTTCCATTTAGTGATGAGTAGCGATTAATCGCTGATTATAACGGGCATGGACCATACAAACGCATACTGGAGAATTGCCGGCGTGCAGGATTCAGCACAACGGAAAAGTCCATGCTATGCCGCGAAAATTGACACAGTATTGTCATCTAGTAAATGCAGGACAAACCAAGATAAGGTCCCGATAACTCGGATGCTGGATTGGATACGACCCTGTAGCCGATTGCAGCGGAATATCCATTCCTGAAATACATCATGCTCAAATCAACATCGGATAAGGAGACATTGTTGATCGATGAATACGCCTGCCAGAGTTTCAGCGCATGATTTCCGGAAAACTGCCAAATCATCGGAATGGCGATCGTATTGCCTGTCGTCACTTGATTGCCGCTTAGTGCAAGCCTGCCCAGCCCAGGATTCATCTGAAAGCTGTTGCCATATGAAAGGCGATACATGAAAGTCGTGTAATTCAAACTCATCTGATCGCGCGGGTTCGACTCAATATAAACAGTCCGGCGAAATTCTGCGCCAAATAGCGAATACCCCAATTCCAGCGAAAAATCCCTGCCTTCCAGATTCGGGTCTATCGACTGCCAGGCCGCGCTGAGTCTGAACGTTGGCAGTAGCGGGGAGCCTGTCTGCCTTTGAATAATCTGTGGCATTTCATAATCGCCGCCGCTTCTCGCCAAAGTAACATGGGTACCATATGTCAGCATTTCCTCTATACCATCAATAATCAAGTTAAACACGCCATCGCCAAAAGCATAGCTGCGCTGATCATGATTGCTACTCTGACTTTCGCCGCAGTAACCATTACTGCATTGACTTGTTGTCGTTGAGGTGGATTTCCGGGGAGTCGTTGAAGCATGCTCAAAATCATCCAGCGTGTCCCCCACTGCATTTGTGAGTGTTACAGCTAACAGTCCCATCAAGAAAATCAGGTGATATCCCTGTTTCACTCTATTGCTTTCCGGCATGCATATTGTGCTCTACCTGTTGAACATTCATTTGGAGTCCGGCTCCATTTATTTTCACCCCATTAATTTTCTGAAGCGAAATTTCTGCTCAGAGCCTGTCAAACACTTGGGGTCACCAATCAATATTCTTTCAGATCATCTCCAAAAATGTCATCCGGTATCAACGTGTAGAAATACGGCACATAGGTTAATACTGTGCCCTGATAAATGCCAAGATTCCGCCACATCTTCGTAAGCTGCGCCACCAGTTCTTCATTTTCTGTGTCTTGCAGCATTGCCTCTAAAATGGGAATCAAAGGTTTGATGCTGGGCTCATCTGTATATTGATTCAGCATCTGGATAGCGTTTTCGATTTTGTCGTATCTTCTGAAGTCTGTTGTATTTTCCATATTTATTTGTCGTCCAAGCTGTCAGGATTTGTTTTCAGTTAAAAAACATGAAGCTGTTTGATCGAGCAGATTCTAGCACGGTGGATTTTATGCACTGACTGGAATAAGCCGGCGGATTAGATGACTGCATGCAGGGCAATCTGGCTGGAAAAATCAAGCGGACACGCACCATTGAAATCCGGGCCCGTATAGTGAGTGATTTGCCAGCCATATTTGATGAAAGTTACTCGCACCTTACCCCTTGATTCCGAACCGGACATTTCATCTGCACACCTCCTGATTGTTCCCCCCAATTGACAGAGCCCAATAAAATCAGGATACTTCTTTCCGTGCCGATTTGAGCTCAGCTTGCGGGGCACGTTAAACATACCAGCTAAAGCGACAGAACCCGCTCTAGCCAAGGTATCCGATATCCAAGCTGAGCGGGTTTTGTCTTTTCTGGTTTATGAATACTTCTATCGGCATCGTCACCGCACAAAGAGCACATTTCGATACGCCGCTCACCTTCAGGAGCGGGGCCGTGCTGCCGCAATATGACCTGATGTATGAAACCTATGGCACATTGAATGCCGACAAATCCAATGCGGTGCTGATCTGCCACGCGCTTTCCGGCCACCACCATGTGGCGGGCAGCTATGCGGATGATCCCAAGAACGTGGGCTGGTGGGACAACATGATCGGCCCCGGCAAGCCACTGGACACCAACAAGTTCTTCATCGTCGGCCTCAACAACCTGGGCGGCTGTCATGGCTCCACCGGGCCTGCCTCGATCAACCCCGCCACCGGCAAGCCCTATGGCTCCAGCTTCCCGGTGGTGACGGTGGAAGACTGGGTGGAGTCGCAGGCACGGCTGGCCGATATGCTGGGCATCCAGCAATTTGCCGCCGTGGTGGGCGGCAGCCTGGGCGGCATGCAGGCGATGCAATGGTCGCTGTCCTACCCCGAGCGCGTGCGCCATGTGCTGGCAATTGCCACCGCGCCACGCCTGACCGCAGAGAACATTGCCTTCAACGATGTGGCGCGCAATGCGATCCTCACCGATCCGGATTTCCATGGCGGTGATTTCTACCAGCATAATGTGGTGCCGAAGCGCGGCCTGCGCCTCGCCCGCATGCTGGGGCATATCACCTACCTTTCCGACGATGCGATGGCGGACAAATTTGGCCGCACGCTTCGCTCTGGCAAGCTGTCGTACAACTACGAGATCGAATTCGAGATCGAGTCTTACCTCAGATATCAGGGCGACAAGTTTGCCAATTATTTCGACGCGAATACTTATTTGCTGATGACCAAGGCGCTGGATTATTTCGACCCGGCGCGCGATTTCGACGACAACCTGGACCGTGCATTTGCCCGCGCGAAGGCAAATTATCTGGTGATTTCCTTTACCACCGACTGGCGCTTTTCGCCGGAGCGCTCGCGTGCGATCGTCAACACGCTGCTGCACAACAAACGCAATGTGAGCTATGCCGAGATTACCTCCACCCATGGCCACGATTCCTTCCTGATGCAGCATGAGCATTACCACAACGTGATGCGCGCCTACCTCGACAACATTGCCCGGGAGTTCACTGCATGAACCACGAACCCTCCCAACTCACCGCCAGCCGCCCGGACTTCGCCGCGATTGCGGCTTCGATCCCAACCGGCTCTTCCGTGCTCGACCTCGGCTGCGGCGATGGCAGCCTGCTCAGATATCTTAAGGAAACCCGCAATGTGCGCGGCTATGGCGTGGAGATCAGCGATGCGAATATCGAGGCCGGCATCCGCAATGGTGTCAATGTGATCCAGGCCGACCTGGAATCCGGCCTGTCCGGTTTTGAGGAAAATGCGTTCGATTTCGTGATCCTGTCGCAGACTTTGCAGGCCACGCACCGCACTGAACCCTTGATCGAGGAAATGCTGCGCGTAGGACGCGAGTGCATCGTGAGCTTCCCCAATTTCGGCTACTGGAAAAACCGCCTGCAGGTAATCCGCGGCAACATGCCGGTTTCTAAAGACCTGCCGTTCCAGTGGTATGACACGCCGAATGTGCACCTGTGTACGTTGGGTGATTTCGAGATGTTCTGCGACAAGTACAAATTGCAGATACTCGACCGCCATGTGATGACCGGCACTACCAATGTGTCTTTCCTGCCCAACCTGCTGGGCAGCATGGCGGTGTACCGCTTCCGGCGAGTCTCATAAGACCCTGCGGGAGACGATCGGTGTCCGAGAACCAAAACCCCGAACAAAAGGCCCGCGACCATATTGACGCGCTGCTCAAGCAGGCCGGATGGCACGTACAGTCATCCAAGAAAATTGATTTTAATCATGGGATTGGCATTGCAGCACGCGAATACCAAACCGATGCCGGCCCGGCCGACTATGTGTTGTTTGTTGATAAAAAGGCGGTCGGTGTGATCGAGGCCAAGCGCGAAGAAGAAGGCCAGCACCTCACCGCGCATGAAGCACAAACCGAAGGCTATGCTGCCGCCAAACTCAAATGGGTCAATAACAAGGAACCGCTGCCTTTTCTGTATGAGAGCACCGGCGTCATCACTCGTTTTACCGATGGCCGCGACCCCAAGCCGCGCTCGCGCGAGGTGTTCAACTTTCATCGCCCGGAAACGCTGCAAGAATGGCTGTCGCAAAGCGCATCGTTGCGCGAGCGCCTGCAGCACATTCCTCCGCTCAATCCGCATCACCTTCCGGCCAAACAGTTGCGCCTGCGCGATTGCCAGGAAACCGCCATCACCAACCTTGAGGAATCGTTCAAGGCCGACCGCCCCCGTGCGCTGATCCAGATGGCCACCGGCGCAGGCAAGACCTACACCGCCATTACCTCCATTTACCGGCTGCTCAAATATGGGCACGCCAAGCGGGTATTGTTCCTGGTGGACACCAAAAATCTGGGCGAGCAGGCCGAGCAGGAGATGATGTCCTACACGCCGCTCGACGATAACCGCAAGTTCACCGAGCTCTACAACGTGCAGCGCCTGAAAAGTTCCTTCGTCGCCAAGGACAGTCAGGTATGCATCAGCACCATCCAGCGCCTGTACTCCATTCTCAAGGGCAGCGAGCTGGATGAGGCGGCGGAAGAAGTGAACCCTGCTGAAATCGGAGTGTTTCGCCCCCTCCCCAATCCTCCCCCGAAGGGAGAGGGAGCAAACGCCGCGCTGCGCGCCTTTCAGACTCCCGAACCATTACCCGTTGTTTATAATGAAAAAATCCCGCCCGAGTTTTTCGACTTCATCTTCATCGACGAATGCCACCGCTCCATCTACAACCTGTGGCTGCAAGTGCTGGACTACTTCGATGCCAGCCTGATCGGCCTCACCGCCACGCCGGACAACCGCACCTACGGCTTCTTCAAGAAAAACGTGGTCAGCGACTACAGCCATGAAAAAGCCGTGGCCGATGGCGTCAACGTGGGCAACGAGGTGTATGTCATCGAAACCCAGATCACCAAGCAGGGCGCGCAGATCAGCGCCACGCAGCAGGTTGAGCGCCGCGAA
The DNA here is from genome assembly GCA_021782995.1 of Pseudomonadota bacterium. GTDB lineage: Bacteria > Pseudomonadota > Gammaproteobacteria > Burkholderiales > Gallionellaceae > 39-52-133. Next base: position 18,515 of record JAJXUI010000007.1, on the reverse strand, counting down.
AAATTGACCCGAAAAAAGCGCTGGGAACTGCAGGACGAAGACGAAATCTATTCCGCCACCCAGCTCGACCGCAACATCGTCAACCCCGACCAGATCCGCACCGTCATCCGCACCTTCCGCGACAAACTGCCCGAGATGTTTCCCGGACGCGAAGAAGTGCCCAAGACCCTGATCTTCGCCAAGACCGACAGCCACGCCGACGACATCATCCAGACCGTGCGCGAGGAATTCGGCGAGGGCAATGCCTTCTGCAAAAAGCTCACCTACAAAATAGACGAAGACCCCAAGTCGGTGTTGCAGCAATTCCGCAACGAATATTATCCGCGCATCGCCGTCACCGTGGACATGATCGCCACCGGCACTGATGTCAAACCCCTGGAGTGCCTGCTGTTCATGCGCGACGTCAAAAGCCGCAACTACTTCGAGCAGATGAAAGGACGCGGCACGCGCACGCTGGACCTGGACGACCTGAAAAAAGTCACCCCTTCCGCCACCAGTGCCAAGACCCATTATGTCATCGTGGATGCCATCGGCGTCACCAAGTCGCTCAAAACCGCCAGCCAGCCGCTTATCACCCAACCCAGCGTACCGCTGAAAGACCTGGCGATGTCCATCATGATGGGTAGCTTTGATGAAGACACCGTCAGCTCGCTGGCCGGGCGTCTGGCGCGGCTCAACAAGCAGCTCGATGCGGATGACCAGCGCCGCATCCGCGAAGCCGCAGGCGGCATGGAGCTGACCCAACTCATCGGCAAACTGTTTGGCGCGATCGATGCCGACAACATCGAGGGCCGCGCGCTGGACTTGGCCAAGCAACCCATCGGCACCAACCCCGGCGATGCCAAGCGGGGCGAGGCGCAACAGCAACTGGTGAGCGAAGCCGCCAAGGTGCTGAATGGCGAATTGATTGAGTTAATCGACAGCATCCGCCGCGACAAGGAACAAACCCTGGACCACGATAACCTCGACGTGGTGCTGCGCGCCGAATGGGACAAAGACGCCACCGCCCACGCACAGGCGCTCACCGATGAATTCGCCGACTACCTCCGCACCCACCGCGACGAGATCGAAGCACTCGCCATCTTCTTCGACCAGCCGCAGCGCAGGCGCGAAATCACCTACGCCATGATTCGCCAGGTGTTGGACAAGCTTAAGACCGACCGCCCCAAGCTCGCCCCGGTGCGCGTGTGGCAAGCCTACGCCCAGCTCGACGAATACAAGGGCCAACCCATCAACGAGCTGACTGCATTAGTTGCCCTCATCCGCCGCGTATGCGGGCTGGATGCCACCTTGACCAACTACGATGCACTGGTACGCCGCAACTTCCAGAACTGGGTGCTCAAGCACCACAGCGGCGGCGGCGAAAAATTCAACGAGGAACAGATGAACTGGCTGCGCATGATCCGCGACCACGTCGCCGTCTCCATCCACATGGAGCGCGACGACCTGGAAATGGCGCCGTTCGACGGACAGGGCGGGCTGGGCAAAATGCACCAGTTGTTCGGCGGGCGCATGGATGCGCTGCTGGATGAATTGAATGAAGTGTTGGTGGCGTGATGAACGAAGTATTTAATCTGCCCGCAAGCTGGGTTCTTGTCAGTGTCGCCGATCTTGGAAAAATCGTTTCCGGTGGCACGCCTTCAACAAAAGAACCATCCTACTGGGGGGGAAACATCAACTGGATTTCTCCGTCAGACCTAACTGGGTATGCGAGCAAATACATAACCAAAGGCGCGAAATCAATAACTGAGGCTGGACTAAAGAACAGTTCCGCTACAGTCATGCCAGCGGGCAGCGTCCATTTCTCTTCGCGGGCTCCTATTGGTTACACAGTAATAAGCGCGGAGGCGATGACCACCAATCAAGGGTTTAAGAGTCTTGTTCCAAGCAATGGGGTTTTTAACGAGTTCGTTTATTACTATTTCAAAAGTGCAAAGCAATTAGCTGAGTCCAATGCTACAGGTACAACTTTCAAGGAAATCTCTGGCACTGCTTTTAGTAAGTTGCCTATTCCACTTCCTCCGCTCAACGAACAACACCGCATCGTCGCCAAAATCGAGGAGCTGTTTTCAGAACTGGACAAGGGCATCGAAAACCTGAAGATTGCCCGCGAGCAGCTCAAGGTGTATCGGCAGGCGCTGCTGAAACACGCTTTCGAAGGCAAGCTAACCGCGCAGTGGCGCGAGCAGAACCGCGATCAACTAGAACACGCCACCGCCCTGCTGGCGCGCATCCAGACCGAGCGCGAGCAACGCTACCAGCAACAACTCCAGCAATGGCAAACCACCGGCGGCAGCAAACCCAAAGCCCCGAAACCCCTGCCGCCGCTCACCGCCGAAGAACTGGCGGAATTGCCTGAATTGCCTGAAGGGTGGGGTTGGTTCAAGGTTGCCCATATTTGCGATGTCGTTCGTGGTGGCTCCCCTCGTCCTGCGGGTGACCCCAAGTTCTACGGTGGAAACATTCCTTTCCTGAAAGTGGCCGACATCACTACCACGCCAACACCTTACCTGCGCACATACACCTATACGATCACAGAGGCTGGGCTGAGCAAAACCAGACAAATTGAACCCAACACTCTGCTGTTATCGAATAGTGGTGCTACGTTAGGAGTCCCTAAAATATGTTTGATTCCGGCAACCATGAATGACGGTGTGGCTGCATTTCTTGGGCTGCCAAAAGAAGCTTTGCTTTATCACTACTATTTCTGGCAAAGCCAAACCAAGCAATTGCGCAACATTGACCAAGGGGCTGCCCAGCCGAATCTAAATACCGATTTGATTAAGGAAACCTTCATTCCAATTTGCTCAGGAGCAGAGCAAGTTGTCGTTGCACAGAAATTAGAAGAGGCGATGTCTGAAGTCGACCAACTCGACCAAACCCTCACCGCCGCACTGCAACAAGCCGAAGCCCTGCGCCAGTCCATCCTGAAGCGCGCCTTCTCCGGCCAGCTCGTGCCGCAAGACCCCAACGACGAACCCGCTGCCGCGCTACTGGCGCGCATCCAGGCAGAGCGGGACCAAACTGCCACACCGAAACGTAAGGGGAAAAATTTATGAGCCAGTTCTTTGGGGTCAACAATGACGGAATGGTTTTTGAAGGACCGTCGGCGCATGCCTCCCATTTGATATGGCCTCTGCCTATAGTGACATTGGCAAAATTCGTAAAATCAGACGTTGATGAAATAATCCCTGCGAAATCTGGCGAGCCAAACCACTGCTATTTTCGGGAGGATTTCTTCGACCCAGTCAGTCGTATTCGACGCGGCCGTTTTTATCAATGGTCTGGAAGAAGTGAGCATAACAAAGTATTTTTTCCTGAAGGTACTGTAGTACCAGGCATGTATCCAACCAGCAATTCTGCGCAGGTTATATTGAACGCCTACCATCGATACACCCCTTCTATATCTATTGAAGATAATCAGGATGTAGTCATTCTCGGAAGTTTGACAGGTTATTCCATCTGGGCAATTGTCGGTATTGAAACAATTTCAACTGGTGAGGTGTTGGTGACATTGCGTGCACGTCAAAGCCTGGGCGCGCTTCCTGATATTTATTGGGCAAAGATACCTGCGGAACATAGATCTAATGTTGAAGAAGCTATCAAGACACTGGCTGATGACTACCGACGTGCGGGACCGGAATCGGTGGTAGATCGTGCACGAGAAGCAGCAACGGCCATCCTTAGTGCATATTTGCAGAGCAAAGGTGTGAGTGGCGCAAAAGGTAAAGACCTTGGCGATTTGGTAAGTTTGCTGGTAACGGATGCTAGTAAGCATGGCCAACGAATTGTGGCATGTGCTGCTGAAATTCCACAGCGACTTCATTCTCGTGGCAAACATGCCGAAAAGGAAAAGAGGGACAATCTCCGCCCATTACGTGAACAAGACGCCGAGCTAGCTGTTCAAAGTGTTGGGGTGATGCTTTGCGATTTGCGCTGGGCTGATTGGAAATAATGACTAAGGTGAAAAATATGACCGCAACCGCAATCGTCGTTCCTCAAGCTTGGTGTTTCTGCGCTACGTTGAGCGGTGTACTGGCTGTTGCGCTGCCGGCGCGCATCAAGGTGGAGAAAATGTTGCATACTCACGAATCGAAGAAATTTTTATCGAGGAGCAAGCGAAATGAATAAGGACCTGACCAACTCTAATATTCATCGTCAAAACATTCTCAACAATCCCTATGCACTTGAAAAAATTGAGATTCATTTCGCCTTTTCCGGGAAACAATTTGAAGGACAGACCGTTTTTACCAAGGCTGATCTCGCGGGATTATTTGAGGTGGATGAGCGGACGATAGAACGTTACATTGCCCAGCATGGGGATGAGTTGGGGCAAAACGGCTACCGCGTACTCAGGGGAAAGTATTTAAAAAACATAAAGTTATCAGATGTCTCCGACACCGGTGTCGGAGACAAAGCGCCGAGCTTGGGGGTATTTAATTTCCGCGCCTTACTGAACCTTGCGATGTTACTGACAGAAAGTGAACGCGCCAAGGAAATCCGTTCTCGCATTCTGGATATCGTTATGGATGTTGTGGCTGAAAAGGCAGGTGGCCATACCCAATTCATCAATCAACGCGACCAGGATTTTCTACCTGCGGCCTATCAGGAATTTAGTTATCGTCAGTCTTTCACCAGTGCATTAAACCTTCATGTTGATGCTGGTCAATTCAAATATGCACAATTTACGAACAAAATTTATCAAATTATTTTTCGTGAAAATGCAACTGAATATCGCAAGGTATTAAAGTTGAAGAAGAATGACAGCGTGCGTGACAGTATGTATGCCGAAGTGTTGAATTTGATTGCAAGCTTTGAAAACGGCATATCTAGCCAAATCGAGCAGAAAGCGCTACAACTCGGCAGAAAGCTTACTGGTGCGGAAACGAACGAGTTGTTTGCACAAGCAGAGTCCAATCCTTTTTTACAACCCTTGATACACGATGCTCGTACCCGGATGGCAAGCCGAGATTTGTGTTTCCGCGATGCGCTGCACGAGAAATTGCACTCATATATTCAAGCTGTGCCGCAAGCCGATTTTGATCGCTTCCTTGGAGAGACAAGCAAGGCGTTGGAAGATCGCTTGAAAGATGAAGAAACCCTAGCGGTGTTCAAGCGTTTGAAGGATCGCTAACGTGGATGAGGTTATTCTTTATTTCGATGTAAAGCACGCCGTTGAAGTGCATGATTACATCATTGAGGTTTCAGGCGGCTTGCACGGGTATCGGGACATTGGTTTGCTGGAAAGCGTTCTGGATCATATCCAGAATGATATGTATTACCCCAGCCTTCACGAGAAATTGACGCATCTGGTTTTCTCGGTCAATAAACTTCACGCCTTCAACGATGGCAATAAGCGCGCTAGCCTCAGCTTGGGCGCTTACTTTCTCGAACTGAATGGCTATGACTATTGCGTGAGCACTTTTATGTTGCGCATGGAAAACATTGTGGTGTGGGTGGCCGAGGGGAAAATTGATAAAGATTTGCTCGGTGAAATGATCTGCTCCTTGATAGAGGAAGATGATTACAACGAGACATTGAAGCTGAAAATTATTGAGGCTGTAAATATATGACTAGAAGCATCTGCAAACTCAATACGATTTGCAGGGCAAGCGCGCAGTTATACGTTGTCTCCGGAGCTTTATCGTCTGTTGGGCGAGAAGGCCGAATATACCCGGCAAGCTGGCTTTGACCGTTTGCAGCAAGAGCAGATGGTGAAGAGTTATGTGGCCCAGCATGGCCGTATTACACGCTAGGAGGTTGTTGAGCTTTGTCGCTTAACGCCAAATCAAGCATATAAATTACTTGTGTCTTTGTGCGATAGCGGATTCTTGAAGAATCAAGGAGTTAAAAATGGATCAAGCTACGTCAAAGCTTGAGATAACCGCCAAGACGGTTATCCGGCGCATAGGAAATAGTTGGGGTAATTACCCTCTAGTAAGGGTAATAGTGAGGGCAATAACCTGCGCCCGGTATGAAGAGGTTTTTATTTCCATACCTCAAGAGCTGGGAGCCTATACCTCCATAGCTTGGTTCCATACCTCCAGAGCTCAGGGCGATACCTCCAGAACTGGGTACAGAAAAATAAATTGATTGAGAAATTAGCCATATGAACGCAACCGCAACCATCGTTTCCAAAGTCTGGAGTTTCTGCACCACGTTGCGCGACGACGGGGTGGGCTACGGCGACTATCTTGAGCAGCTCACTTACCTGATCTTCTTGAAGATGGCGGATGAATACAGCCAGCCGCCGTATAACAGAAAAGTTGGCATCCCCGCCGAATACAACTGGCAGAGCCTGAAGGCCAAGCGCGGCGCGGAACTGGAAGTGCATTACGTGACGCTGCTGCGCGAGCTGGGCAACAAGCCGGGCATGCTGGGTCAGATTTTTACCAAGGCGCAAAACAAGATTCAGGACCCGGCCAAGCTGTATCGCCTGATCGACATGGTGAATGAAACCCAGTGGGTGACGATGGGCGCGGATGTGAAGGGCGATATCTACGAAGGGCTGCTGGAACGCAACGCCGAAGACACCAAGTCCGGCGCGGGGCAATACTTCACGCCGCGCGCTTTGATACGCGCAATGGTGGAATGCGTACGTCCGGAGCCCGCCAAGACCATCGCCGACCCGGCTTGCGGCACGGGCGGCTTTTTCCTTGCGGCATACGATTTTCTGGTGACGGCGCACAAGCTGGACAAGACGCAGAAGGATTTTCTCAAACACGAAACTTTCTACGGCAACGAGATTGTGGCAGGCACGCGCCGTCTGGCCTTGATGAATATGTTTTTGCATAACATCGGCGAGATCGACGGCGAGAGTATGGTGTCGCCCAACGATGCGCTGGTGGCCGACAGTGGCCAGCGTTATGACTATGTGCTGGCAAATCCGCCCTTCGGCAAGAAGAGCTCGATGAGCTTCACCAACGATGAGGGCGAGCAGGAAAAGGATGACCTCACCTACAACCGCCAGGACTTCTGGGCGACCACCTCCAACAAGCAGCTCAATTTTGTGCAGCACATTCGCACCATGCTGAAAACTACTGGCCGTGCGGCGGTGGTGGTGCCGGACAATGTGCTGTTCGAGGGCGGTGCGGGCGAGACGGTGCGCAGGAAGCTGCTGGAAACCACCGAGCTGCACACCATCCTGCGCCTGCCCACCGGCATCTTCTACGCCAACGGGGTGAAGGCGAACGTGCTGTTCTTCGACAACCACGCCGCCAGCAAAGAGCCGTGGACGAAAGAGGTGTGGATCTACGACTACCGCACCAACATTCACCACACGCTGAAAAAGAAGCCGCTGCGCTTCGAGGATTTGCAGGAGTTCATTACCTGTTACAACCCGGCCAACCGGCACAAGCGTTCCGAAACCTGGAACGAACAAAGCAACCCGGAAGGGCGCTGGCGCAAATTCAGCTACGAGCAGATCATCGCCCGCGACAAAACTAGCCTGGATATTTTCTGGTTGAAGGACAAGAGCCTTGCCGACCTGGACAACTTGCCTGAACCGGACGAACTGGCGGATGAAATCATTCAAAATCTGGAAGCTGGCCTGGAAAGCTTCCGCGCTGTTGCTTCTGCACTGGGATAACAACAAGATGACGATCTGGCAACAGCTTTTCACCCGCCGCATGCTGATCTGCGTGTTCACCGGCTTTGCTTCCGGGCTGCCGCTGTATCTGCTGCTGAACCTGGTACCGGCCTGGCTCAAGACCGAAGGCGTGGACATCAAGACCATCGGCCTGTTTGCGCTGATCCAGTTTCCCTACACGTGGAAGTTCCTGTGGTCGCCGCTGCTCGACCGCTATGCCTTGCCGCTACTCGGCCGCCGCCGTGGCTGGATGCTGGCGATGCAGATTGCCCTGCTGTTCACCATCGCCTTGCTGGGCGCGTATTCACCGCAGACCGATCTCAAAACCATCGTGATCATCAGCACCCTGCTGGCACTGCTTTCCGCCACGCTGGATATTGCGCTGGATGCCTATCGCCGCGAACTGCTTTCCGATGAAGAGCTGGGGCTGGGCAATTCAGTGCATGTGAATGCCTACCGCATCGCCGGTCTGGTGCCGGGCACGCTTTCCCTGATTCTTGCCGATCACCTGCCCTGGCAGACTGTGTTCATCATCACTTCGCTGTTCATGCTGCCCGGCATTGCGATGGTGCTGCTGGTGAACGAACCGTATCGTGCAGCCCCGCCAAAGACGTTGCGCGAAGCCGTAGTGGAGCCCTTCCATGAGTTCATCACACGACAAGGCTGGCAGAATGCGCTGCTGATCCTCGCTTTCATTTTCCTGTACAAGCTGGGTGACAGTTTGTGCACCTCTCTGGCCACGCCGTTTTATCTCGATATGGGCTACAGCAAAACCGACATCGGCCTGATCGCAAAGAATGCCGGGCTGTGGCCGGCGGTGATCGGCGGTTTGCTGGGCGGCGTGTGGATGCTTAAAACCGGCATCAACCGTGCGCTATGGCTGTTTGGTGCGGTGCAGATTGTGGCTATCGTCGGCTTTGCCTGGCTGGCCTCCAAGGGCCATCAGGATTCGATCAATGCCGGCACATTAATCCATCTGGCCTGGGTGATCGGGCTGGAGGCGTTTGGCGTGGGCGTGGGTACAGCAGCTTTTGTGGCCTTCATCGCACGCAGCACCCACCCTGCTTATACCGCCACGCAACTGGCTTTGTTCACCAGCCTCGCCGCAGTGCCGCGCACGTTTGTGAATGCCACTGCCGGCATTCTGGTGGAAGCACTGGGCTGGCAGCATTTCTTCTGGCTCTGCATCTTGCTGGCGCTTCCCGGCATGGCTTTGCTGTTCAAGGTTGCGCCCTGGAATAATGCGCAGGCGAAAGCCAACCCCAGCTGAATATGACTAATATATTGAATTAATTATATATTATTAGTAACCTGGAATAGCTCATGCTGCGTCCGGAGGGTAACGATAAGGCGTGCCGGCTTCACCGGTTTATACAATACCGGCCATTCACATTGCGTGGCAGCTTGCACAAAGTCCGGCGAAGTATCACCCGTCACCAGCACGGCTGTGACCTGTGTGCCCAATTGTTCGCGTAGTCGTTGCAGAAATTCTATGCCGTTGTATTTTCCGCCCAGCATGTAGTCGGCAATGAAGCAGTCGGCCTCTCCTATGCGCGGACTGGCCAGAGCATCTTCGGCCTTGAGGAAAAACATGACCTGTGCACCCATGCCTTCGAGCCAGCTGATCATGCCTTGTGCAACCAGTGCATCATCCTCAACCACGACAAAGCATTTGCCACGGGTAAATGAGTCATCCAGCATGTCTTCCAGCACCAGCTCGGCCGCGGCATGATGTGGCACATGATGCTGACTGGTATGCAATGGCAGACTGAAGCTGAATACGGTTCCCTTCCCCAACTCGGTACATCCCATGATTTCACTGTCGAGCAGGGTCAGCGCACGCCTGACAATCGACAAGCCCAGGCCCAGGCCACGGTTGCGGTCGCGTTGCGGATTGTTGATCTGGTAGAACTCGTCAAAAATATGCGCAAAGTTTTCCTGCGGGATGCCCATGCCTGTATCCCATACCTGTATCAGTGCTTGCCCAGTCCGCACGCGGGCACTGACCAGTATGCCGCCGGTTTGAGTGAACTTGATTGCATTCGATAGCAGGTTCATCAGCACTGACTTCAACAGGCCGATATCGGTATTCAGGATCATCCCGCGATTTTTCGGGAGGTGGAAAATCAGCTTCAGGTTTTTGTCGGTTGCTTCCTGGACAAAATTGTCCGCCAGCCAGCTGAACAATTGAGCAAGGTTGAATGATGACGGTTCCGGACGGATCAGACCCGCATCAAACCGGGAAATGTTCAGCAATTGCTCCAGCAGGTCGGAGAAGGTCTTCATCGACTCATCCAGCTTTTCGATGACTTCTTGCTGCGCGGGTGTGGGAGATGTCAGCTTGAGCGCCTGTACAAACAGGCTGGCAGCGGAAACGGGCTGCCGCAGGTCATGCCCGGCAGACGCAAGGAAGCGCGTCTTGGCCAGCTCTTTTTCTTCCAGCTGGTGGATGAGGTTCTGCTGTTCCTTTTCATAGCGCTTGCGCTCGGAAATATCCAGTATCGCGCCAATGATGCCCACCGCCTTGCCGCCACTCGATGTGATGCGTGCCTTATGGAAGATGACGTCATGGATGGTCCCATCCGCATGCTTGACCCGGCTTTCATATATCTGCACCCCCAGAGGATCTTCCAGCAACTCAAGGTCTTTGTCACGATAAATGGGTGAAAGCGGCTGTGGCGCAATGTCAAACACCGTCTTGCCGATGATTTCATTCTTGCGCTTGCCGATGAAGTTGGCAAAGGCGTTATTGCAGCCGGTATAGACACCTTGGGCATCCTTGTAGAACACAGGCACAGTCATCGTCTGCAACAGGGACTCATTGAAGGCCACCCGCTCCTGCAGCACCTTTTCCTGACGACGCATAGCGGAGATATCTCGCAAGGTTGCCATCAATGCGCGGCCTTGCTCCAGCGCTATGACTGAAATCCGAACTTCTGCGGGAAAAAGACTGCCATCTTCGCGTGTCAGCTCCAGCTGGATGACAAACTGCTGGCCGATCACTTCAGCCTGCATCAGCGCTTGCGCTGCATCCAGCGGCAATTGTGGAATTGCCTGATGCAAGGTTTGCGACATAAGCGCCTGTCGGGACATTCCCAGCAACGTGGTGGCACGCTCACTCAGATCCAGCATGTTGCCAGCTGCGTCAAACACCATCACGGCTTCAGGCAGTTGCCTGAATAATGCCTGGTAACGGGCATCGTGTTGTCGTTCCGGGGTTGGTTGATCTGCCAGGTTTGATTGAACGCTTTGCATATCCTGTAATTTTACTATTTCATCTATCAAAGTAGCAGTGCTTTCCTGCAAACTGGATAATTTTCCATTTTTTCTATAGCATGATAATTATCAAAACTTTTATTGAGCTTATATGCGTATTGCAACCCTTATCCTGTTAGTTGTCTTGACCTCGCTTTATGGTTGCCGTGGATTTTTTGCACCCGGTCATGACCCCCGCGGTCCCGGCAACAGTGAAAATGCCCCGGGTCACAAAAAGCGCCATTAATTTACAACAAACGATCATGCGAGCTGTGATGGCATAGCTACTTGTCTGCATCCAGGCTGTTTGCGTTTTCTGCTCTCAAGACATGATCTCACGCAAGACATAGCCGGATTCAAATTGATCAATTTGACTCCCGCCCGGCTTTTCCATCCGATGTACCGGCGATGTCGGGATTGTTCAACGTTAATCAAGCACGGAGCACACTATGGATGAGCGAGCAATCAAGAAACTGGCCATCACCCTGATAATTGCCATCGCCATCATCATGCTGTTCAAGTTCATGCTGACCCGCACATACAGCAACCTGAACAAAGTTCAAGCATCCAGCCAATCCTTTCCAATGAAGCAGCAAACTGTAACCAGTATTCCTGCAGAATCGCCTGCTGTCAGTGCTGTGCAAGTTGAGCGTGCAATTCAGTCGGCTCCAGATGCTGCAGAACCCGCATCGGCATACCCGGCGGCTTCTGGCGTTTCTGCCGCCCCGGATTAAATTGCCAGCTGCCTGTCCTGAATTTTACGCATTGCTGTTTGTGCAGCTATGGCCCCGATCAGTGCCATCAGCATGTCCGACTGGGTATCCCAGACATCGCCCTGGGTACCAAGAAATGCATCAGCACCCTGCCCCATGATTTCTGCTGCCGCCCATTCAATCAGCTCATATGCTGCACTGATGCCAAGACAGCTTGCCGTGACCAGTGCCAACAGGACTTTTCCTCGCTGCAGGGGTGTGTATTTGATCAACAACTCACGAATCAGCATTGCCGGCACGAATCCCTGGGCAAAGTGGCCTATCTTGTCATAATTGTTGCGAGTAAAGCCGAACCAGCCCTCCATCCAGTTCCCCAGCGGCACCTCCGCATAAGTGTAATGGCCGCCCACCATCAGGATCATTGCATGCAAGAACAGCAAACGATACATCAGCGGGGTGAGTGGGTTGCGTTTGAAGGTGAGGATCAATACGGGAACTGCGATGAATATGGGGAAAGTTTCCATCCACCAGGTGGGATAGTCATGTGGCTGAATCGCAGTGATTGCCAGCAGTAGCAGGCCTGCAAGCAACCAGAACAAAGCTTCGTTATGCAGCTTCAATTGACTTGCCATCGCCAGTCCATATTGAATGACCCGGTTTCCATATTTATCGTAAATGTAATTATCATGTTATATCAAGCTTCATAATCTACCAAAAGCGGGGCATGATCACTGAAGCGCTGTTCCTTGTAGATGCCGGTTTGCGTGGCTTTGGCTGCGAGCCCCGGTGTAGCGATCTGGTAGTCTATGCGCCAGCCCACATCCTTTGCCCATGCCTGACCTCGATTGGACCACCAGGTGTATGCCTCCAGTTCCGGATGCAATTTGCGGAACACGTCGACAAAACCAACCTCATTGAATAGCTGCGTCAACCAGGTGCGTTCCTCCGGCAAAAAACCGGAATTCTTCTTGTTGCCTTTCCAGTTTCGCAGATCTTTTTCGGTATGTGCAATATTCCAGTCCCCGCACAGCAGCACGTCTCGCCCGCTCTGTTTCAGCGCAAGCAGATGCGGCATAAAGGCCTCCATGAATTTGAACTTCACGGCCTGCCTTTCCTCGCCGCTGGAGCCGGATGGCAAATACAGCGAAACAACACTCAAATTTCCATATTTTGCTTCGATATATCGACCCTCTGCATCAAACTCTGGCCTCCCCATGCCGATAATCACTTCATCTGCTTGTTTCCTGCTCCAGATCCCCACCCCGCTATACCCCTTTTTTTCAGCATAGTGGAAATATCCGAAATAACCATGCGGATTGAGCATGTCAGGGGTCATGTCGCCGGCCTGGGCTTTTAGCTCCTGCAGGCAAACGATATCGGCCTCCTGCTGCTGCAGCCAGGCCGGCAGGCCTTTATTGAAAGCGGAACGGATGCCATTCAGGTTCAGGGATATGACGCGCACAAAATTCTCCGGCAGATTATTACTTGGGCTAATGCGCCATTATAATAGCGACACTGTTCTTTTCCGGGGATTTCCCATGCATCAATCATTCCGACAGGATTTCATCCGCTTTGCCATCCAGCAGAATGTGCTGAAATTCGGTGAATTCAAAACCAAGGCTGGTAGACTGTCGCCTTATTTTTTCAACTCCGGCCTGTTCCAGGACGGTGCCGCACTACATGAACTGTGCCAGTTCTATGCCCAGGCCATCCTCGCTTCTCATGTGCCATTCGACATGTTGTTTGGCCCCGCATACAAAGGCATTCCCCTGGCCGCAGGGACTGCCATTGCGCTTTCTGAGCAGGGCAGGAATGTGCCCTATTGCTTCAACCGCAAGGAAGCCAAGGATCACGGTGAAGGCGGAACCACTGTTGGTGCGGCGTTAAAGGGCAATGTACTCATCATTGATGATGTCATTTCTGCTGGGACATCCGTGCGCGAATCCATAGAGCTCATTCGTGCCGCAGGCGCCACACCTTGTGGCGTTGTGATAGCCATAGACAGGATGGAAAGAGGGCAAGGTGAACTTTCCGCCGTCCAGGAAGTCCAGCAGCAATATAATATCCCGGTCCTGGCGATCGCTACGCTGGATGATCTGCTCGGCTATTTGCAAGGGCATGCCGAGCTGCAGCAATATTTACAATCTGTGCAAACTTACCGTGAGCAATATGGAGTGAACAATGCGTAAAAATTTCCTTCTGGCACCCGTTTTCATCATTTTTCTCAGCCTGAACCATATTGCCGAGGCCAAGCTCTACAAGTGGGTCGACGATAAGGGCGTGACCCATTATGGAGAAATCATTCCGCCTGAATATGCCGGAAAACAACGTGAAACCCTCACCAAATCCGGCCTGATTGAAAAGAAACAGGAAAAGCCCGATGCAAAGGAGCTGGCATCCAAACAGGCAGAAGATGCGAAACGCAAGCAGGAACATGAAGCAGAGCAGGAAATCAAGCGCCGTAACAGCATGCTGCTGAATACCTACAGCAACGAGAATGAAATCGACCTGGCGCGTGACCGCAGCCTGGTGCTGATCAATGCACGCATAGACAGTAACCAGACCCTGCTGAAGTCAGCACAAAGTTCACTGAATGATCTGCATGCAGAAGAATCATCACGCAAAAAGAATGGCAAGCCAATCCCGGCATCGCTGACCCGGGACATTACACAGACTGAAACCAGGATTGCGCGTTATCAGGAGGAGCTCACACGCAACCAAGCCGAGTTGACTGAGGTGAAGGATCGCTATACGAAGGAAAAGGAACTTTTCCGTCAGTTAAAAGGCGGCACTGTGCCCAAACAATAATTACGCCCCGCCAGCCAGCACTTGCTTGCTGCAAATTACTGAGCTGTCAGGCGGCGCAATGCCTCCTGATATTTCTCTGAAGTATGCTCCAGAATGTCAGCAGGTATCTGCGGCGCCGGCGGCTGTTTGTTCCAGCCTGAATTTTCCAGCCAGTCTCGCACATACTGCTTGTCGAAACTGGGCGGATTCGAGCCAGCCTTGTAACTTTCAGCCGGCCAGAAGCGGGAGGAGTCCGGCGTAAGTGCTTCGTCGATCAAATACAGCTTGCCACTGTCATCCACCCCGAATTCGAACTTGGTATCGGCAATGATGATGCCGCGCGTCAGTGCATATTCTGCTGCCTGCGTATACAGCGCAATTGCCGCGTCGCGCACTTCTTCCGCACGCTGCTGCCCGAGCAGCTTTACGGCTTCCTCAAAGGAAATGTTTTCATCATGCTCGCCCACGGCTGCCTTGGTGGAAGGCGTAAACAGGGCCTGCGGCAGTTTGCCCGCTTCCTGCATACCTGCGGGAATCTGTATACCGCACACCGTGCCAGTTTTTCTGTATTCCTTCCAGCCTGAGCCCACCAGATAGCCGCGCACGATGGCTTCTATCGGCAACGCTTTCAGACGCTTGACGACAAAAGCACGACCTTTCACCTGCACGCGATCGGCGTCGGTTTTTACCACCGATTCGGGCGCAATGCCGGACAGATGGTTCGGCAAGATGTGTCCCAGCTTGTTGAACCAGAAATTGGACATGGTGGTCAGTACTTCACCCTTGCCCGGTATCGGGGTGGGCATGATCACATCAAATGCGGACAGGCGATCAGTCTGCACGATCAGCATGTGCTGGTCGTCAATGCCGTAAAGGTCGCGCACCTTGCCACGGTGGATCAGCGGCAGGCTGCTCAGGTTGGATTCGTGCAATGCGGACATGGTCTGTTCCTGTCATGAATTCAGTAATGCCAATTATAAAGCCACCCGAGGGTGGCTTTATATGAATCTTGAATGCATTGCTCCCGCCAAAGCGGGAATAGCAATTTATGAGTTATGCGCCTTTATGATAGCTAACCACGCGCTCAACTTCATTCTTGGAACCGAGGATGACCGGCACGCGCTGGTGCAAACCGCTCGGCTTCAGCTCCATGATGCGCTCACGGCCTGTAGAGCTGGCCCCCCCTGCCTGTTCCACGATGAAGGACATCGGGTTGGCCTCATACAGCAGGCGCAGCTTGCCGGCCTTGCCTGCTTCCTTGGTATCAAACGGGTACATGAAGATGCCGCCGCGGGTCAGGATGCGGTGTACTTCTGCTACCATCGAGGCAACCCAGCGCATGTTGAAGTTCTTCTCGCGGCCGCCGTCCTTGCCCTTCATGCATTCATCTATGTAACGCTTTACAGGCGCTTCCCAGTAACGCTGGTTGGACATGTTGATCGCGAATTCCTGGGTATCTGCAGGAATCTGCATGTTCGGGTGAGTCAGCATGAATTCACCGATATCGCGGTCCAGCGTGAAACCGTTTACACCGTGACCGGTGGTGATCACCAGCATTGTTGCCGGGCCGTACAGCGCATAGCCGGCGCAAACCTGTTTGGTGCCTGGTTGCAGGAAATCTTCAGTCTTTGGGTTGGTTACACCTTCAGGTGCGCGCAGGATGGAGAAGATGGTACCGACGGAAATGTTCACGTCGATGTTGGAAGAACCATCCAGCGGGTCGAAAGTCAGCAGGTATTTGCCGCGCGGATACTGTGCCGGGATCGGATAGATTTCATCCATCTCTTCCGAAGCCATCGCTGCCAGATGGCCAGCCCACTCGTTATTTTTCAGGAAAATTTCATTGGTGATCACGTCCAGCTTCTTCTGGGTCTCACCTTGCACGTTTTCACTGCCGGCGCTGCCCAGTACGCCAATCAGCGCGCCTTTGTTAACTGCGTGTGCGATCTGCTTGCAGGCCACTTCGATGTCGCTCAGCAGGCCGGTAAAATCACCGGTTGCGCCTGGAATGTGACGCTGTTCTTCGATAATAAACTGCACTAAACTCTTGCTCATGTTGCCACTCCCTCTGAATTCAAGCCCAAAAAAGCTTGAATTTTAGCAGCAATTACGTTAGCACTCCATGATGTTCTAATGTATCCGCATAACTTATTGATTATATTGTTAATTTATCTTGGCAACGGCTGAAAACCCTATCCCGTCCCTGGTTGACGTTATCGTGATTGGCAGCGGTCCAGGCAGCGCCACAGTGGCACGCGAACTCGCCCGCAAGGGCTACTCAGTCGCGGTGCTGGAATGGGGCAGTGCAGCACCATTGAAAGGTACCCTTGCACAGATGGCCGGCATTGCTGCAATACCTTTCAAGGGAATGTTCATTGAGCCGGATGCATCTTTGTTGCTGCGCGGCATCACCGCTGGCGGCAGCTCGGCAATCAACTATGCCACTGCGATGCCACCGCCTTTCGATAGCTTTCGCCGCTATGGTATCGAACTTGAGTCACACTATTCCGCACTCCAGCAGGATATACCCATACAACCGCTGCCTGACGAACTGATCGGCCCGATGGCCAGTCGGCTCATGCATAGTGCACAACAATTGGGCTTGTCATGGCATAAACTGGACAAGATGATTGCACCAGAGCTCTGCCGCAGCGGATGCTGGCGCTGCACCTATGGCTGCCCGTTTGGCGCGAAATGGACTGCACGCATGTTTCTGGATGATGCCGTTGCAGCAGATGCCCGGCTGATTTCCAATGCTAAGGTTAGTCGAGTACTAATCAAGGAGAAGCGTGCTATCGGCGTTGAATTCAAACATCAAGGCAAGATCCAGCAAATCAATTCTGATAAGGTAGTACTTGCTGCCGGTGGCATCGGCACCCCGCAGATTCTTGCTGCTTCCGGCATCAAGAATGTTGGCAGGAATTTTTTTGTTGATCCAGTAGTGGCGGTAATGGGCAGCATCAAGGATATGCAGGGTGGGCGCGAAGTGCCGATGGCTACTGGGCTGCAACTGCAAGGCGAAGGCATCATGCTGGCCGACATGACCCTGCCCAAGCCTTTGTTCCAGGGCTTTGCCACACAGGCCGGCAGGGTGGATCGGCTATTCTCACACAGTAGTACACTCACCCTGATGGTGAAAATACGTGACCAGCTGGGTGGGCACTTCAATCAGCTTGGACCGGTTAAATCGCTCACTTTGCAAGACAAGGAAAAATTCAAACGGGGAATATTTCTAGCCAGAGATATTTTAGGAAACGCCGGTGCCAGTTCCATTTTCAGCAGTTGGCACTTTGCTGCACACCCTGGCGGTACGGCGAAACTGGGTGAAATTGTAGACAACAAATTACAAACTGAAGTTGATGGCCTGCATGTCTGCGATGCTTCAGTGATACCTGAAGAGTGGGGATTACCACCGACCGTTACATTGTTGTGTCTTGGCAAGCATTTGTCTGAGGTTATGTATTGATTCAATATCCTTATTATTGAAGTTTTGAAAGCTGACAAGTTACACCTTTCAACCATTGCTTTATCCTGATTTCAGCACAAAAAAAAGCGACCCGCAGGTCGCCTTTTTTATCCAGCATATACCGGAATTACTTGATCACGGCATTCAGCTCGCCTTTGGCATAGCGGTTAGCCATGGACTCAAGAGAGACCGGCTTGATCTTGGCTGCCATACCTGCAGAACCGAAGGCTTCATAACGCGCTTTGCAAATCGCTTTCATGGCCTTGGTGGTTTCTGCCAGGAATTTGCGCGGATCAAAGTCTGAAGGCTTGTCGCTCAGGTATTTACGCACTGCTCCGGTAGAGGCCATACGCAGGTCGGTGTCGATGTTTACTTTGCGCACGCCGTGCTTGATGCCTTCAACGATTTCTTCAACCGGTACGCCGTAAGTTTCACCCATCTGGCCGCCGAACTTGTTGATCACTTCCAGCCACTCTTGCGGCACGGAAGAAGAACCGTGCATCACGAGGTGGGTGTTGGGGATACGGGCGTGGATTTCCTTGATGCGGTCGATACGCAGCACGGCGCCTGTGGGCGGCTTGGTGAACTTGTACGCACCGTGGGAGGTACCGATGGCGATTGCCAATGCGTCAACCTGGGTTTTCTTCACGAAGTCTGCTGCTTCGTTCGGGTCGGTCAGCAGCTGGTCGTGGCTCAGCACGCCTTC
>JAJXUI010000048.1 GCA_021782995.1 Pseudomonadota bacterium | reverse complement strand
GATGCCAACGCTGGCGCCGACAAAAGAAGACAGGATGATCACCAGCGGCAGCATGCTCCAGCCCAGCCAGGCGCCAATTGCCGCAAGCAGTTTGAAGTCGCCAAAGCCCATGCCTTCCTTGCCGGTGACCAGCTTGAACAGCCAGTATACCGACCACAATATGAGATAGCCGGCCATGGCACCGATGACTGCATGCGTCAGGCTGGTAAAGGTGGCGTTAAGGTTGAGCAGTAAGCCCAGCCAAAGCAGGGGCAGGGTCAGGCTGTCGGGCAGCAGCTGGGTATCGAAATCGATAAAGGTCAGCGCAATCATGATCCAGACAAACACGATGGCACTTGCCGCTGCAATGCCAAAGCCGAAATGCCAGGCAGTATAAGCGCTGAGCACTGCACTGATGGCCTCGATGAGTGGGTAACGTGCGGGAATGCGTTTGCCACAGCCGCGGCATTTGCCGCGCAATGCGAGGTAGCTCAGGACCGGGATGTTCTCTATGGCACTGATCTGGTGTCCGCAATGCGGGCAGGCTGAACGGGGTATGACCAGATTATATGGTTTATTGATTTCGTCGCGGGCGGTTGCAGGGATCTTGATGTCCGAATATTGTTCGTTGAGTTCGGCACATTGCAGACGCCATTCACGCTCCATCATTTTGGGCAGGCGGTGGATTACCACATTGAGGAAGCTGCCCACCATCAGACCCAGGAATCCGCAAAAAGTGATGAATACGGGCGGATTGTCCTGCAGTAACAATATCAGCTGGTTCATGGTGTCCTGATTAGCCGACGGCCTGGCCCATTTTGAAGATCGGCAGATACATCGCGACGACCATGCCGCCAATCAGCGTTCCCAGAACCACCATGATCATCGGCTCCATCAGGCTGGACAGCGCCTCTACGGCATCGTCTACTTCGGCTTCGAAGAAATCCGCCACCTTGTTCAGCATGCTGTCGATCGAACCGGATTCTTCGCCGATGGCGACCATTTGCAGCACCATGTTCGGGAACAGGTTGGTATTTGTCATGGCTACTGTCATGCTGGTGCCGGTGGCAACTTCGCGCTGGATCGCTTTGGTGCCTTCGTAATAGACTGCATTGCCGGACGCCCCCGCCACCGAATCCAGCGCTTCCACCAGCGGAACGCCGGCAGCAAACATGGTCGCCAGCGTGCGGGTCCAGCGGGCGATCGTAGCCTTGCGGATCAATGGTCCGAAAATCGGTATCTTGAGGAACAGGATATCCAGCGTGCGCTGCATTTTCTTGTTGCGCTTCCAGAAGTAGAAGAAGGTGTAGAGACTGCCGCCGATGCTGCCAAACAGCAGCCACCAATATTGCACAAACCAGTCGGACATGTTCATGACGATGACGGTAGGGGCAGGCAAATCAGCGCCAAAGCTTTCAAACAGTTTCTTGAAGGCGGGAATCACGAAGATCATGATCACTGCAGTGATCACGAATGCAATGACGATAATCGATACAGGATAGAAAAGCGCTGACTTGATCTTGCTCTTGATTGCCAGCATCTTTTCCTTGTAGGTGGCGATCTTGTCGAGCAGGTTGTCCAGAATACCGGCGGCTTCACCAGCAGCAACCAGGTTGCAGAACAGGTCGTCAAAGTGTAGCGGATACTTGCGGAAACCCATTTCCAGGCTGCTGCCCGTTTCCACCTGGACTTTGATATCCATCAGCATCTGCGCGACGGAGGGGTTGCTGTGGCCCTTGCCGACAATATCAAACGCTTGCAACAACGGTACGCCGGATTTCAGCATGGTTGCCAGCTGGCGGGTGAACAGCGCGATATCCTTTTCGGTGATTTTCTTGCCGCCGGTCTTGGCCTTTTTGACGGAGCTGACCTGGATGCCCTGCCGGCGCAGTTGCGCAGATGCGGCAGAACTGCCTACAGCGCGAATCTCTCCCTTGACGGTTTTGCCGCTCTTATCCTTGCCTTCCCAGGCATAGCGGATTTCAGCAGTTTTGGCGGGTGCTTTTGCGGTGGCCATAATTTTACCTTAGCAATAAATCGAAAAACCGGAGATTCCGGATGAATATGCTGATTAATGGCAAGGATTCTAAAGGAATTTTCTCATCGTGCCCATACTTCATGCGCAACAAAAGGGAGGTGCAAGGAAATAGGCAGGAATCGGGAAATGTCTGTACATTGTGAAATTGATAGGAAGGTATTGCTGCATGGAGTGGTTATGTTGAAACGGTATTACGCAGAATTACATCTGCTTTTGACTGCAGTGCAGTTTTTCACACGTATTCCAGTACCTCACTGGGTGGGGCATGCTGCCATCAGGCTGGACCAGGCGGTGCGGTACTTTCCAGTGGTCGGGGCACTGACCGGGTGTCTGGTATGGTTAATTCTATGGCTGTCTGCGCTGGTATTGCCGCTGGAGATGGCAGTCCTGTTCTGCATGGTCGCAAGCGTCCTGATTACGGGTGCGTTTCATGAGGATGGCTTGAGTGATTATGCGGATGGGATGGGTGGGGGATATACGCGCGAACAGATCCTCGACATCATGAAGGATTCCAGGGTAGGCGCTTATGGCGTGATCAGCCTGATACTGGTGTTTATGCTGAAATTTGAAGCGCTCATGCTGCTGTCCAAGGCGCATGCCGTAACGGGCATGGCTGTGGTGTTGGTTGCCGCCCATGTATTGAGCAGGGTGATGCCGGTATTTATCATGCAGTTTCTGCCATACGTGAGAGAGGAGGCAACTGCCAGGGCGAGGCCGGTTGCCAGGCAACCCGGTTGGATCAGTTGGGTGGCGGTGGGGGGAGCTGGGGTAGGTGTAATAGGGTTGACATGGTGTTCTGGTTTCTCTTTGTTTAATATAATCATTGCATTATTGTTGGCTCTGGCGGTGCCGGTGTTGTTGGCTAGGCAAATGCGGCAGAAAATTGGCGGATACACGGGTGATGCACTGGGGGCAGTACAGCAGCTCTCAGAAATGGCGATCTATATCGGGCTGCTGTGCGGCAGCTGAACATGCAATTCCTCACCCTGGTTCGCCATACTTCCGTGAATTTGCCGACAGGCATATGCTATGGCATAACCGATGTAGGGCTGTCTGGAGCGTTTGAGATGGAGGCCAGGCAGACCATGGCGTGGCTGAATCGTGTGGATATTGTCATCAGCTCGCCGGCGATGCGCTGCGCCACCCTGGCGCAGCGGCTGGCCATAAAATATTCATGCCAGCATAAGGTTATGCCGGGGTTGCGGGAAATGGATTTCGGGCAGTGGGAAGGCAGCCGCTGGGATGATATCCCGCGCACAAGTCTGGATGCCTGGAGCCGGGATATGCTGAATTTTGAGCCACCGGGCGGGGAATCTGCGCTTGCTCTGGTGGAGCGTGTTGAAAACTGCCTGCATGATATTCTGGAGATGCCAGAGCAGCATATTGCTGTAGTGACACATGGCGGGCCGATCAGGGCAATTTTGTCAATATTGGCGGAGGTCTCCTTGCAGCAACTGATGGCATGGCAAATTGATCCGGGTGCGGTGGTGCAGGTCAAAATCGGGGGAGCGTGATGCAAAAATTTCTAGTTGGCCTGATGCTGTGGATGTTCACAAATGCCGTTGCCTACGCGGCGATGAGTGATATCAAGGCTGCCAATAATCTGCTCACGGTACAGGCCATGGTATTGAATGTGGACTACGGCGAAACGGACAGCACCGGCAAGTTGCTGGATACGGAACAGGGGCGGATCCAGGGCCGGATGTTCGCGTTTTCGGGTATGGCGGGGAATGGCAATTTCTATTACCAGCTGCAATACAACCGAAACGAAGGGCAGACAGATTATGTCGGTGGCACCATTTCACCCCCTTCGCCTTATGGGTCGGTCCTGTCTGTGAGCGGTGCCCGGGTCACTGATTACGGCTTGCGCCTTGGCAAGGGTTATGATTATGCCTATCCCGAGCCGCGCGGCGGGTATGCCCGCATGCTGACGCCTTATCTTGAGCTGGGGCGGCATGAGTGGTTTCGCGGCGTGAATGCTGGTGAAACTTATACCCACAACTATTACGCCCTCGGCCTGATGTGGCAGCTGTCGGATGCCGCCAGCAGGCTGGTGTACACTCTGAATGTGATGGCAGGGAGAACGGTGGGTGCATGGATAGATGTAGAGCCATCCACAGCCTATTCACCCCCCATTCCTGCACTGAATGTCGCACTTGGAAGTGCCCCGGTGTATCGGGCAGGCATTGCACTGGATTATGCGCTGACCGCGGGTCTGCATCTGAAAGCCGGTGTCGATATCGAACGTTTTTCCTACGGCCGGAGTGAGGTCGTAGGCGGATATTACGAACCAGATAGTACGACTACATTACTGAAATACATGGCAGGCTTGGGCTTTGCTTTCTGATCAGGCTAAGCGTCTGCGATTTTTTCAGAAACACCCGCTTCATCAAATGTGGCCATCCCGTTATGCAGGGCGCAGGCCATGCGCAGCAGGGGCACCGCAACCGCAGCCCCACTGCCTTCACCCAACCGCATGCCGATATCGAGCAAGGGTTCTGCCTTGAGTGCCTGCAGGATCAGCTGGTGTCCGGGTTCGGCAGAGCGATGGGCATATAGCAACCAGTTGGCTACCCCGGGCTGTAAACGAACGGCAAGCAGCGCCGCCGTGGTGGCAATGTAACCATCCACCAGCACCGGTATGCCCAGTTGCGCACAACCAAGGAAAGCACCGGTCAGCGCTGCAATTTCAAATCCGCCCAGCCGTCGCAAAATTTCGAGCGGTTCATGCAGGTGTGCCGCGTGCAGCGCCAGTGCGCGTGAAATGACTGCAGATTTGTGCTGTACGCCCTGTGCATCCAGACCGGTGCCGGGACCCGCCAGCTGTTCCGGTTTTCTGTGCAGCAGGGCGCAGGCTAGGGCAGCAGCTGAGGTCGTATTGGCGATGCCCATTTCCCCGCCAATATACAGGTGGGCGTCAGCGTTCCTGGCGCGTTGCGCGCTGTCGTACCCGGCTTGAATCGCAGCAGTCAGTTGCGATTCAGTCATGGCTGCCTGCCGGGTGAAATTGGCAGTGCCTTTACCCAGCTCAAGTTCAATGACGGCATCCGGTTTGCCGGTTTCATATGCGGTACCAAGGTTGATCACTTCCAGCCTGGCGTCGAGTACTTTTGCTGCAACGCAGATCGCGGCACCGCCCCGCGCAAAGTTTTTCACCATCTCGGCGGTGACTGCCTGTGGAAAAGCGGAAACATTTTCGGCGGCCACGCCATGGTCGCCGGCAAATATGCTGATCCAGACACGTTCTGCTTGCGGGATTTCATTCTCTTGCAGGGTTGCCAGCTGTATGGCCATGCCTTCCAGCAATCCCAGTGCGCCCGGGGGTTTGGTCAGTTGTTGCTGGCGTTTGATCGCAATATCACGGAAGGTGGTGTTGCAGGGTTTGGCGGTAGAAGTGAGAATCATATTTAATGTATTGAATATATTATATTATTTTAATTTTATCGGCAGACCGGCCACCATCAGGGTGGCATGGTCGCAGGCAACCGCGAGCGACTGATGCAGGCGGCCTGAGGTATCCACAAACTGACGCGTGAGTGCGCCGGCGGGCACGATACCCATCCCGGTTTCATTGCTGACGAAGATGATGTCGCCCTGCAGTTGTGGTACGGTTTGCAGCAGCGACGCAATTTCATTTTGCATGCGCTGTTCGTTGTTTCCACACAGCAGGTTGTTCAGCCAAAGCGTGAGACAGTCGACAATGATGCAGCGGTCGGGTGAGGACACGCGATGCAGGGCATCGGCAAGTGCAAGTGGTTCTTCCACCAGATTCCAGTGTGCGGGACGCAGCTGTTGGTGATGCGCGATGCGCGCCTGCATTTCGTCATCCAGTGCGGTTGCGGTGGCGATATACGTGACTGATTTTCCGCTGTCTGCAGCCATTTGTTCTGCACGCCGGCTTTTGCCGGAACGTGCGCCACCGAGGATCAGGTATTTCATGATTCTGCTTCCAGCGAGGTACGGTTTCCAGTCAGTCCGGAGGTTATTGGGGTGTGCCGCCAGGCCGACATGAAACGTACATGGTTGTCGAATGTTGCAGACGGCTACAGGCGTAACCGATGTAGCAGACAGGCAGTAATCCTGTACTTGATCAATGCAACGGCATCGTGATCAGCGGCTGCGGCTACGACATTCAATGCCCCGTGCGGCCTGAATTGCCTGCCATAAGCTGCTAATATCAGTGTTGCATCATGCCGGATCTGCGGGTATGGGTAGCAGCCATGAAGATGACAGCTGCCAGTGCCAGGTAGGTCAGCGCACCACTTACATACGGTGCGTAATATTGCGAAACGCGGCTAGCGAATTCTGCAGGGGCCATCTCGCCAAACTTTCCCGAGAATGCATAAAAAGCACTATTGGAAATCAGAAAGGCGACAGTAGATGAGGCCAGCGATACACCGCCAAACAGGGCAAGGCTGTGCAGGTTGCTACGGTTGCGTTTCGCAAACCAGCGTCCTGCCAGCCACATGCTGGCGTAGGTGGGTATCAGGAACCAGTAAGCGGGTGAGACGCAGTAGTCACTTACCTCATTGTAGGCAATCGCGTAATAATCGATGCCACCCGCTTCCAGCAAAAACAGGGAAAATACGGCAAGTGCACCGAGGGAATTGCTGGCCAGCCAATATCCGGCAATCAGGAAGATGGCCAGCGTGGCATCGGGCAGGTTGATTGCCGAACCAAAATGGCTGCCGCGTGTAAACAGCATGAGTGCTGCAAGTGCGGCAATGAGGCCGGTCAGTCGTGTTGGGTTTTGCATGTTCAGCTCCTGAAAATGATCGAGATCCATGGGTGTTACTTTACCAGAAAAGCCGGGCCGGACTGTGCCGGTACCGGCATATGTCAGGCTATTGTTGATAACTCAGGCTGGCATACAGGGTAGGACCCAGAGGGTTATAGCTATAGGCCGGGGAATTATTCTGGTCAGTTATATTTTCTGCCCGCACGGCAAGGGTTGTTTCCTTGTTCAAGACATAACTTGCCGTGAGATTGAAAACATCATAGCTGGCTAGCGTATGTGAGTTATCAAGTCGTTCATCGCTATGTTGCCATTCTCCACCCATCAGCATTTTGCCGATTTTGTGAGATATGCCCAGGCTGCCAAACAGTTTGGCGCGTCGATCCAGCTGGACGCCGGTCGCATCGTTTCGCGGATTTTGGCTGGTAATCGCTGTTTTAATGGAGGTATCTTCAAATGAAATCCTATGACTCAGTTCAACGCCATCATTGCGCGCCTGATTGATATTGACAGGCGTGTAGGGGGAAACGGATTGCCAGACGATCAGGTTTTGCGTCAGATTGTTGAAGTAAGCGACATCCAGATTTTGGCTGGCGGAGGTGAAATGAAGACCTGCCTCGAAATTTTGCGAATTTTCAGGTTTCAGATTGACATTGCCATATCCAGGGTAATACAGGTCATTGAATGTGGGTGCCCTGAATGCAGTACTGTAACTGGTGGTTGCACGCCAGGACTCATTCAGCTTATATCCGTAACCGAGTAATCCAGTATTGGCAGCGCCAAACTGGGAGTTATTATCCTGGCGCAGATTGGCCTGGATTTGATGTGCATCATAATTACCGGTATAGCCGGCATAAATGCTGTTGATTGTCCTCTGTGTGATCGCGTACTTCGTATCAGTATCGACAATCTGTGAGAGATTTTCCAGGCCCAGCAGGAATTGCTTCCCGTTTCCGGCTGCGATGCTGTTTTGCCAGGTCAGTTGCTGATTGACTGTTTTGAACAGGGAGGAGGGGGAGCCGGAATAATAAACGGGAACGCCATCTGCCAGATCATGATACTCATCTACACCTTGCGCCAATTGAAGATGGCTTTTCCAGTTGTCGGATAGTGTATCGTCAGATGCCATGGAGAGCTTGCTGAGTTTCTGGGTGTTGGTATTGGCAACATTGCTGGGGCCGTTCGAATTGTCGTACTGGTTTTCACCCATACTGTTGAATACATTTAAAGTCAGGCTATGGTCCTGATTCAGGATATGCCGTACATTGGCCGAAACGCTGGTATTGCGATACCCGTCAGTATCCGCATTGACTTTGGCGTTTAATGCCGGATTGATGGCAGATACACCGGTGGTGTTGAATGAAGAAACCTGCAGGTGATATTCCGTGTTGTCTGCCGAACTGCCAATGCCTGCCGAAATTCTTTGTGTGCCGAGATTGCCAACTCCGATACTTACGTTCTGACTGTTTGCGCCATGCGCCTTTTTCGTGAAGATCTGGATGACACCGCCTATCGCTTCAGAGCCATACAGGCTGCTGACATTACCGCGCACAATTTCAATACGTTCAACCTGATCCAGCATCAGGTCCTGTATCGCGGTGGTATCCGTCGTGGCGGAGTTGATGCGTACCCCATCCAGCAAGATCAGGGTATGAGTGGATTCGCTACCGCGCAGATATACGGCGGATGCCTTGCCATGCCCGCCATTGAGCGACAGCTCCACGCCGGGTACGTTGCGCAAAATGGTAGGCAGATCGACTGCCTGTGATTCCTGAATATCTTTCTGCGTGATGACGGTGGTGCTTGCAAGTGCCTGTTTCAGTGGCTGTTCAATACGGGTTGCAGTCACAACCACTTCATTGAGGTTATAGATTTCTTCCGCATTCGCAAAAGACAGGTAGCTGCACAAAAGCGCAGCAAATAGTGCTGATTTGGACATTTTGATTTCCGTTTGCTGATTCCAGCGACCCCGCTGGAAAGTTGAACACACAGGAAAATGCAAGATGAAACACGGAAACCATGCCGGGCGACTGGTAAGGGATTTCCATGCTGCCACCCGCAACATTCCTGAACTTGTGCCAGGCCGGTCTCCGGGCTTGCAAATGGGTTGATCACCCGGCTTGTCGCCTTCCCATGACTGGCATAGTGGCGTATTGACAAGTTTGTATTTGCTTACCGTTGCGGGGGCAGCACAGGAATTGGCAAAAGCCGTACCTGTTTCCCGATTATCCGGGCAATTATTGCCCGGCACCTGAACACGGCGCGCATTATACCTGTGTAACCGAGAAGCTTTCAATAAGTGTTAAATTACTTTTAAAATGTTCTGCTAGCATTTGACTTCACAGACTTTTCCACTTTATAGTTCACTCTATGCAAGTAGAATTCGAGACCCTGGAACAGAAACTCAATCAATTGGTGCAATTGAGTGTCCGCCTTCGGGCCGAAAATCACCAACTACGCCAGGAGCTCGCCTCAGCATTAAGTTATGGAAAACAATGCGATAGCAAAATGGGACAGGCCCAATCCCGGCTGGAGCAATTGCTTGCTTCATTACCTGTTGATGAAAAATGAGTACTGACAAACTCAATACGCTGGATGTGATGATCCTGGACCGGGAATTTCGAGTCGCGTGTCCGGAAGAAGAGCGCGAGGAATTGCTCGAAGCAGTCGCCTATCTCGACAAAAATATGCGCGAAATCAGGGATGCAGGAAAAATCACTTCGGTTGAGCGTATCGCCATCATGGCGGCATTGAACATTTCACACGAACTGCTGACAACGCGTCTGGGCCATGGTTTTGACATGGCAGATTTTAAGCGTAGAATGGACTCCATGAATGCAGCCATCGATTCTGTTCTTGCAGATCAGGATGAGCTGTTCTAGTTAGCACCCTGCGGTGTTCGACACGGCTCAAAAATTCTTTGAACCAATAAGCGTAAGCTGACGTCGCGCCCCTTTCAATCGCTGTTGTGCGCGTCCTTTCCGGATGTACCTGATGCGACGGGAACCGACAACTCTTGAACTCAGGTTCAAGATGATGAGCCAACGGCACAGGTGGGGGGCCTTACAAACGGCCTTTTGCAGGCCAACTATAATGCGACTTCGGTCGCATTATTTTTTTGCGGGGAAACGATGCGGTACTGGCTGATGAAATCCGAACCTGACGATGTGAGCATTGACGATCTTGCATCTTTTCCAAACCAGTCTGTTGCCTGGTATGGCGTGCGCAATTACCAGGCGCGAAATTTCATGCGCGACCAGATGCAGGTCGGTGATGGAGTTTTGTTTTATCACTCCAACTGCAACCCGCCAGGCATAGCTGGAATTGCACGGGTCAGCAGCACGGCCTATCCGGATGAGACGCAATTCAAGAAAAACCATAAATATTTTGATCCCAAAGCGACGCATGAAACTCCGCGCTGGTTCAATGTGGATGTGCAGCTGGTGAGGAAGATCAATCTGATTTCGCTGAATGACCTGCGTAGCCATCCTGAACTCGAGAGCATGCGGGTGCTGCAGCGCGGCAACAGGCTGTCCATTACACCAGTAGATCCTGCGGAATGGAAATTCATCGTGGAGGAGCTGGCTCATGCCTGATGTGCAATGGATTGCTGCTTATTTGTCGCTGGGTTTGTTTGTTGGCTTCTTTTCCGGACTGCTCGGCATAGGTGGTGGGCTGATCATGGTGCCGGTGCTGGCTTACCTGTTCGAGGTTCAGCATGTAAGTCAGGAAAATACGCTGCATCTGGCGCTCGGCACTTCCATGGCCACCATCTTGTTCACATCGGTATTCAGCGCATACCAGCACCATATGCACCGTGCGGTTAACTGGGATGCATTCCGTTACATTACTCCCGGCATTCTGCTCGGTACCGGGATCGGTGCGATCGTTGTCAGTCATGTACCGACGCACTGGCTGACGATCTTCTTTGTGCTGTTTGTCTATTTTGCGGCAGTGCAGATGTGGGCGGGCTTCAAACCGGAAGCTACCCGTGATTATCCCACGCGTACCGGGGTGACAATTGCCGGCATGGTGATAGGCAGCATCAGCAGCCTGGTGTCCATTGGAGGTGGCGTGTTGAGTGTGCCGTACCTGGTGTGGCACAAGCAGCCTTTACGCTATGCCATTGCCACGTCGGCAGCCTTGGGCTTTCCGATCGCCCTGGGGGGAACCGCTGGCTACATTGCCAATGGCATGATCAGTGGAAACGGACTGCCGCCCAACTCGCTGGGATATGTTTATTTGCCAGTATTGATGTGGCTGGTGATCGGCACCATGATCACTGCACCTGTGGGCGCAAAGACCACGCACCGTGTCCCGGTGAATACCCTGAAAAAGGTGTTTGCCGTATTTCTTTTCCTGCTGGCAAGCAAGATGCTGTTCAGGCTTTTTGCCTGAATCTGCAAGGCATCAGGCATCAGTTTTCCTCAAAATGCGCGGTGGAAGTGATGTCTGGTCGACTTCCATCACAAAATCGCAATCAATTTCCCGGATGCAGAAATCCAGATCGCGCGGGTCAAATTCGGGCTGCCCTTCGTCCTGGAATTTTCTTGCCGGGCGCGAATTCAGGATGCGTATGCTGATACTTCCTGGCGTGATGTGAAAATGTCCCTGCAGGATGGCTTCTATGTATTCGGCACAGGCAAAATCGTCATCATCGTCAGCATGGGAAGCAATGATGTTGACAGTGCCTTCGGGCATGGTGCTCAGCAGCTGTTTCACATGCAGCGCAGTTTTGCGCGCATTGCTCAGGCCGGTCACAAAAATGTGGCTGGCATTCAGCGCAAGCAGCGTCGCCTTCACGCCGTTGCTGGTCTTTTGCACCAGCGTTTGGCCAGACAGGTTCTGGCTGGAGAAGGTATAAGGCGAGTTGTCGAGATCAAATCCCGCAATGGGCAACCCGCCAACCTCGCCAGCCAGCAGCAGTGCCGGGTTGGCTGATTTGAGTGCATGGGCTTCATCTACAGTATTCACCAGCAGTATTTCGGCAGCGCCGCGCAGGAAGGCGATATGGCTGACGGTGAAAGCGCGTATCACGTCAATCACGATATTGATATCCGCCGGCGGGTAGGGCGCAGCAGTGCCCTGGAATATCCGGATGTTCATATGCCGTTCGAACAATCAGTACATCATCCGGTGATCCTGGTAATGCTTGAATTCCAGCACATTATTTGAGGGATCGAGGATGCACAGGGTGGTGTGTTCCTCAACTGTGTCCTTGAAGCGTGTGGAAGGGCCGGCAAAAAAGGGTATCTGGCGGATTTCGATCAGGCGCAGCAGGTTTTCATAATCCTGCCGGTCTCGGAAGGTGATGCCGAAATGACGTGGATAGACTTGCGGATGGGTGTCGATTTTTTCCGGTGCAAGATGGCAAACCACCTGGTCACCGAAAAAATCCAGGGTAATCCTGTCTGCATAGCGCCTCGCCAGTTTGCAGCCCAGACGTGTGACATAGAATTCGTATGCATCATCGAGATCCTGGCAGGGAATTGCCAGATGAAATACATTATGTGTGTCCCTCATGTGTTTCTCCTTCAGAAACGTAAAACAATATGGTTATTGAAAACGGTTGGTAATGAAGCCGGGATTGATGCGCCGGTCAGCATGGCTCAAAGAGAGCCGTCCGGGCTGTTCTACGGCAAAATCGGTTCCATCGGTGTTGTAAAGATGGAAGGTATCCGAGCGCAGCCCGAGACGCAGTGTTTCGAGGCCGATCACATCATCGAAGTGAATATTGGCTAGATTGACATTGGGGCCGAAGAATTCGATCAGGTTGGTCTGCAGTTTCTTGTTGGGCGCCTCCCAGATCGCATCCGAAATGCGGAAGCTGGCATTGCTGATGCCTGTTACCAGGTCGGCTCGCAGGTTACCGCTGGAGTCGCAGATCCCGCTCATGCCGGATTCGCGGGATTCCAGTATCACCTTGATGGCGCCCGCTGAAAGATCACTCATGATTTCATCGATCCAGCTGGAAACCGACATGTGATCAGCTTCATCGATATCCTTTTTCCCCACTTCGCTGAGGACATGGAATTCCTTGGCAAAATCGGATATATGGCGTGCCTTTTCTTCGATCGGTATTGTCAGGGTGCCATCGGATACTTCCATGATGCGGCAGTTATATTGCTTCAGGAAATAATAGAACTGGTCCAGCTTGTTCTGCGAAAGCGCCTTTTCGAACAGGGTTCCGCCAAAATAATATTCAATATTGTTGCTGAGCAGGCATTCGATTTTCTTTTCAATATCAAGGGAAACCACTGCGGTGCACCAGCCAAATTTGACCAGATCGATCATTTCGGCCGCACTTTCAATGGTGTCGATGAATTGACGGGTGGGTACGCCATTGTCGAGTAATGAGGTCACGCCGTTATGGCGGGGTTTGAGGCTGCGCTTCGGGGTATTCAGGAAGTTCTTGATCATATTTTTATGTATATGAATAATATAAGATAAAAACACTGAAATCACTATATCGGTACGTAAAACAGGCAAAATGAATTCATGACTTATTCATTGCCCGGTATAACAATAGCATATCTCGGTGAAGATTCTATGTAGCCATGCTTGAAATGAGCAGATTGCGAATGACCGGCCGTCAATTGGAGGAACCGGTAGCTGGGGGAGTGCTTGGGGGATGCCCGGAAACTCAATACCCGGAGCAGCAATGTCCGGAGCAGCAATGTCCGGAGCAGCAATGTTCGGAGCAGCAATGTTCGGAGCAGCAATGTTCGGAGCAGCAATGTTCGGCTCTGGACGGGTCAGGAACCCAGGTAGGCTTTCTGGATCGCTGCACTGTCCAGCAGGCTGGCGGCATCGTCACTGAGCGTAATGCTGCCACTCTCCAGCACGTAGCCGCGGCTGGCTATCTGCAGTGCCTGCCTGGCGTTCTGCTCTACCAGCAGGATGGAAACGCCCTGTGTAGAAATGTTTTGTATCGTTTCAAAAACTTTCTCCACCATCAATGGTGCGAGTCCCATGCTGGGCTCATCCAGCATCAGCAGCCTGGGTTTGCACATCATTGCGCGCCCCATGGCCAGCATTTGCTGCTCCCCCCCGGAGAGGGTGCCGGCAAGCTGGTTTCTGCGCTCCTTGAGTCGTGGAAACAATGCATAGATTTGTTGCAACTCCTGTTCGAGGATGGCCGCGGTTTCCTTGCGCGTGTAGGCACCGATCTGCAAGTTTTCCTGTACGGAAAGCCGGGCAAAAACGCCACGCCCTTCCGGCACCAGGGCCATGCCGTCTGCCACGCGTAAATGACCGGCACGGTGCAACAGGGATTTCCCTTGCAGATGAAGTTTCCCCTGGCAGGGCAACAGGCCGGCCAGTGCTTTGAGTGTGGTGGATTTGCCTGCGCCATTGCTACCTATCAGCGCGACAAGCTCGCCTGCAGCAATGTTCAGGCTGATGCCCTTGAGTGCGCGTATACCGCCATAGGAAACTTTCAGGTCTTGCACTTCCAGCAGGTTCATGCGGGATTTCCTCCCAGATAGGCCGCAATCACCTCGGGATTGCTGCGCACTTCTTCGGGCATGCCCTCTGCAATTTTCCTGCCGTAATTGAGTACCGCAATGCGATCGCACAGGTCCATGATGAGCTTGACGTCGTGCTCGATCAGCAGCACGGTGATACCCTGATTGCGTATGGTATGCAGCAATCGTTTCAGGTCGGCAGTTTCTGTCGCATTCATGCCGGCAGCAGGTTCGTCCAGCGCCAGCAACAGCGGGTCAGTGGCAAGCGCGCGTGCGATTTCCAGCCTGCGTTGTTCACCATAGGAGAGGTTCTTCGCCAGTGTTTGCGGGGAGCGGTGTATGCCAACGAATTGCAGCAATTCGCTGGCACGCTGTGCCGATTCCTTTTCTTCCCTGCGCGCTGCAGGATGCCGTCGCAAGGCTGCCCAGATGCCGTTTTGCGTACGCAGGTGCCTGCCAACCATGACGTTTTCCTGCGCAGTCATATTGGGAAACAGGCGGATATTCTGGAAAGTGCGCGCGATGCCGGCTTCGGCCAGGACATGCGGTTTGCAACGGCTGTAAGTATTGCCGTTAAAATTGAAAGTGCCGCCATCAAGCTGGTATAGGCCGGTCAGGATGTTGAACAATGTGGTTTTGCCGGCACCATTGGGTCCGATCAGGCCGTAGATTTCCCCCTGCCTGATGCTGAGCGTAACATCGGTCAAAGCTAGCAGTCCGCCGAAGTGCTTGTGTATGCCCAGCAGTTGCAACAGGGGATTATCTGCCTGAGTCATACACAGTGTCCTGTTCTGCGGCATCCCCTGTCGCCTCCAGTTCCCGCTGGCGCCGGGTGGAAGGCCAGAGTCCTGCAGGGCGCCACAGCATGACTACGATCAGTGCCACACCGAACATCAGCATGCGCATGCTTTCCGGGTCGATGAATACCTTGCCGAAAAGCCATTGCTGCAAAGGGCCGGCACCATTACGAAACACTTCAGGCAGCACTACCAGAATGATGCCGCCGAGCACAACCCCGGCGATATTGCCCATGCCGCCCAGGACGACCATGCACAGGATCATGATCGATTCCATCAGGCTGAAACTTTCCGGGCTGACAAAGCCCTGGAAGCCGGCAAACAGCCCGCCGGAAATGCCGCCAAAGCTTGCGCCCATCACAAAAGCCAGCAATTTGATATTGCGCGTGTTGATCCCCATCGCTTCTGCTGCCACTTCATCTTCGCGTATCGCTACCCATGCTCGGCCGATACGGGAGTCCTGCAAACGTGCCGTCACGAAAATCACCAGCAGGGTAAACAGCAGGAACAGGTAGTAATGCAGATGCACGGAGGGAATGGCAAAGCCGAACAGCTCCTGATTGCGGCCGAGGGAGAAATCGCCGATGCGCATTGCATCCACCTGGCTGATGCCCTGTGCACCATTGGTGATGTTGACGGGGGCATTCAGGTTGTTGAGGAAGATGCGGATGATCTCGCCGAAGCCCAACGTGACGATGGCAAGGTAGTCGCCACGCAATTTCAGGGTAGGTGCACCCAGCAGTGCGCCAAAAAATCCTGCCAGCAAAGCACCCGCCGGCAGGATTATCCAGAACGGCAGGTGCAAACCGAGTTGCGGGGATGCCAGCAGCGCATAGGTATAGGCACCGACGGCAAAGAAGGCGACATATCCGAGATCCAGCAGGCCGGCAAAGCCGACGACAATATTGAGGCCCAGTGCCAGCATGATATACAGCAGCGCAAAATCCTCGATGCGCACCCAGCCCCTGCCGAAAAGCAGGTCCGTGACAAACGGCAGCACAAGCAAGGCCAGCGTGGTGCCACCAAGGTGGAGTTTGCGGTTGCGCAGCAGCTTATGCACGATCGGCCACCCTTTCGCCCAGCAGGCCGGAGGGACGGAAGATCAGCACACCGATCAGCACCAGGAAGGCAAAGGCATCCTGGTAATTGCTGCCCATGAAACCACCGGTCAGGGTGCCGATGTAACCTGCGCCCAGGCTCTCGATCAGGCCCAGCAGCACGCCACCCAGCATCGCGCCTCGCAGGTTGCCGATACCGCCCAGTACAGCCGCGGTAAAGGCCTTCAGCCCCAGCATGAATCCCATGTAGTAATGCACCACACCGTAATTTGCACTCACCATGATGCCTGCGATTGCTGCCAGTGCCGAGCCCAGCATGAAAGTAATCGAGATCACCTGGTTGATGTTGATTCCCATCAGGATTGCGGCTGACTGGTTTTCTGCGACTGCGCGCATGGCGCGACCCAGCCGCGTGCGATGCACCAGCAGCATCAGCATCGACATTACTAGCAGGGCGATGATGATGATGGCAAGCTGCACGTCATTGATGACCGCCCCTCCGAAATTATGCGATTGATTGGGGAAAAGCTGCGGAAAGGCATGGTATTCGCGTCCCCAGATGATCATCGCGAGGGTTTGCAGCACGATGGAAACACCAATCGCAGTGATGAGGGGCGCCAGTCTTGGCGCATGCCTTAATGGGCGATAAGCGATGCGTTCGATGCTGTAACCCAGCAGCATGCAAGCGAAGATCGCTGCGAACAGTGCAACCGGCAGGATGATCGCTGGCGGGAATGCACTGCCCAGCATGGCGTTGATGGACATCAGCGCCACCATCGCACCCACCATCACGACTTCGCCATGCGCAAAATTGATCAGGCCCAGAATCCCATAGACCATTGTGTAGCCGAGTGCCACGAGGGCATACACGCTGCCCTGAACCAGTCCGTTGATGAGTTGCTGTAAGAAGATTTCCATGCGGGCTTGCAAAAGGGGAACGGCACCTTGCGTGCCGCTCCATTCAATTCTGGATTATTTGCCGGACATGCCCAGGGTTTCAATAGGCACCCATTTGCCATTCTGCACCTGGTAAAGTGTCACGGCACCCCCCTTTAGGTCGCCCTTTTCATCAAAGGTGATTTTCGAGGTCACACCGTCAAAAGTGAGTTTTGCCAGTTCGGGAAGATATTTGGCCGGGTCAGCCGAGCCGGCTTTCTGCATTGCGGCGATCATCACGTTGGTCGCGTCATAACAGTATGGGGCATACAACTGGATCTCCTGCTTGAATTTTTCTTCATAACGCTTCTTGAAATCCGGGCCGTTGGGCATCTTTTCCAGCGGCACGCCCGGTAATGAGGCGTACATGTCGTTTGCTGCATCACCTGCCAGTTCCGGCATCTTGGGTGTGTAACCGCCATCACCCATCATGAATTTTGCTGCGAGGCCGAGTGATTTCATCTGTTTCACCATCGGTACGCCTTGTGGGTCCATGCCGCCAAAGAACAGCAGGTCGGGCTTCTTGCTCTTGATCGAGGTGAGCACTGCACTGAAATCCACTGCCTTGTCGGTCGTGTATTCGTGCGCCACGATTTGCGCGCCATTGGCTTTGGCGGACTTGATGAATTCTTCCGCCAGGCCCTGGCCATAGGCGGTACGGTCATCAATCACTGCAATATTTTTTGCTCCCAGATTTTTCACGGCGAATTCGCCCAGCACCTTGCCCTGCTGGCTGTCGTTGGCCATCACGCGGAACGCGGTCTTGAAGCCCTGGGCTGTGTAGTTGACTGCAGTTGCAGAAGGGGAAATTTGCGGAATGCCGTTGTCGCTGTAGATTCTCGATGCGGGTATCGAAGTGCCGGAATTGAGGTGGCCGATCACGCCATTCACTTTGGCATCCACCAGCTTTTGCGCAACGATGGTGGCAATTTTCGGGTCGGTCTGGTCATCCTCGCTCAGCAGCTCGAAATGCACTTTTTTGCCGCCTATCATGATGCCCTTTGTATTGGCATCATCGATTGCCATGCGGGTGCCGTTTTCATTGTCCTTGCCGATATGTGCCTGTGGGCCGGTCAATGGTGCGGCTGCACCGATGCGGACAAGCAGGTCATTGCCGTTTTCAGCAGAACTGGCGCGGTCAGCCTTGTTGCAAGCGGCAAGATTGAAAACGAAAGCGGCAGAAACAAGCGTGAATAACAGGCGTGACATTGATTGATCCCCCTCGGCAGAAGCGGGGATTATCCGTAGCCCTGCAAGCCTTGTCAAATCAGGGTGGCAAGGCGGGAGACGGAAAAGAAAAAACCGGCTTGCGCCGGTTTTTCATGCAGTGAGAACTGCGAGCTGGCCAGAAGGCCGGCAATTACATCTTCAGAACGTGCTCAACCATGGTCTTGATGTCGGCTGGCTTTACGTTGGACATCGCAGGCATTGGCATTGTGCCCCATACGCCAGCGCCACCCTTGGCAACTTTGGCTTCCAGCTTGGCAGCTGCGCCAGCATCACCCTTGTACTTGGCAGCAACTTCCTTGAAGCCTGGGCCTACCAGCTTGCCTTCAGCCTTGTGGCAGCTCATGCAGCCGTTCTTTTTCAGCAGTGCTGCACCGTCCTCTGCCAGTGCGGAACCTGCAACCATCAAGCCAGCTGCTGCGATCATGCTTACGATAACTGATTTCATGTGATCTCCAAATTAATTAATGTTAGAAAAAGCTGGAATACTTCTGGATTACTAACTGAACTGCATCCGGCCGGGAATTTTAAACTATATGCGCTAATTTGCATATACGCGGCCAGCCAGCTGACACAATAACGCTGCCGGCTAGGCGTGCGTTGACACGATTATTGATGCTTTTCGTGATCGCAATGTTCTGCTTCTGCTCCAGGATGTGCATCGTGATAGGGGCAAGGCTTTCCTTCTGTTTCAGAAATTTTACCTTCTGCTTCCAGCATCGGGCAGCCCTTGTGGCGAGTGGCAAACACCGGATTGATGCGTGCAAGTTTGCTGGTGGAATCGCTGACCTGAATCTGTGTCACAGGTAGTGTTTCATCTGCCTGGACGCAAGACATCGCCAGTGTGCCAGTCAATAGCAGCGCTATGGGAATTGCTTTTTGCAACATTTTGTTTCCTTTAAGTAAAAAATCAGTCCAGTTGTGTGACATCACGCACCGCGCCCTTGTCGGCGCTGGTGGTCATCGCAGCATAGGCGCGCAGTGCAGCGGACACTTCACGCTTGCGGTTCACCGGCCTCCACGCCTGTTTGCCACGCGCTTCCATGTTCGCGCGGCGGCTGGCCATTTCTTCATCGCTGATGACGAGCTGGATGCTGCGGTTGGGGATATCGATTTCAATCGCATCGTTGTCCTGTGCCAGGCCGATGGCGCCGCCTTCGGCCGCTTCCGGCGAGGCGTGGCCGATCGACAGGCCTGAGGTGCCGCCGGAAAAGCGGCCATCGGTCAGCAATGCACAGGCTTTACCCAGACCCTTGGATTTCAGGTAGGAGGTGGGATACAGCATTTCCTGCATGCCGGGCCCCCCCTTGGGGCCTTCGTAGCGGATGATCACGACGTCGCCGGCGACAATGTTGTCTGCCAGTATTGCGCCCACTGCATCATCCTGGCTCTCGAACACGCGTGCGCGCCCCCTGAATTTGAGTATGGAGGCATCTACGCCGGCTGTTTTCACGATGCAGCCATTTTCTGCGATATTGCCGTAAAGTACGGCCAGTCCGCCATCCTGCGAATAGGCATGCGCCTTGTCGCGCAGGCAACCATTGACGCGATCGTCATCCAGGGTCGGATAGCGTCTGTCCTGCGAGAATGCGACCTGTGTCGGTACACCGCCGGGTGCGGCGCGATAGAAGCTTTTGACTGCCTCGTCTTTTGTACGCATGATGTCCCACTTGTCCAGCGCTTCACCCATCGTCCTGCTATGTACGGTAGGCAGTTCGCGGTGTATCAGGCCGGCGCGATCCAGTTCGCCGAGGATGCCCATCACGCCGCCGGCGCGGTGCACATCTTCCATGTGGTATTTCTGCGTGCTCGGTGCCACCTTGGAGAGATGAGGGACTTTGTGTGAGAGGCGGTCGATATCCTTCATCGTGAAATCCACGCCCCCCTCGCGTGCGGCGGCCAGCAGGTGCAATACCGTGTTGGTCGAGCCGCCCATCGCAATGTCCAGGCTCATTGCATTTTCAAATGCCTTGAACGTCGCTATGCTGCGCGGCAATACCGAGGTGTCATCCTGTTCGTAATAACGACGCGCCAGTTGTACCGCAATGCGGCCGGCCTCGAGGAACAGCTCCTTCCTGTCGGCATGTGTGGCGAGCAGCGAACCGTTGCCGGGCAGGCTCAAGCCCAGGGCCTCGGTCAGGCAGTTCATCGAGTTGGCGGTGAACATGCCGGAACAGGAGCCGCAGGTCGGGCAGGCGGAGCGCTCCATGCTGTTCACGTCGGCATCGCTGTTATGGCTGTCGGCGGCCTCGATCATCGCGTCGATCAGGTCCACCTTGCGTTCTTCTCCATGCCATTGCACCTTGCCGGCTTCCATCGGGCCGCCGGAAACAAACACCACCGGAATGTTCAGGCGCATCGAGGCCAGCAGCATGCCCGGCGTGATCTTGTCGCAGTTGGAGATGCACACGATGGCGTCTGCGCAATGCGCATTCACCATATACTCCACGCTGTCGGCGATCAGTTCGCGGCTGGGCAGCGAATACAGCATGCCGCCGTGGCCCATTGCAATGCCATCATCCACTGCGATGGTATTGAATTCCTTTGCAACGCCGCCGGCTTTTTCAATTTCACGTGCGACCATCTGGCCGAGGTCTTTCAGGTGGACATGGCCGGGAACAAACTGGGTGAAGGAGTTGGCGATGGCGATGATGGGCTTGCTGAAATCATCGTCTTTCATGCCGGTGGCGCGCCACAGGGCGCGCGCGCCGGCCATGTTGCGGCCGTGTGTGGTGGTGCGTGAGCGATAGGCTGGCATGATCAGGGTATCCGGTGAGTGAAAGACGCGAATTTTAACCCAAGGCACAAAGAAACGCTGCCCCCGTGCCGCCTTGCAAGCAGATTGCTTGCAAGGCGCGCGGGCATGCAGTAAGGTGCAATAGGTGCCCTGGGTGTCTGAGATTCACTATCAACATGTTGTTTATATTAAATATTTATGGAATATGCTTTTTTTAGCAAGGAATTGCAAGACCGTTTTGTTGAATTTGCCGAAAGCATGGGATTGACTTGTCATGTGCGTGATGACGCGCTGGAAGGCAGTGTGGTGGAAATCCGTGATGAGCTGGACGATGAGCAGATGGATGAGCTGGAAGCAGAATATGAGACCCTGCTGGACGAGCAGATGCTGGAAGCGGAGATGAATTCCGACCTGGTCAGCAACCGGGCAGTTGGTGTCGGTGTCAAGCATGCCAATGGAGAGTCGGGACTGGTCAGGTTGCCGGTCGAGGTGGCCAGGAAGCTGATGGCACATTATTCCGCAGAGGAAATTCAGGAAATGGTGCAGGCCATCGCTGATGCGCTGGAGCGGCCTGACAACGCGCCCTTGTGCAGAAAATGATCATGCCATGAGTTGATGCATGTGTACCCGGCATCAACCCATGGCCGCTTGCCGGAGCCTGGCTTTATTCTGTTGCGGCTTTGGCAATGCCAGCCAGCACGCCATCCAGTATTTTCGCCAGCGCATCCTGCCCCTTGATGTGGTGTCGCTTCACGATTTGGGTGAGTGGATAATAACTCACATAGACTTTACCTTTTGCATCGGCATGCACCAGTGCTTTGAGCGGAAAATCAATGGCAGCTTCGGGTGATGCCACCATGAAAGGCGTGCCACCTTTGGGATTGCCGAAAATGGTCACGGTTTCCGGCAACATCTTGAGGCCGGCTTTTTCTGCGCCTTCCTGATGGTCAATCTTTGCAAACAGGGTGAGGTTCTTCTCTTTCAGTGCGGCTTCCAGGCGAGACTGGGTGTCGGCGAAGTCATGTTTGCTGGCCACGGTTTTCAGGCCTGCAGCATGGGCGGCAAGGGTGATGCAGAGGGTACTGGCAATAATCCACAAAAGTTTCATGCTTTATGCTCCTTGAGTGATTGATGGAGGACATCTGTT
>JAJXUI010000067.1 GCA_021782995.1 Pseudomonadota bacterium | reverse complement strand
GAAACGCTTAAACAATCGTCCCAGAAAGAGGCTTGGTTACTTGACGCCTAATCAGGTATTCTTCAAATAAGCGTTGCACTTCAAATTTGAATCCGCGATTAATAATAATTTCCGGATTCAGCTATATCATTTTAAGTTTTCTAAGTATGATTGATACTAATTTTTGAGTCATTAAACGAGACATGAGAGACTGTTAGGGAGATTCCAAAGAATTATTTCTCGGTTACTGGACAGATATACACAAGTCTAAATTGGCGGGAATTGAATGCGCAGTTTCTTTCACAATATGCCGCCATCTCATTTTTCTTCATAGATACTCAGAGACACCGTTTCAGGACTAATTTCAGCATGGCTCCTGATTTGTTCAGGACTTCATTCTTGTAACAGCATGACCTAACAAATTGCCAAGTTTCTTTATTTATTCTGCGTGCATTATTTCACGGTGCTCAATAGCAATGTTGTGGGTCTGTTGGGCCCGGTAACTGCGCTTACCGCAGTTCTTCGCCAGTTCCCGGCTGATCGTTGAACTTCTT
This sequence comes from Pseudomonadota bacterium, assembly GCA_021782995.1. Lineage (GTDB taxonomy): Bacteria > Pseudomonadota > Gammaproteobacteria > Burkholderiales > Gallionellaceae > 39-52-133. The sequence goes on along the minus strand of JAJXUI010000067.1, from coordinate 4,774 downwards.
CTGCTCAATATCTCGGCAATATCTGGATGTTTATGTCTTGCTTTCAATAATGCCTAAATCCGGAATCGTTCTTCTTCGACTGGCAGGTCAAAAGCTAGTATGCTATCGTATTTGACCCTCCTGACGCCGCATTATTCAAAATTGCACTTCATCCTTGAGTTCGTCAATCATTAGTAGAAAATCTAATATTGTTTCTTACACTTTTTCTCATTGATTGATAAATCTTCACAGTTGTGACTGAATGAGGTCATGCCAGACCAATTCATAAGTTAACAATAAAATCAAATAGTTAAAACAATATGCAGCATCTGCGCCAGCAGGGACGGCGGTTGCTGCCCGCATTGCAGCCACAGTCGCACACTGTTTTGGAGTAATGTCAGAATATTCCTACCCTGTCTGGCAGCCCTTTCCTATCCCAAGAATCAGCAGTCGCCGATATACCGAATATATGCCGCGGCGCAAGATGTCATCCATCACCGCGCGGCCGATTTCCGTGCAATCAAGGCGGTCCAACCAAACACAGAGCTCAAGATGAACAACACCATCAGGATACTGCTGGTAGACGATGATGCTACGCAGCGCAACATGATTCGGGAAATCCTCGAAATCGCCAATATCAGCTTCGATCTTCACGAGGCCGCAAACGGCCAGCATGCCCTCGATGTGCTGCAGTCGAGCACCATCGATGTGGTGTTGCTGGACAAGCGCATGCCAGGCATGACCGGTGACGAAGTGCTGTGGAACATCCGCAACACCCTGAAACTTCCGCTGCTGCCCATCATCATGGTGACGGGCACCAATTCGATGGATGAGCTTTCGCAAAGCTTCGCGCAAGGCGCGACGGATTTCATCCGCAAACCCTACGACCCGCCGGAACTGATTGCCCGCCTGATGGCTGCCGTCAACACCAAGCGCCTCACCGACCAGCTGGATGATGCGGAAAGCCTGCTGTTTGCACTGGCGCGCATGGTGGAATCCAAGGATGAAACCACAGGCGACCATTGTTACCGGCTGTCCCATCGCTGTGTTGCATTTGGCAAAGTGCTCGGGCTGTCACCCGATGATCTTGAAGCCTTGCGCAAAGGTGGCGTGCTGCACGACATCGGCAAACTGGGCATACCCGACTCCATCCTGATGAAGAACGGCAAACTGGATGAAGCCGAATGGGAAATGATGCGCCACCATCCTGAAATTGGCGCAAAACTGTGCGAAGGCCTTGCCACCATGCGCGATGTCGTGCCGATCATCCGCTACCACCATGAACGCTGGGATGGCAGCGGCTATCCGCATGGTCTGGCTGGCCACGACATCCCGCTGCTGGCGCGCGTGTTCCAGATCATCGACATTTATGATGCCCTCGCTTCGGAGCGGCCCTACAAGCCGGCGTTCAGCCAGGAACGCATCATCGAAATCTTCCATGATGAAGCCGCCCGCGGCTGGCGCGACCCTGAACTGGTGCGCATTTTCCTCGACATCCTGATCAACCAGCCGGCCTTGCTGGATGTCCCGCATAACCACCTGCGCAGCAAGGATGAAGAAATACTCGAACATATTGCCTCAACCGGCGTATTACAGTGGGACAGCAGGAAACAATATGCCTGAAACCGGATACGATGCCAGCAAATTACAGCAAGCAGCGAAGCAGCACGGTCACCTGTCCTCGTTCCTGCGTTTGCAAGCGCCATATCGAATGCCTGCACTGGCGCTCTTTGCCAGCTGGCTGATCCTGTTGCTGTCGCCACTGCTCCCGGTGCTGTCGCCAGTCGAATCGCCCAGGAATTTCCTGGTGTTCCATACCGTGATGGAGCTCACCGCCATGACCGTTGCGATCATGATCTTTGCCGTCATCTGGAACAGCGAAAACATCAATGCCAATGGACGCCTGACCTTCTTCGCACTGGCGTTTTGCGGCGCCGCCATCGTCGGCTTTGCGCATGCGATGAATTATGAGGGCATGCCGGATTTCATCACACCGAACACCCCGGATAAACGCCTCGATTTCTGGCTATTCGGCCAACTGTTCAGCGCCGTGGCACTGCTCAGCATGACGATCGGTGACTGGCAAAGCATGAAACAGGCGCGCAACCGGCGCCTGATGCTGCTGCTCACGCTGTTTGCGGTTTTTGCCATCTACTGGCAACAGCTGTTTCACCCGGGCTGGTTGCCAGCACTGTATATCCCGGGTGCAGGATTTACCCATTTTGAATTGGCCAGCGAATATCTGCTTTGCCTGACCTTTCTCGCGGCCGCCGCGCTGATCTTCAGGGAGTTCACACGTAGTGGTGAAGACTGGCTGGCATGGATAGGCGCAGCTGCGGGCGTCATGGCTGCAGGAGAACTTTTTTTTACGCTGTTTCATCATGAAAGTGCAAGAACATACAGCCTGTTCGGCCATCTGTTCAAGGTGACTGCCTACCTGATGATTTACCGTGGCGTATTCGTAAACATGGTGAAACAGCCCTATGCCGACCTCGCCCGGCTGCGCGCCATGCACGAAGAAAATGAAGACCGCTACCGCACCCTGGTCGGCAACCTGCCCGGTTCGGTATACCGCTGTGATGTCGACTACCCCTGGAAAGTGCACTTCATCGCCGGCACATCGAAACAGCTCACCGGATACTCGCACAGCGCATTTCTGGATGACACCATCTCGATCAGTACCATCCTCCTGAAAGAGGATCGGAAGCAGTTTTCTGCAGCGATTGAACGTGCAGTGAATGAAACCGGCAGCTTCAATGTCAACTACCGCATACGCCATGCCAGTGGCAGCATTCGCTGGCTGCAGTCGCGCGGCCACATCCACCGCGACAACGGGGGCAATCCCTTGTGGATAGACGGGCTGGCACTGGATATCAGCGAGCAGCGCGAAGCAGAATTCAAGTTCCGCACGCTGGTGGAAAACAGCAATGACTGGTTCTGGGAGATCGACAGGGAATATTGCTACAGCTACTGCAGTCCGCGCTGCTTCGATGTGACAGGCTATGCCCCGGAGCAACTCCAGGGCAGGCCGATCACCGAACTGATGGTGGCAGGCGACATGTTGCCTACAATGGACGCGCTGGTGGACGCAAACCCGTTCATGCTGATGACCACCCGCCTGCTGCATGCCAACGGAACCATCGTGACCGTTGAAGCCAGCGGTACACCAATACTCGACAGCGATGGCAAACTGTCCGGCTACCGCGGAATCGCGCGCGACATCAGCGACCGCATCGCTACACAAAAGCGTGAAGCTTTGCTGGCCACGCAAATCAGCAATGCATCACGCATGGAAGCGCTGGGCAACCTGACTGGCGGCATTGCGCACGATTTCAACAATATTCTTGGTGCCATATATGGTTACGCCAAACTGATGCAGCATGCGTTGCCGCAGGAGAATGCCACCACGACCACCACCAGCCGTTATCTTGAGGAAATCCTCACGGCCAGCGAACGCGCACGTGAACTGATCGCGCAGATGCTGGCCTTCAGCCGCCAGCAACCGGAAGGATCCCCGGAGGCCGCGCCCCCGGTAGAACTGTTGCCGCTCATCACCGAAGTCAAAAAACTGTTGCGGGCAACCATACCCAGCACCCTGGAAATCACGCTCGCTGCAGATATCGGCAGTACCCCGCTGCAGTCATGCATACCCGGCGTCAAGCTGCACCAGAGCCTGCTCAACCTGGGCGTGAATGCTCGCGATGCCCTCGGTGAATATGGCAACATCGGATTCAGCCTGGGCGAGACGGACCTGCATAAGGCATATTGCCGCTCATGCAAAAACGAATTCAGCGGCAAATTTGCCGTCATTTCGGTCAGCGACAGCGGCACAGGCATCCCGCCCGGCATCCTCGACAGGATTTTCGAACCGTTCTTCACCACCAAGGAGGTCGGCAAAGGCAGCGGGCTGGGCCTGTCCGTCGTGCACGGCATTGTGCATGAAGCTGGCGGGCACATACTGGTGGAAAGCGCCCCGCCAAAAGGCACCCGCATCAGCATCCTGTTACCGCTCGCCAGCAGCAATCAGGCACCTTTATCACAGGCCAGCGAATCACCGGCACCCAACCAGTTGCAGGGACAGAACATTCTTGTCGTGGACGATGAAAAGGCCATCACCGGCATGCTGCAGGAGCTGCTGTCCTTGCATGGCGCAAATGTATTTGCCTATACCGACTCCCAGGCCGCACTCGACGCCTTCATGGCCAATCCCGGAAAATTCGATGCCGTAATAACGGATGAAACCATGCCCAGGCTGAGTGGCCTGCACCTGTCTCGCCAGTTGCTGCAAAGGAAACCCGGCTTGCCGGTCATCCTGTGTTCCGGTTTCAGTCAGATGGTCGATGAAGCCAGCGCAAGGAATGCCGGCATAGCAGAATTCCTGAACAAGCCCGTAGACATACACCAGCTTGTCAGCAAATTGACCCGGCTGTTGCCGGCAGCACCGCTCAACGGCAAACTGTTCTGACAAAAATGTGCAAACAGTCCGGAAGGAGCGGGCGCGTCATGCGCTCAGCGCCCCTTGAGGATGGCCTCGGGTATTTCGTCCAGCGGCAATATGCGGTCCACTGCCCCGCGCTGGATGGCCATTTTCGGCATGCCAAACACGACACAGGAGGCCTCATCCTGCGCGAGGGTGCGCGCCTGGGCATTGTGCATTTCCAGCAAACCTGCAGCACCATCATCACCCATGCCAGTCATGATGATGCCCAGCGCATTCTTGCCGGCAAACTTGGCCACGGAACGGAACAGCACGTCGACTGACGGACGGTGACGGTTGACCACCGGCCCATCCACC
>JAJXUI010000006.1 GCA_021782995.1 Pseudomonadota bacterium | reverse complement strand
TGCTGAGGGGCTGTGCTGTTCAAGACCAAAACCGGCGAACTTTCGGTACGGGTAAAAACCCTGCGCCTGCTGACCAAAGCCATCCGCCCGCTTCCGGAAAAATTCCACGGCCTCACCGACCAGGAGCAGAAATATCGCCAGCGCCATGTTGATCTCATCATGAATGACGATACGCGTCGCGTATTCACCGTGCGCAGCAAGACCATCCAGGCAATTCGCGAATTTTTCGTACGCCACGGCTATCTTGAAGTGGAAACCCCGATGATGCACCCGATTCCCGGCGGCGCCTCGGCCCGCCCCTTCAGCACACACCACAATGCGCTGGACATGACACTTTACCTGCGCATTGCGCCTGAGCTGTACCTGAAACGACTGGTCGTAGGCGGCTTCGAGAAGGTATTCGAGATCAACCGCAACTTCCGCAACGAGGGGCTTTCTACTCGCCACAATCCGGAATTCACGATGATCGAATTCTACGAAGCGTACCGCGACTACAAATACCTGATGGACTTTACCGAAAAATTGTTCGCCGAAGTGGCGCGCAAGGTGTTGGGCACCACCGTGATTTCGTATCAAGGCAAAGAACTTGACCTGGGCAAGCCCTTCCATCGCCTGACCATGACCCAGGCCATCCAGAAATATCATCCGCAATTCACCGATGCGCAGCTCAACAACCGCGATTTCCTGATCAACGAACTGGAAGACCTGAAGGCCAAATATCGCAAGGAAGATGGCGTGGGCGGCCTGCAGCTGAGCCTGTTCGAGGAACTGGCTGAAGCGCAGCTGTTTGAACCCACTTTCATTATCGATTATCCGGTGGAAGCTTCACCACTTGCTCGCAGCAGCGACAGCAACCCGACCATTACCGAGCGCTTCGAACTGTTCATTGTCGGACGCGAAATTGCCAACGGCTTTTCCGAGCTGAATGACCCGGAAGATCAGGAAGCCCGTTTCGATGCACAGGTAAAAGCCAAGGATGCCGGCGACGAGGAGGCCATGTTCAAGGATTCCGATTACATCCGCGCGCTGGAATATGGCCTGCCCCCCACTGCAGGCCAGGGCATAGGCATAGATCGCCTGATCATGCTGCTCACCGACAGCCCCAGCATACGTGATGTAATCCTGTTCCCGCATATGCGCCCGGAGGCATGAACCAATTCCTGCCTCTGAAGCGACTCTGGCGTTACAAATTCGAACTGCCGGATTAACCGCTTACCCATTGAGCTGGTACATGCATGCACGACACCCGTATTGGGAGTAGCGCATAACAAAAGGAGACCGACTTTATGAATTCAGCCAGTGTCAGATCTCTCCTGCACAAGCTGGGGATCGAGGTCAATGAAGCCTGGGCCGACCTGATAGTTCCAGGCATCCACATCCTGCTGATACTGATCCTCGCCTGGCTCGCTGCACGCCTGTCGCGCAAGCTGATCAACATCTTCAAGCACTATGTCACGCGCACTGCGCGCGATGATGGCTCCATCAAACGCGCAGAAACGCTTGGACAAGCTTTCAAGCACGTTTCCGTGGTAATCATTGTGGTCATAGCCGGCATGCTGATCCTGGGTGAACTCGGCATCTCCATCGCACCCATACTAGCCGCCGCAGGTGTTGTTGGTGTTGCCGTCGGATTTGGCGCACAAAGCCTGATCAAGGATTACTTCACCGGTTTTTTCCTGCTGATAGAAGACCAGATCCGACACGGAGAAGTCGTGCAGATTGCCGAAAAAGGCGGCCTGGTGGAAGAGGTCACCTTGCGTCACGTCAAATTGCGAGACTATGAAGGCAGTGTGCATTTCATCCCTAACGGCAGCATCACCACCGTTACCAATCGCTCGCGAGACCATTCCTTTGCCGTGATCAATGTCGGTGTTGCCTACCGTGAAAATATTGATGAAGTCTATGCCGTGATGCGCAAGGTAGGCGCGGAACTGCGTGCCGACCCGGATTTTTCCGGCAAAATCATTGAAGACCTCGATATAGCAGGTGTAGATGAACTGGGCGACTCCGCAGTCACGATACGCTGCCGCTTCAAGGTAATGCCGCTGGAACAATGGGGGGTAAAACGCGCTTACCTGTACCGCATCAAGAATGCATTTGATGCAGCAGGCATAGAAATTCCTTTCCCGCATATGACAGTATATGCAGGGCAAACCAAGCAACCGCTGGAAACCCCGCCCTTCAAGGTTCAATCACAGCCACTGGATATCACCTGATATGCCGCACAAAAAAGGGACTTCGATGAAGTCCCTTTCTGTTTAACTGCAGCGATGACTATTTGCCAGACATTTCCAGCATCAGCTGGTTGATGCGTTTCACAAAACTTGCCGGGTCATCCAGCTGGCCACCTTCCGCCAGCAAGGCCTGATCGAACAGCACTGCGGTCCATTCATCAAATTTCTGTTCTTCATATTTCAGTCGCATTACAACCGGATGGCGCGGATTGATTTCAAGGATAGGCTGTGACATCGGCACACTCTGGCCGGAGGCCTTCAGCAATCGGGCCAGATTGGCATTCATGTCATGCTCATCCGCCACCAGACATGCCGGGGAATCGGTCAAGCGGTGCGTGACTCGCACTTCCTTCACTTTATCCTGCAGGCTGGTCTTGATCTTGTCGGTCAGCTCCTTGAAATCATCCGCCTCCCTGGCCTGCTCTTTTTTCTCGGTTTCATCTTCCAGCGAGCCCAAGTCCAGTCCACCCTTGGCCACGGAAACGAGCTTCTTGCCCTGGAATTCCGCAAGGTTGCTGACTACCCATTCATCCACTCGATCTGTCAGCAGCAATACCTCGATGCCTTTCTTGCGGAACACCTCCAGATGCGGGCTGTTCTTTGCTGCATTAAAGGTATCGGCCGTAATGTAGTAAATCTTGTCCTGGCCATCCTTCATGCGACCGATATAGTCTGCCAGCGATACCACCTGAGCATCGGTATCGGCATGGGTGGAAGCGATCCGCAGCAGGCCGGCAATTTTTTCCTTGTTGGCAAAATCCTCTCCCACGCCCTCTTTCAGCACCTTGCCGAACTCTTTCCAGAATTTTGAATATTTTTCGGTGTCATTTTTTGCAAGGTCCTCCAGCATGCCCAGCACCTTCTTCGTGCAACCGGCACGGATCGCCTCTATATCCTTAGACTCCTGCAGGATTTCACGCGATACGTTCAACGGCAGATTGCTGGAATCGACCACGCCGCGGATGAAACGCAGGTAGTGCGGCATCAATTGTGCTGCATCATCCATGATGAATACTCGGCGCACATAGAGCTTGACGCCATGCATGGCTTCACGATCCCACATGTCGAATGGTGCGCGGCCCGGCACATACAACAGCTGGGCATACTCCTGGCGGCCTTCCACGCGGGCATGCACCCAGGTCAGCGGGTCCTCGAAATCATGGCCTACATGCTTGTAGAAAGCCTTGTACTCATCGTCATTGATTTCATTTTTGGCACGCGCCCAGATGGCCACGGCCTGATTGACGGTTTCGTCTTCATCCAGCTTCTCCTGCCCACCCTCTTTCCACTCTTCCTTCTTCATTACCACCGGCTGCACGATATGATCGGAGTATTTATGGATGATGCCGCGCAGGCGGGATCCGGACAGCAAGTCATCCTGCTCTTCGCGCAGATGCAGGGTAATCTGCGTACCGCGATCCTGTTTCTCGGTCATTTCAATTGAAAACTCCCCAGCGCCTTCAGACTCCCAGCGTACGCCCTGATCTGTCTTCTCACCGGCACGACGGGTTAGTACGGTGACCCTGTCGGCCACAATGAATGCAGAGTAGAAACCCACGCCAAACTGGCCGATCAGGTTGGCATCTTTCTGCTGGTCACCGGAAAGTTTCGAGAAAAATTCGCGGGTGCCGGATTTGGCGATGGTGCCGAGGTTGCTGATCACTTCCTCGCGACTCATGCCGATGCCGTTGTCGCTGATGGTCAGCGTACGTGCGCCCTTGTCGTAGTCCACGCTGATTTTCAGCTCGGAGTCATTCTCGAACAGGGCGGCATTGTGCAGTGCCTCAAAGCGCAGCTTGTCGCAGGCGTCGGAGGCATTGGAAATCAGTTCGCGCAGGAAGATTTCGCGGTTGGAATACAGGGAGTGGATCATCAGGTGCAGAAGCTGTTTGACCTCTGTCTGAAATCCCATGGTCTCGCGGTTATTTGTAGAAGTATCGCTCATGTTGTTCTCCGTGGTTATTTCAATCAACGCACGCTAAATGGGGGTAACTTGAATTTTTTCAAGCACGCCTGGAAATTTTCCTGAAAACTACAAATATGATAATTAATTCAACAGGATATAATTAAACGTAATTGCGCATGCTGCAGACTCACATTTTCTCCACCTCTTTCAATGAGACATCTTGCTGCCGGCCAGACTGTTGAGAGGCGTACCTTGCTGTACGCAAATCATGCGCGCTCCTCACCTGTCAAACAGGTTTATCACTTATTGATTTGGGATATAGTTATAAAAATCCATGCAGCTCATCTGGCAGACACCATGACTAATCATGAAGAATTAAAGAAAATATTTTCTGAGGCCAGCAATGTTGTTCGCGACACCTGGCAACAACAAGGCAAACCCCCAGTTCTGGAAGCTACTCCAGACGAATTGATAGACACAGTGGATCAGTTTTTCATCATTCATCAAAAGATCGGCAACTCGCCCAACCCGAATATTTCACTTAATCGCGACAATATCAGCCTGATCGGTGAGCAAACCATCAACTGCCTGGCCGACCTCGCATATTGGGCTGAAGAACTGTCACTTCCGGACGAGGCTGCATTGCTGGAAGAAATTGCCCTGTCGGTAACACACTGGGTGATACGCCAGAAAGGTGAAATCCGCAGCCTGGAGGCAGTTGGAAATCTTCTGGCCAACAAGGCCAACCAGACCACAGATACCGCGCTGCTGACAGCGCTGTTTCATGTGATCAAGGATGTCATTCGCCATACTGCAGAAGAACTGAAAAATGATCAGGACAAGAGCGATCCCAACCGTCCCTGGCGCATGTTGAACTTAAATTTTGCCATTGTCGCGACGCGCACACTGGACAGGGCGCTGATGGAGCAAGCATTCGACTCACTTGGGCATTATTTGCCAGAAGATTGCCCGGAGTTTTTTGAGGAGGGACTGAAGCAATCGCAAAAACCGTCATACGGTACGGATATGCAGGACATCATGACAACGTACTTCAGGAAGTGGACTGTCCTGCACTGAGAAACCAGTGCAAATGGGAAATGGCCATTTATTCAAATTTTGCCAGTACAGGTGCACTTTCCTCATATAGCCCCTGAAGCTGCACTTCATCAAATCCAAGCAATTCCAGACATAGCTCCCCGGATTTCTGCCATTCCTGCGTCTTGCTGAGCCCCGTGTGATGCTGGAAAATATGCTCGGCAAACTGTGCGATGGCAATCAGGCCGCGGGTGGCCGGATGCACCAGTGATGAGTCATTCTTGCTCAGGATCGCATAATCATGATGCAGGCGGATTGCCGTACTGATTTCCTCTGGCAACCACCAGCTTTGTGCCAGCAGGCTGCCTATCACGGCATGATTGGTCGGACACTGGATTTCCTCTACTTCGGTAAAGCCCAATTCCTTTTCTTCATTGGCTTTGTTCAACACATCACTGTAATACGGGAAGCGGTTAAGCAGCACCGCAATTCCCGCATCGCGGAACAGCCCGAACGTATAAGCATCATTGGCATGGACACGCACGGAAATATCGGGATGCTGGGCCAGCCAGCCTGACAGGCGGGCAATGCTGGCTGAGGCATCCCAGAACCGCTCCAGAGCCAGCGTGACAGGGAACAGTTTGCGCAGGATAAGGCCTGCTATTGCGCGGCAGGCCACGTCCAGGCCCAGAATCATCAACGCTTCATTGACTGAACGCACACGTGCATGAAACCCGAAATAAGGCGAATTGGCGATCGAGATCAGGCCACCTGCCAATGCCACATCGGCACTGATGATACGTGCGAGCAGGTTCAGGTCAGGTTCGGCTTTCTCCATTTCAACATGAACGCGATCAAGAATGGCAGGGCGTGATGGAATACCGGTTTCATTCAATGCACTTTCAAGCAGGCCTTGAACTCTGCCAGACGGGTCACTATCCAGTGATTTGATATCATTGCTCATTAATGCTCCCTCTCCGTCAGCCAGATAGCCAGCTTGTCTTCGTCCATCGGCCTTGCGTAATAATAGCCCTGTATCCCATCAACAGACAACTCCTTGAGCGCTTCAAGCTGCTCCCTTGTTTCCACGCCCTCAGCAATCACTTCCATGCCCAGATCCTTGCCCATGCTGACCAGTGACTTGACAACAGCCCGTGAACGATAATCTTCCGCCAGTCCGATATTAAGCTGACGTCCCAGCTTGATTTTCGTCGCCGGCATATCCTTGATACTGGCCAGACACGAATAGCCACTTCCAAAATTATCGATGACCAGGCCCACCCCGATTTCCCGTGCTACACGCAGATTGGACTGGATAATGTCGCTTTCATCCATGAAAACCGATTCGGAAAATTCTATGTCGATCAAATTTGGGGCCACATTGGCCAGGATGATTGCGTTGTTCAATGACTGGGCAAAATTCCTGTCTGACAGTTGCCCGCGAGAAACATTGATGGACACCGTAGTGCTCAACCCGGCATTGGCCAGGCTGCGCGCCTGGCGTGTGCCCTGTATCAGGCTCCACTCACCCAGACGTGAAATCAGGCCACTCTTTTCCGCTACCGGGAAAAATCGTCCAGGAGCAAGGCTCTTGCCATTCACGTTGCAGCGCATCAGCGCTTCCACCGACACCACTTTGCCGTTCAGGCTGAGTATAGGCTGATAATGCAGCTGCAATCCGCCATTATCCAGTGCAGTATGCAGCAGGTACTCCACCTCCAGGTCTTCCCTGGCCTGAATGATGCCCATATGACTGGGCACCAGTTCATGGCCTGAGATGACATAGCGGTGTCCACCCTGTTTTTTTGCGGTATTTTTTGCCCAGTCAGCGCGCTCCAGCAATTCTGCCGCACTCTCTTCAGACTCCAGTATGGCAATGCCTATGCTGGCAGTGAGCCTGATGCGGAAATCACCCATGTTCAGCGGCTCCTCGACAGCCTGCATCAGCTCTACCGCGATCAGCTCAATCTGCTCCTCATCCTTGCCGGTCACGATCACCATGAACTCATCGACACCTACCCGCCCTACCAGCATGCCTTCGCCGACTTTTTCACGAATCCGGTCAGCCAGGATTGCAAGTATGCTGTCGCCACCCTCATATCCGAATGATTCATTCAAATGTTTGAAACGATCAAGATCCAACCAGAGGATAGCCATCTTGTCGCTACCTTGTTGACCCTGCTCCAACATCCCTGATACCAGATCCAGACTGCTGTATCGATCAAGAAACCCCGTATTGGGATCTATTTGCGTCTCATACATCTTTGAAGGCTTCCCCCAGTGATTTGCAGAATTCGTTTTTATCAACAGAATATCATCATCCACTAATATCTTGTTGATTGCTATATCGAATATTACAGAAGAAGGAAATGTTTTGCTTCATTGCGAATGCATTCCGGATGGACAAACTATCAGCCAACGCTGCACCCCAATTATCTCGATTATATTTAATATAAATAATTCAAATAGTTACATAATAACGCAAGGCCTTATACCATTTATCGGAAACTTAAGGAGCATTGCGTGTATATGGCTTGTTGCATCAGGATGCTCGATACAACGGTGTTACCCGGACATCAGGTGCACCGATGCCAATGCACTGCCCATATCCAGGATCAGTGACACATCACAATATTCCGCAAGCTCATTCTGCGGTGTCGGATCATCCGTGCAGCTGCAGCCGGCAATGATGCTCTGGAAAAATACACCCGCATGTATTTCGATAAGACCATTCATCTCGGTAATGCGATTGATCAAGACCGTTACCGGCGCATCCAGAACATGGCTGCCATATGCCAATGCTTGCTGCAAAGGCAGTTCATCTGCTGCCTGAGCAATTTCCTGCTTCAGGACACCTTCAAATTCAGGGGTTCCCCAATGACGCAGCGCAGCCTCAAGCTTCATCCGGGGAGACCTCCCGAACAGCCAGTGCATCCAGCACCGCACACAACAACGTCCAGCAACGTGCGACAGATGCCACTTCAACCTTTTCTCCCGGTGCATGGGCTCCGCGTATGTCAGGCCCGAAAGAAATCATGTCAAGATGCGGATGGCTTGCGGCAAGCAGGCCACACTCCAAACCCGCATGTATCACTTGCAGGCTGGCCGGCTTGCCATATTGGCCCGTATAAACCTGCTGGCATAACGCCAGCAGTCCGGAATACGGGTTGGGCGTCCAACCTGGATAAGCACCGTCTTTCCATGCCTTTAAAGCATATACTCCCGCATGCGCGACCAGTTTTTCAGCCAGTATTCCGGCTTCGGCATCACGCAGGGACCGCACCTTGAATGTTGCGCTGAAACTCCCCTCCTGCAACTGCACTACGCCAAGATTGCTGGAAGTATCGGTCACCCCGGTAAAATCCTCGCTCAACAAGGTCACGCCATTGGTGCACGTATCGAGAAATGCCAGCATGACATCACGATCCTTTACTGTGACAGCCTGTCCTTCATGCACATTTTCCATCCTGCAGCGAAACATCACGCCTGAATCAACATCCGAAAAACGTCTGCGCCAGTTCTCCAGCCGGTGCATCACCCATGGATCCAGCTGAGTTACCGCATCCGCTCGCAGCGCACAGACCGCAACTGCCTCACGCGGAATTGCGTTACGTGCGCTCCCGCCTTGCATTGTCAACAGCCGCACATCGGTATGGGCTGCCAGGTCACGCAATGCTTCGGCCAGCAATTTGATTGCATTGCCCCGGCCGAGATGAATATCAATACCGGAATGGCCGCCACGCAGGCCGGACACCTCGAACCGCATCATCACATAACCAGGTGGTACCACTTCCATTGCGCATGCATGGCGCACCTCGACATCCACCCCGCCCGCGCAACCCAGATAGAAATGGCCCCACTCCTCGGTATCCAGATTGATCAGGGTCTTGCCCAGCAAGGTACCTGGTTGAAGGCCGCGCGCACCATCCATGCCGCACTCCTCATTGACCGTCAACAGCACTTCCAGCGGCGGATGCCTGAGATCCCGCGCTTCCAGGGCTGCCAGCGCCAGCGCAACGCCCACGCCATTATCCGCGCCCAGCGTGGTGTTTTCCGCCACGACCCAGCCATCGTGCACGACTGTCTGAATCGGGTCACGCTCAAAATCATGCACCGTGCCGGCATTTGCCTGGCATACCATATCCAGATGCCCCTGCAGGATGACTCCGGGTGCGTTTTCATATCCTTTGCTGCCCGGTTTTTTCAGAATCAGGTTGCCTGCGGCATCCACCTCAGCCCCGATCTCCCTCGCACGCGCCCAATCCCAAAGATGTTCGCGCAAGGCCTGCTCCTTATAAGACGGGCGCGGAATATTACACAGCGTTGCAAAATGACCCCAGACCAGCGATGGCTGCAATCCTTCAAAATCATTCATTGTTTTCACCATACCCCATTTGATACTCCAGATGCATACCTGCATCCCGACATTGTCCGCCTCAGTTCCTGCCACTTTCAGTTCACTCGATACGCCTCAACCCGAAATGCAGCCCTTATACAGTCTGCAATTTTATCAGTTTTGACTTTGGCCATTGCGCTTAACGTACAAGGATCCGTTCATCCCGAATATGATGAAACATCGCCGTATTTTCCTAACCCGCATGTTGCGTTAACATTACAGCACGCCCACTTTCCAGATTGAATGAACCACCAGATGGCAAATCAGATCAGGAAACACCTTGCGCTCCATCTCGACGAGTACGGCCGCACCCTCCTCGCCACCTTCACGCCGGGGGAAACAGCCGGCACCATCACGCCGGATGATCTTAACGCCGAGTTGTCGGCAGCCAACCTTAACCGCTACAAGTTGAATCCGGACATGCTGGCCAGCGTAGTGTCCAAATACAATTTTGGCTCACCTTTCGAGTTGCCCATCGGCGTAGCAGTAGATGGAAAGTTCGAGATCAGGGTGGACCATGAATCTGTTACAGCCCTGCTCACGCTCTCCCTGCCGCAGGGCGGACAGCCGGTACAGCTGGATGACATCTACAAGGAGGCCGCCCATAAAGGTGTCGGCCTCCAGCTCAATCTCGATGCAATCCATCATGCGCTGCAAAACGGCGCTGCAGATGTCGTGATTGCACAGGGCAAGCCCCCGGAACATGGCATCAATGGCAAGATACAAAACCTGATCCCGACATCAGGTAACCGCAGCCCGAAACTGGATGCAAGCGGCCTTGCGGACTTCCGCGATTTCGGTGAAATCATCGTCGTCAGGGAAGGTGATGTGTTGATGCGCCGCTCGCCGCCAACTCAAGGTGAGCCAGGCATTGCACTTTCCGGCAAGCCCATTGCAGCCCGCCCGGGCAAGGAAGTCCCGTTTGCCAAAAAGATCAAGGGCGCTGCAATCGACCCGGCCGACAGCAATCAGCTGATTGCCACCCTCAGTGGTTTCCCGGTCTTTTTCCAGGGCGATCTCGCTGTGGAGCCAGTGTACAAGGTCAAAAACGTAGACCTGCATTCCGGCAACATCAATTTTGATGGCACCGTGGTGGTCAGCAACGATGTCCATGCCGGCATGACCATCAAGGCCAGCGGCGACATCCACGTAGGCGGAACCATCGAAGGGGCACTGCTTGAAGCAGGTGGCAACATCGTGGTGAAAGGCGGCATCATCGCAGTACAGGAGCAAGGCAATGACTTTACGCCGCTGGTAAAAAGCAGTGGCAGCTGTACGGCCCGCTTCATCCAGAATGCACGGGTCGTTGCCGGCCAGGGCATTTTTGTCAACGAATTCACCATGCAAAGCGACCTGACTGCCGGACACCAGGTCATCGTCGGGAAAAAAGGCGGCAACAAGGGCTATATCATCGGCGGCACAACCCGCGCCACCATGCTGATCATGGCCCAATACCTCGGTGCTGAAACCGGCGTCAAAACCTGCCTTGCAACAGGACCAGAACCGCAGCTCTATGATCAGCTAAAAGGCGTCACCAGGGAACGCGAAGAAGCTGAGCACAAACTCGCTGATATTCAGCGATTGCTGACGCTCGCCAGCGAGCATCCTGAGCGCTTGCCACCGGATGCATTGAATGCAGCAGAGGCCACACAAGTTGCACTGACAGAAACACTGCTGTCCCTCAAGGAAAATGAACAGGACTTGCAAACCAGGCTGGATCTGATGAACACATCGCGCATTGTTGCGGAAAAAAACGTATATGCTGGCGTGGAAATCCAGATAGGCAGCAAGCTGATGAAAATGACAGCCGATCACACTTCAGGCTATTTCCACCTCAAGGAAGGTGAACTGTGTTTTTCCTGACGCAGAGACGCATGACTTAACGCCGATAGAGTAAAATATCAATATATAATCAATTGGCTATAATTCAAGCCTCACTGCAGTTGATGTGCCATTATGCACTGACAGGAACTCGCTGCATAATTCACTTTCCCAGCGAAATCCCGATCCGACGTCAAGAGTGCAATTTCATGCAAAGCTTCCTTAATCTGCGCAATACCCTGCTGTTTGTTGGCCTGCTGACAGTCTGGCGGCTTTATCTTTCTGCCACCCTGCAACTGCATCCTGATGAGGCCTATTACTGGCTATGGTCCCGCCACCTGGATATGGGTTATTTTGATCATTCCCCCATCGTGGCCTACTTCATCTGGCTCACCACGCTGTTTTCCAAAAGCGAACTCTGGGTCAGGCTACCCGGCACCCTGGTGATCATTACTGCCAGCTGGCTCACCTGGCAACTTGCGATGCGCATGTTCAACAGCACGAGCATTGCTGCCGGCAGCGTGATGCTGTTCAACGCCACGCCCCTCAGCATGCTTGGACTGATCGTGATCACGCCGGATATCCCGGTTTACCTGTTCTGGGCGCTGAGCGTATACCTGATGTGGCTGATCATCCAGCAACAGCAGGCCTGGCAATGGTATGCACTGGGGCTCGCTTTCGGTCTCGCGTTACTGTCGAAGTACACTGCACTGCTGCTATTACCCAGTTTGCTTGCTTATCTCTTGCTGACGGATGACCGCCACTGGTTGCAAACCCGCCATCCCTGGCTGGCGATGATGCTGGGCTTTTTCTGTTTCATGCCGGTCATCATCTGGAACAGCCGGCATGGCTGGATTTCATTTGTATTCCAGTTTCACCATGGACTGGACAGCGACAGTTATGCCTTTGGCAGGGTTGGCGAGTTTTTCAGCTCGCAGCTCTTGCTGGTTGGCCCGCTTGTCTGGCTGGCTGGCATGTATGCCGCATTCAAAACGCTGAAATCCGGGGACAAACCCATGCTGATGCTGGCCGCTGCCTCACTCCCTGTCATCCTGATATTTGGCGGCATTTCCATCATCAAGCTTGCCGGTCCCAACTGGACTGCATTTGCCTATTTCAGCCTGCTCATCCTGTTCACCCGTTACTTTCTTGGCAGCACAATACCTGCCATGCGCTACCTGTGGTATGTCAGCCTGTTCAGCACGCTTCTGCTTTCGCTGCTGATCACCCTGCATACCCGTTTCAGCATTCTGCCCCTGGCAAAATTTTCACCCGCCATGGCGGTGACGGATGCCACCAACGCATTTTATGGCTGGCGTGAGCTGGGAAGAGATCTTGAACAGATTCCAGGGCAGAAAATCGCCATCGCACCGTCGCATCAGCTCGGGGCAGAAATCATCTATTACACGGATGAAAAACTGCAGGTACGTACCGATGCTGGCGCACGGGCCAGCCAGTTCAATATCTGGAATCAGACAGCCAAGCCGCCAGTTGCACATGGCATTTATGTCTGGAGTAATGACGACAGTCCGCCACAAAACGCAAGTGATTTACCGGCCTACGCGCACTTGCAAACCTTGACCATACTGCGCAAGCAGGTGGCCGTCAAACAATTCCATATCATGCCTGACACTGTGCAACACGCCCCCACAACTCAGGCAAAGCGCAGACTCACGCTGTAACAGTCAGGCCTATTTGCCTGCAAGATCCGCAGGCAAAGGGAAATCCGGATAGCGCTTACCAAATTCACTTAGCTCCCTGGCGGCTTCCTGATGTTTACCCTGTTGTTTCAGTTTGCGTATCTTCTCGATCCAGGCATCCGGGCGTAAGATTTCTGAACTTTTCAGCAAACTGTCTGCGATACCTGACTCCGACGCCTTTACAGTTTCAGCTTCGGGCATTTCAGCAGGGGCAGGCGCCAGACTTGCGGGAGCGGGCTTAGTCACTTGCCCTGCAATGCGAGCAGATGAGTCCATCTCCTGCTTGCGCTTTTCCATCCTGGCCGTTGGCGCCCGCGCTTGCAGCTGCATCGGGGCAGGCGCATTCGTCACAACAGGCGATGCCTCAAGCAGTACCCCCAAATTGGCAGGGGCACTGTCCTTTGCTTCCAGTTGAGATCGCAATTCCTGCTTTTGCGGCAACGCTGCAACCACCTCAGGTTCTGCAGCAGGCCGTGCTTGCTGTACGGTCTGAGGCAACGCAGAGGGTTCAGGCAGTATTGTCTTTTCACGCATCGGCTTCCTGCTGGCAGGCGGCTCTGCACGTTCAGGCATCTTCACCGGTGCCGCCATATACGCTTCCTTGCGTGCGTCGGATGATGCTGGAGCAGGCTGCGCAATCGCTGGTGCGGGCATCATTTTTTCGCTGGCAGTATCCTGATTCGCTGCAGCATACTGTTGTCGCCGCTGCATGTCTTTCAGCATGTCGGGCAGGATCAGCCCGGCCATGACCACCACAAATAGCGTTGCCACCAAAGACAGGGGCATCGTCCAGCTGCGCTTCGCCTTACCGCCTGGACGTGCACCCACGGCACGATGTGCCTCGGCCAGGATCGCCGCATCCAGATGGTCTGGCAATTTCACCTCGGGCAGGTCGGCATATTGCTGCGACAGGCCGGAATTGCCTTGCAGATACTGCTCTAATTCCTGATCACCGATATTATTCTGCTGGCTCATCGTAAACCCCTCAGTCCTTCCCGCAGTTTGGCCACCGCATAGCGCAAGCGGCTCTTCGCGGTTTCTTCGTTCACCCCGGTCACTACGGCGATTTCCTGCAGCGACAGGTCAGCCTCTTCACGCAGCAGGAAAGCCTCCCGTTGCAAGGCTGGCAAACTCTCAATTGCTTTGACCAGCACCGCCTGCATTTGTTTGCGCTGTACCTGTACTTCAGGTTGCAGCGCAGGATCCGCAGGCAATGCAGCCATCATGGGTTCTTCCTCCTCTGTTTCCATATCCAGCGAGATCATGATGCCCGGATTGCGCCTGACATGGTCTATGACTCGGTGATGCGCGATCTGGTACAGGAAGGTGGTGAATTTGGCGCTGGGCTGATAGCGCTCCCGGCTGCGGATCAGGTTGCTCCACACATCCTGGAACAGCTCCTCGGCGATGCCCTGGTTTTTGCTGAGGCGGAAAAGGTAACGGAACAGGCCGCCCTTGTGCCGGCGATACAGGACATCGAATGCACCTGCATCACCTTCACGATACTGCTCCATCAGTTGTTCGTCTGCCACCTCGTCTCGCATGGCTGCGCAGTATAGGCGAGCGCAGTCACTCTGGCTATCTGACTTCAATCCAGTGGCATGGCCTCAGTCTTGCCGGATGAAAGGGATTCCGCAAGCCTGACCAGTCGCAGGAACTCGCCACGGTAACCGTATTCATCCGCACCGCGTGCTGCCGAGGCAATTTTGGAAATTTCCGCATAACTCATGTTGCCGGTATTTTTACCGCCACGCAGCTGCTGGCCAAAGGCCGCGACCGCACTCGCAAAGCGGAATTCATTGCTGGCGCCGGCAAAGCTGGCCTGCACACTTTCACGATGCAAAGGCCACTCGGCAAGTTTGGACGCTTCACCGTCAGGTGCCTTGTAACGCATGCGCAGGAAAGCCAGCTCGCCTGCCTTGCCGCTATCT
Source organism: Pseudomonadota bacterium (assembly GCA_021782995.1). Classification (GTDB taxonomy): domain Bacteria; phylum Pseudomonadota; class Gammaproteobacteria; order Burkholderiales; family Gallionellaceae; genus 39-52-133. The sequence goes on along the minus strand of JAJXUI010000006.1, from coordinate 67,071 downwards.
GCAGCAGGCTCCTTGCCATAACGTAACGGGTCAATATTTGCCTTGCTCCCTTTCAACGTCAGTTCATACAAGGCAGTCACGGTATGACCGGCCCCCACTTCGCCGGCATCAACCTTGTCATTATTGAAATCCTCGCGCTGCAGCATGCGGTTCTCATACCCTACCAGCCGATATTCGCTGACCACCGAAGGATTGAACTCGATCTGGATTTTCACATCCCTGGCAATCGTCGCCAGTGTCGATGTCATTTCGTTTACCAGCACCTTCTGGCCTTCATTCAGCGTATCGATATAGGAATAATTGCCATTGCCGGCATCCGCCAGTTGCTCCATCAGCCTTTCGTTGTAATTGCCGGTTCCAAAACCCAGGGTAGACAGTGAAACACCTGTCTTGCGCTTTTCTTCTGCCAGGTTTTTAAGGGCGTCAAAATTGGTGATGCCGACATTGAAGTCGCCATCTGTCGCCAGCAAGATACGGTTGATGCCGCCCCGCACATACCCTTGTTGCGCCATGCTGTATGCCAGGTTGATACCTGCAGCACCTGCCGTTGAGCCTCCGGCATGCAGCTTATCCAGTGCAGCGATGATGCGGGCCTTGTGCTCGCCTGAAGTCGGCTCGAGGATCACTTGCGTACCGGCCGCATAGGTGACCAGCGACACCTTGTCCTGTCCGCGCAGCTGGCCGACCAGCAGTTTCAGTGCTGATTTCAGCAGCGGCAATTTGTCCTGCGACTCCATCGAGCCCGAGACATCGACAAGAAACACCAGATTGGCCGGCGGCAGGTCCTGTTTCGCCACATCCTGTCCCTTGATGCCGATACGCAGCAGATGATGTTCGGCATTCCACGGTGCAGGGGCAATTTCCGCATGTACGGCAAATGGCGTGTTGCCTTTCGGCAAGGCATACGCATAGGGAAAATAATTGATCAATTCTTCGACACGTACCGCGTCATGCGGCGGCAGGCGCCCCGCATTCAGCATGCGCCTGACATTGGCATAAGACCCGGTATCGACATCGATGCTGAAAGTGGATACCGGCTCGGCCGAAACCTGCTTCACGGAATTTTCTACGATATTGCCGTATTGTTCACGCTCCTGCATTTGCGGCGGGTTATAACCCGCAACTGCTGCTGGCGCGGCCATGATTGCAACCTGCGGTGCAGGATACACTGCACCCGCCATCTGCCTCGACTTTTCCGGCAATGCAAGTTGTTCCTGATTCATCACCTTGCGGGACTCGGCAGGCGCCAGCTCATGACGCTCGACTTTCCCCATATCCTTTCTTTTTGTCTCGGGCTTGCCTGATGCCTTGGTTGCTTGATCCGTGGCCGGGGAACCGGGCTTGCTTTCTATCAGGAGGGGTAAGTTGTCTGCGGCGATTCGCACAGAATCTGCAGGAACAACCTCTGCAGATTGTTCGTGGCTGGCACAGCCAACCAGCACATGGGCGGATAACAGCAGGGTCAGCAACAACAGGTTTGAATGGAACGGTTTCATGTCTTCCTCGCATTGGTAAGTCAGGGCCCAGCGGAATTGCACGGCCTGACTGCTGTAAACGCAAGAAAATGTGAAACGGGGTTAAATTGTAGTGAAAAATTATTTATATAATACAATCATAATGTTATATAAATTCTCCGGTATCACATGGTAATGTTGCCGGACGATGTGCGCGTTTATTCTGGTAGAGATCCTGATCCGCCCGGGCCAGCAATGCATCTTGCGACTCGCCCGCAACATATTCGCCAATACCAACAGAAATGCCGATACATGCCTGCCTGTCGCAAGATATGGAGATTGCGGTCTGCATGGATTTCTCGATACGGTCGGCAAGTTTGCGCGCTGACTGCATATCACCGCGCACCAGCATGCCGAATTCATCGCCTCCCAAGCGGGCCAGTATGTCTTCATCGCGCTTTACATGATCAAGACGACGCGCCACCTCCCGCAATACCGCATCACCCGTTGCATGGCCAAACCTGTCATTGGCCTGTTTGAAACCGTCCAGATCCATGTACAGCACGGAAAATATTTCTCCGCTCCTGCCTGCATGGGCAATCTGGGCATGCAGGGCTGATTCAAACGCCCCCCGATTCAGCAAATTGGTCAGATAATCCGTACGCGCCCGGCTGGCCAGCGCCGCGGCGAGTCGATGATGGTCCAGCACCACCATCACCAGCAAGGCCAGATCTTTCAGGATGCGACGATGTTCCTCATCAAACTTACGCGGAATGGTATCCACAATAGCCAGTGTGCCGATGACGTTTTTATTGGCATCCACCAATGGTGCGCCTGCATAAAAACGTAATCGGGGCGCATCAGCTACCAGGGGATACCCCTTGAAACGAGCATCTTCCATCAGGTTTTCCACCACGAGGATTTCATCGGGTTTCATCACGGCATGGGCACAAAAGGCAATCCTGCGATCCAGTTGTGGCACATCCAGCCCAAAATGTGACTTGATCCACAGGCGGTCAGCATCAAGCAGGCCTACGACAGCAATCGGTACATGCAGTGCATGGGCTGCCACACGCGTCAGTGCATCAAAATCCATTTCAGGTGCCGAATCCAGAATGGCGAATGTATTTAATGCCGCATGACGTTGCGACTCGTTATCGGGAACAGGGTATGTTTCAAACTGCAGGGACATCATGTATTTCCAGACGACTCATTTTTTCCGGCCTGGCAAGCGCAACAACGTAAATAGCTGGTTGGTAACACGCCATGACAACGCTACCCAATTTGCAGCCTTGATGTCTTTAGACGTTCCGGTACTTGAAAAATGCGAGATAGAACTTATCTTGTATTTCATACTCATATTAGCATTAGCTTATGTAAATGCAAGTGACAAAACTACCATAAGTAACCATATGAATTTAAGGAGGTAAATCATGTACACCCCTATCAGCATCCCGTTTGGTGCAAAAATGCTGTTCAATACCGTCAAGCTGAAACCGGGCGTGGAACTGGAAGACGTGGAACTGGCGCTCGGCGAAATGTGTAATGTCGTGAAAAATACCTATGGCGGTGCCAAAGGCGGTTTCATCGGTGGCCAGGTATTCCGCTTCTCGGGGTTTGTCTCTGACGAAGGTTCCATCAACGGCCCCGGCAAGACAGGTGAACATATTGCCATCGTCACCTACTGGCATTCTTTTGAAGCGCATGAAAAATCGCATGCCGACAAAACTTTCAAGGACAAATTCGATGCGCTGAGCGAATTGTGCACCGACAGCAAGGAGCTGGGTTACGACATGTTATGGCAGGGGCTGCCTGAAGAAGAAGGTGCCGAAACCTGCGAAACATGCGCATAGCACGGCATCAATCCTGACTGAACAGGTCATCCAGCGGGTTCCTGCCTGCTGGCTGGCTGGCACTGCCCGTCCCGGACCCAGCCACCATGCTTGATGCAAACTCCTCCTCGATATTGTCGCGGTAAAAGCTCCACTGCGAACTGGCACTTCCAAACCTGCGCCAGAGAGCTTCACTCACACCGCTGTATTGCAAGATGCTGCCATCATCCAGTTGCACCTGCAAAATCCGCCTAGGCTTGTCATAAGCAATACCGCGCAATTTGCCAGCGTTGACTTTTTTCATCTCCATCGCTACACCTCAAAAAGGTACGTCATTTTTCAGCCGCCTGTTAAAATCCCGCTACAACACCTTACTGGCTCATCGTCATGGATAACATCATCGAGGTCAATGACCTGCATTTTTCCTACAACTCCAACCAGGTACTGAAGGGGATCAACCTCACCATACCGCGCGGCAAGATCGTCGGCATCATGGGCTCAAGCGGCAGTGGCAAATCGACGTTGCTGCGGCATTTTGGCGGCCAGCTCAAACCGTCACAGGGTCATGTCTCGTTCATGGGAAAAAAAATAGACCAGCTGGGTCTCGATGAACTCTACAAGCTGCGACTGCAGATGGGGATGATGTTCCAGGTAAGCGGCCTGTTTACCGATCTTTCGGTTTACGACAATCTGGCCTTCCCGTTGCGCGAACACACCAACATGCCGGAAGCGCTCATCCGCAACATGATCCTGATGAAGCTGCATGCAGTCGGGTTGCGCAATGCGCGCGACCTGATGCCCAAGGAACTCTCCGGCGGCATGGAACGCCGCGTTGCACTGGCAAGGGCAATTGTCACCGATCCGCAACTGGTCATCTATGACGAACCTTTCGCAGGTCTGGACCCGATTTCACTCAGCACAATTGCCAACCTCATCCGCACCCTGAATGATGCACTCGGCCTGACATCCGTGGTGGTGACCTATGACCTGTCTGAATCACTGAAAATCGTGGATTACGTCTATTTCATCCACGATGGGAAAGTGGTGGCACAGGGCAATGTGGAAGAAATGGCAAATTCGAAGAACCCGTTTGTATACCAGTTTTTGCATGGCGAACCGGATGGCCCTATTGCCTTCCAGTACCCCACTCGCCAAACATACCAGAAAGACCTGCAATTCACAGCCTGAGCTCGACCACTCAGTTCAGCTTGCCTGTCAGTTCAGGTTGCCCGTCACACTGGTAGCTGCCGCACCATTTTCTGCCTGTGACTGCTGCGCCAGATCGCTTGAACGCCTGAATGCATCCTCCGCACCCGCAGTATTGCCTTGCCCGATGCGAGATTGACCGATCAGTTGCCAGTTATCCGCCTGCAGTCGATGTTGCTTGCCGGAAAAACTGTTGGACTTTTTCGCCAGCGTGATCGCCTGGGCATATTGCCCTTGCGACAACCTCACCTGTGCAAGCTGATGCCATAGCCATGGATTGCGCGGCTCGATGCGCAGCGCCCGCTCCAGCGCGGCTCCAGCAGCATCCCGCTTGCCGCCGGTGAAATCGACTTCAGCCCGATCCAGCAAGGCCATCACCGCGCGGTTGTTCGACATCACCGGCTTCGGCAAAGGTGGAGGTACGACAGCATCTGCAGCGGGCGAAACCGGCAGGCCCTCCGCCGCTGGCATGTCAGGTGCGGAAGGCTGAGGTACCGCTTCAACCGCTGCAGGAGGAGCAGTTGTCCCTGCAGCAGGCGGGACAGCCTGTCCTGGAACAGAAGCCTGGGTTGCTGAACCGTCGCCTGCAATCACAGGCGGGGCAACGATACCCTTGTCAGGCAGGCTGACACTTGAACATCCTGCCACCAGCAAACTCCAGGCAGCAACGACGAAAAAACCATATTTATTAATCAATTCAGTAACCTCTGTAACCAGCTTTTCTTGTTTGCTTCCGGACCACCTTCACTTGCAGCAGCCGGTTTGACCACGGATTTCCCGTCCGGTTGCACCTGCAACGCTTTTCCGCTGCCATCCGTCACGCTTGCACCCTCGCCGCCCGATACCACGGGACAAGCAGCCATTTCTGCAGGCGCAGAACCCTTGATGAAGGGCAACTGCATCCCCGCAGCACAGCCATCATCATAACGCACGCCACTCGCCGGATCGATGTTCGCCATTTCCACTTCATCCGGCATCACAGGATCAAGTGGCTCAGGCTGCACCGCCTTCATCATCTCGCCCCAAACCGTCATGGCCCCGGAAGCACCGGTCAATCCAGTAGGCTTGTTGTCATCCCGGCCTACCCACACGACAGCCACGCGATCCCCTGTGTAACCTGCAAACCAGCTGTCACGCAGGTCATCCGTGGTGCCGGTCTTGCCGGCCACATTCATTTCCGGCGGCAGCCAGTTTTTCATGGCCACTGCGGTACCTTCGCGGATGACCCCCTGCAAGGCTGCAGTCAGCAAATAAACCGGTCCGGCAGCGGATACCGGCTCCACATTCAGCGGATAGCGTTGCAGCGGCGTGCCATCAGCAGTCACGATGGCGCGGATTGCCCGCAGCGGTGTGCGGAAGCCGCCATCAGCAAAGGTCTGGAACATCTGCGCCACTTCGACCGGTGCCAGGCCATAGGCACCCAGCAATGAGGAAGCAAACGGCGGCGGCTTGCGCTCGATGCCATACAGCGGCAATTTGTCCAGGATGCGCTCCACCCCCAGATCGATGCCCAACCGCGCCGTTGCAACGTTATAGGAATGCGCCAGGGCCACCCTCAGCTGCACCTTGTCATGGAATGTCTTTTCATAATTCTGTGGTTTCCAGTCCGGCGCGCCGCGTTGCTTCCACACCAGCTTGCTGTCATCCAGCGGTGTGATCAGCGTGTAATGCGCGGGATCTTCCAGTGCAGTCAGGTAGACAATCGGTTTGGCCAGAGATCCGATCGGGCGCTGCGTATCGATCGCACGGTTATAGCCGGCATAGCGTGCCTGCCTGCCACCGACCATCGCCTGGATTTCCCCTGTCTGCGTACTGCTGACCACGACTGCACCTTCCAGCGTATCTGCCGGCAGCCTGCGGGCTTTTTCCAGTGCAGCCAGGCGCTTCTGCACTGCTTCCTCCGCTTGCTGCTGTACGAACGGATCCAGCGTGGTGAAGATGCGCAGACCCTCACTGCGCAGGTCCTCGTCGCGATAATCGCGCTGCAGCTGGCGATGCACATATTGCATGAATGCCGGATATGGAGAAGTGCCGGAAGGCGCACGGGCCATCACGCCCAGCGGCTTGTCACGCGTTGCGACAAATTGCTGCTGGCTGATCACGTTCTGTGCCACCATTTCCTTCAGCACGACGTTGCGGCGTTCCCGTGCAGCATCCGGCTTCTTGCGCGGATCATACACAGTCGGGCCTTTCACCATGCCGACCAGCATGGCAATTTCCTGAAGGTCCAGCCTGTCCAGCGGCTTGTCGAAATAGTAATGACTGGCAAGGCCAAAGCCGTGAATTGCCCGCGTTGCGTCCTGGCCCAGGAAAATTTCATTCAGGTAGGTTTCCAGGATTTCATCCTTGCTGTAATGCAGCTCCAGCAACAGCGACATCAGCACTTCATTGGCCTTGCGCGTCAGCGTGCGCTCTGAAGTCAGGAAGAAATTCTTGACCAGCTGCTGAGTCAACGTGCTGCCACCCTCGATACGCTGCCCGGTAACCGTCTTGAACAGGGCACGGGCAATACCTCGCGGATCAATGCCCCAGTGTGTAAAGAATTTGCGGTCCTCCACCGCGACCAGTGCATCAATCAGTTGCTTCGGCACATCCTTCAGCTGCACCAGGTCACGGTCTTCATTGTGCCCGGGATAGATGCCGCCTATCAGAGGCGGCTCCAGGCGTACCAGGGGCACGTCCACATCCGATGCCTGATGCTCCTGCAAGAGAGACACCGCCCCCTCTTCAAACTCGATATGCAGGTGCTGCGATGGCGTCGTGCCATCTCCAAACTTGAATTGGCGCGTCGTGAACTCCACGCCACTCAAGGTAAATGTAAAGGTGGCCGGCTCTTTGGGGTCCGGCTTTTCGTGATATCCGAGCAACTTCAGCTCATCGACAAAACGTTCGCGTGTCAGTTTCAAGCCGGGATACAGCTCCAGCGCCCGACCAAATACACGCGCCGGCAATGCAAATTTCCGACCTTCAAACGCCTCTCGTATCGTGGTATCCAGGTAATAGGTGTATCCGGACAGCGCCAGCAAAAGCAAGAGTGCAATCAGGCGCACCGTGCGCCCTGGCATCCTGAATTTGATTTTGCGGATAAATTCTGGAACTTGAAGTGAAGGCAGCTTCATCGGCAGGGCTAGTCAGGGAATTAGTATTAATAATAAAATCAGTATCTTGAAAATATTTTCATGAAATACTGCACAGTAAACTGATTGATTATACAAGCATTCGAATACCTGTCGCCTGCTTCTGCAACTCTCGCTTGCCATTCAATGGCAAGCACACCGATCATCCTAAAGACAACCAGCAATATTGCGCACAGACTGGAATCCAGTGTTAGAGTTGAAAAATGGAGTCCGTCATTCGATAGGGAAATGTGCTTCTCAGCCACCGTCAGTTTCAGTGCCGCCGCCATCCTGCTCGGTACAGGCAGCCTCACCCTGCACTACAGCAGGAAAGCGCCATTTGCTTACCGGATGTGGGCCATGATTCCCCTTCTTTTTGGTGTGCAGCAGGGATTCGAAGGCCTGGTATGGCTGGCACTGCATGCCGGCAACTCAGCGGCAACGCTGGATTTTGCACTTGGTTTTCATTTTTTTTCGCACTTCCTGTGGCTATGGTGGATTCCACTGGCAAGCGGGTTGCTTGAACCACACAAAACCCGAAAAATGCTTTTCTTCGGCATAGGCCTGTTTGGATTCCTCACCAGCGGTGCTGTCTATGGCATGATGCTGCTACACCCGGAGTGGATGCATGTCCACGTGCAAGGCCACTCTATCGTCTATGACTATATCGCTCCCTATCGCAGTGACATTCACCTGCCCATCACTCCGCTGATGCTATATGGCCTGATCATCCTGATCCCATTGCTGCTGTCCAGCATGGGGAGCATCCGCATCTTTGGCGTACTGGTCCTGCTGTCGATGGCCCTGGCTTCCTGGATACACAATGCCGCCTTCGTTTCAGTATGGTGTTTTTTTGCCGCCATCATTTCGCTCTACCTTCTGCATTTTCTGCGCCTGGCCGCTCACGTCACGCCAGACATGGCAACTGCCCAGAATTCCTGACCCCCAAAAAAATGGCGCTGCAATGGCAGCGCCAATTTCAAAACAGCAAAAAATTCAGGCCTTCAGGTTCCTGAACACGTTCACCAGGAACAGCAGGAATGCAGCACCCACCACGATATCCGCAATGCCCAGCACCGGCCCGACTGCGGTATTGCCCTGGATCAGCAAGGTCAGCATCAGCATCTGCACAGGCAAGCCGAGTTGATGCAGCCAGAACTGCGCGCGGGACAGGCCGCTCTGAGCGATCAGCGGAAACTGCTGGTAGATGAGGCCTATCAGTGCCATGGAAACCCATCCCAGCAGATTGACATGGGCATGAACCGGATGCAGCGCAAAATTCTCATTCACCCCCATGTATATGCCGAGCCCGATACCGAGCACAATGTATACCGCTGCGATCTTGATCCAGATAATGCCGATATTTCCCTGCATGATTCCTCCCTTTTCAGTTGATGAACAATACGTCCATGATGATTTTAAACTTTAATACAAGGAGGGGCATCCTGACGGAACGACAGGCATGCGGATTGCCAAAACTTGCGCAAGCAGCAACCGCGTATTCGCGCAGTCGCCATTCCGGAAATTAAAATGCAGGCAGGACTCATGATGCAAAGGCCTGCTGCGGGATGCGTCCGAAGTGCATTGCAGCCTGACAGCAACAATGCTTTCGGAAAGATCAGGCAGCCACGTTGATATGCTTGCCCAGGTGTGCAGGCAGGTTTTCAGCACTGGTCAGCGGATAGGCATTGTATGAAGCAGCTTGTGGCACGGAGGCAATCAGCGATTTGGCGCCTTCTGCCTCAATGTTGATGGCCCTCTTCATCACCGACATAGCCACATCATTCTTGCTGCTAGCCTGGCTCAGGCCAGGATAAGCCTCCCTGGTGTGATTCAGATACGTATTCATGTTGATATTCATAACCATCTCCTTTGCATTTGAGTGAAACTGAGTTGGTTATCGGCAACTTTGCGAATTTATTTAGGGCAAAATCAATAAATTTAAAAATTAGCAAAATATATAATATATTCAATATATTATACAACATCATCGCACTGGCAGTGCGATACGCGCCACGCGATATCCCCGCCTTTCCATCAAAAGCGGCAGTCCGTAAGCACCAAACATATGCAGGCTGCCCACCGCAGCAAATACCCGCTTGCCGCTGACATGCAGTTTGTCTATGCGATCTGCCATTGCCGGATTTCGGTCATCCAGCATGCGCTTCATTGTCATGCGCGCAATATCCGTATCCATGCAATTGCACCAGCTTTCAAAATTCGCCATGGCGTCATAATCCGAATCTCCCCAGAGCCTTGCCAGTTTCTCAACATAGCCATGTCCATTATCCTTTCCCAGCTGATCCAGATCTTCCTGCACCATTTTCACGGTTTCTTCCGAAGTTGCCATCTGCAGCTGGGACAGCTGGAATTCCGGTGTTTCCAGGGATATCACCGCTTTATGCTCACGGTGCCCAAGCATGGCGAGGAAAGCATCAATGGCATATTCCGGCTCCAGCCCATCCGCACGCCCCATATAGGTTTCCAGCATGCCGACCTGCAACTCGGGCGGCATGTCGGCAATACGTTCATAAGGCACGCATAGTGCCTCCGCCAGACGCCGGATACGCTTGACTGTCGCATGCGGCAATCGGGTCCTGCGCATTTTTTGTACACCCAGCGCAGTATTGCCCTGCAAAGACGGATCCAGCACATCCAGCTCCAGTGCCATCGTATCCGTTTCTTGTAGCGCCTGCGTCACCTGCGGCCCTGGGAACATCCATTCAAATTTTGCGATATGTATCGTGCCGTAAAGCCAGGAATCGTGGCCATCCTTGCTGATGCGCCAAAGAAAACCATGATCATGTGCATTTTTCTGTGCCGCTTCGAACTTTTGCGCTGTTGGCTTGATCTGCGGCGGGCAAGCCTGCTGTGCCATTCCCGAACTGGCCAGCAAACTCAGCAAAACGGCAACCGGGTACCGGGGTATGCAGCGATTTCCCTTGCTGACACCGCCCACCCCGAGGTTGAATATTTTTGTTATTAATTTCATATACATATGTAATTATCAGATGAGAATCCACGACCTGTCACAAATTTTTCATGTAACAGAGTCAACACACAAGCAAGTTTTGCGTTAATGACTGTAACGCGGGAACAAACGCACAGGCAATGGAGAGGCAAATGAGCAGCAAGAAAGATCAATCTTACGAAATATTCCTGGAATCACTCAAACAGGCTGGTGTAGAAATCATCAATGAACGCGATATGCGGGAACGTCTTGGCGAGGTGCGCCAGTGGCGCGAAGCTTTCAAGACCATCGCAAGGGCGGGAATTCGTATCGGCATCGCATTCAAGAGCCGCAATGGCCAGGTTGATCAGGCCGGCATACACCGGGCATTCAGGACATACCAGTTACCAGAAAAAACAGAAGAAATGTTTGTCGCCAACCTGGATGCAATCATCTGAATTCCCGCCAGGGGACGCTCAGCGTGCTGAACCAGCTGACCGCGACTGGGTAATGGCTTCATTGCCCGCACGTATCCGCTTCACCAGAATATTCACCATATTCAGCGCCGCTTCATTTGAGCCTTTGAGCAGCTGCCAGAATGTGGAATAACCGATAGCCAGCAACTGACAGTCCGATTCGGCCGCCACCCAGGCTGACACATCACTGTTCATCAACACGGACATCTCCCCTACGCAATCACCCGCATTCAGCAAAGCAATCGGCTGGTCAGCATTTTCCGGAACAAGATGAACACTCAACTGACCAGCAAGAATCACATAAACATATTCGTTTTGCATGCCCGGCGCCAGCAACTGTTCACCCTGCTTCAGGCTGATCCGCATGGACTGCTGAACCAGGTTCAGCAACGTAGCCTGAGGCACGCCATGGAACAGCACAGATTCATCCAGCAATCCCAGCAGCTCCCGTTTCTCGGCCCCGCTCTCGCTCATCTTAGGCAGCCTGTCCGAAAGCCAGGCCGGTCCACTCTTCATTGCGTCTAACAGCTTAAGCATGTTCATCTTCCTGGCACAATTGATATCAGAAGCATCCAGTACTGAGTGCAAGCTTGCGTCGGTCACACAGACTCAACACTCAGCACAGCCCTCCTGCAAAACTACAGCAATTTCACCGGCATGATGACAAATCAGCAGCAGTTCGCCAATCCCCCCATAAGTGCAACCCGCATCAGCAAAATCCAAAGTTATCCAGCTGACGTAATTTATCCCGTGCCAGGTGTATACAATGCAATAACCAAAAACGCCAGCAGCAACCCATTACCCAGAAAGCACATCATCATGCCTTGCTTCAACACGCTTTCCGCAATGCATAGCCCGCTAACGCGGATCATGCTTGGCACCAGCATGATCCTGCTAGCCATGCTGGCCCACGCCACAGATATACCCTCCCCCCTGACCAACCAGCTGCGGTTGAGCCCCTCACCCTACCTTGCAGCACACGCAAATGACCCGGTCGCATGGCAGGAATGGAATCACACCACCATCGAACGTGCTCGAGCAGAAAACAAATTGCTATACCTCTCCATCGGCTATTTTTCATGCCACTGGTGCCATGTGATGCAGGCCGAGAGTTACCGCAACCCGGAAATCGCAGCAATCATCAACCAGAATTTCATCCCGGTGAAAATTGATCGCGAGCTCAATATGGCCCTCGATGCGCAGATGATCGAATTTGCCGAATCCCGGCTCAAGGTTTCAGGCTGGCCGCTGAATGTATTTGTCACTCCGGAAGGCCATCCACTTTATGCCTTGCTCTACCAGCCACCGGAAACCTTCATTCAAATGCTGGCAATACTTGCCAAAGAATGGCAGAAGGATAGCGCCGGCCTGAAAGCCATCGCACACAATGGCGATCACCCGCAAGCTCCACCGTCACGCATCAGGCTGGAGAGGAAATTGTCAGTCACACTGCACACTACCTTGATTCAGGAAACGCTGGCCCAAGCAGACATGCTGGCTGGCGGACTCAATGTTCCGCGTAAATTCCCCCTCGCGCCGCAATTGGCCGTATTGTTACAGATGGAAAAGCAACAACATGACACCAAACTTGCCGAATGGCTCAGTCTCACACTGGACCGGATGATACAAGGCGGGCTGCGTGACCATATTGGCGGTGGTTTCTTCCGCTATACCACCGATCCCGCATGGCAGCGCCCGCATTTTGAAAAAATGCTGTATGACAATGCACAACTGGCCAGCCTCTACTTGCAAGCAGCAGACATATTGAAACATCCCCCCTATCGCCAAGTCGCCATACAGACGCTGGATTTCATGATGCGCGAAATGCTGCAGGAAAATGGCATGATCACCAGCCTTTCAGCGGTCAGCAGCAGCGGCATTGAAGGAGAAGCCTATCTGTGGAACGAATCCCAGCTGAAGACGCAATTAAGCAGCAAGCAGCTCGCACTTGTAAAAAAAATCTGGGGCCTGTCACTGCCCCCGGAATATGATGCAGGCTACCTGCCGCTTTTCCACGCGCTACCTGATGCAGATGAAACCGCCGAACTGCAGGCCATCCATGAAACGCTTTTGCAGGCGCGTCAGACGCGTGTCATTCCACGCGACACCAAACTGCTTGCCAGCCTGAATGGCCTCGCGCTGGCAGCATTCAGCCAGGCAGCACCACTGGCACCGCGCTTTCAGCAGACGGCAGAAAAATTAAGAAATTTCGTCGTCAGCAATTTGCATCAGGATGGCAAGCTGTCAAAAGGCAACAGCAACCAGCGCGACCTCGGGCCTGCCGACCTTGATGCTTATGCTTATGTGATTTACGGCCTGCAACAATATGCACTGCAGCCTGGAAAGCAATCGGATGCAACGCTTGCCGTAAAACTTGCCGGAACAGCATGGCAACTGTTTTTCAATGAGAAGCATGGCTTCACGCTTGAACAGCAGGATGAATGGGGCAGAAAATATTACCAGCCCTTCATCAGCGACAGCCCGCTCCCTTCCCCCTCTGCACTCCTGATTCAATCCAGCATCGCCTCCGGTGACAGGACGCTGCTGAAACATGCACGTGCCGCACTGGCGTTGAGTGCCCCCCCGAACAATCACGACGTGTTCTGGAATGCCACTCAAATTACAGCAATCAACCAGCTGTTCCAGATCGGGGATGACGCACGATAAGTCAGGCATTTTTCAGGCATAACAGTTAGAGTATCATGCAGCGGCGACACTCAAGACCATGAACCCAACCTGCAGGAGTCCGGATGAAAAACCAGATTGCCCCGACCAATGTCGAAAGAGTCATGCGTGAAAAGGACCTGATTTTTTCCAGGACTGACCCCAAAGGCAAGATCACCTACGCGAATAAGATCTTCGTCGAATTTTCAGGCTATACCGAAAATGAGCTGCTTGGCTCCCAGCACAACATCGTGCGGCATCCCGATATGCCACGCGCCATTTTCAAGCTGCTGTGGGACAAAATCCAGAACCAGCAGGAATGCATTGCCTATGTAAAAAACATGTCCAAGGATGGCGGTTACTACTGGGTCTATGCCACCGTCACGCCGTCCTTTGACGAAAACGGCAATCTCAAGGGGTATACCTCGTGGCGTGGCAAACCCAAAGATTCGGGACGTGCCACGATAGAACCGATCTATGCCCAGATGCTGGCCGCGGAAAAACAGGCGGGTGCTGCAAAAGCCATCGAAGCTTCGAGCAAGATACTGGACGACCTGCTCGCTGGAAAAGGCATGAGCTACGACGAGTTTGTCATGTCCATATAGCCGGACTCGCCAAGACTATGGCGGGGGACTCAAAATCCCTGCCTGGAAATATCTTCATTCGGGCTTCAGTTTCCGCCTGAGCAAGGTGATTTCCATCACCAGTCGCCTCGCCATCTCAGCCAGCAGATTCACACCTTTTGCTGATGCCTCCTCAACGCTTGCCTTTAACCTGAAAATCTCGCTTATTTTCAGGATATCCATTTCGGTACCGATTTCATCCAGTCGACGACGCAATTGTGCAATCCGGCGCCTGGCCTTTTCCAGTCGCGCAGACTCTTCCTCGCCACTGACCGCTTCCGGGTCTTCACCAAACTCCACGATCAGTTTTTCCAGTGCCGCCTGGTCGCCACTCTCGTAAGCCAGGTTCACTTTCGCCATCATCTGCGTACGCCGCGCGCGCTCGATTTCGCTGGTGGCACGGTCTGGATGCATCAGCATTGCCGCCTTGCGATAGGTTTTCTTGCATTCAGGGGATATTTCGGCAGGCGGGGAAGGTTGAGCCTCGATCAGGCCGGCATCTTCAGCCGATTTTCGCGCTTGCGCGTCTGCGGACGCTGCCTGTCCGATCAGCACCACATCATCCGGATTGCCGTCCAGCAACTGCCTGGCCAGTGCGGCATTGAGCTCATCCAGCTCGACATACAAGCGACCTACCAGTTCGTTATATCGTTTCTGGAAGCGCGCCACATCGGATTTCGCCGTTTCACGCTCCAGCTCGAACTGTGCAACTTGCTCTTCCAGTTGAGCCTGTTCCGCTTCAAGGGCGGCAAGCTCTTGTTCCTCAAATTCAGCAGTCATCTGGATGAAATATGCCGGATACACCCGGCCGGGCAGGACACCCGGTCATTCTTGTGTCTCAACCCGTATACCGCGCATATCCAGGTTATAAGTTGCCCAGGCATGTCCCTGCATCGCGGCTTTCTGGTACCAGGCAATGGCCTGTGCATCATCCTGCTTCACCCCAGTGCCCGCTTCATACATTGAGGCCAGCGCAAATTGTGCCTCAACATGCCCAAGGTGTGCCGCATTGCTGAACCAGTAATACGCCCAGGCATAATCGCTTTCAGACCCATTCCCTTTCAGGTATTCACAGCCGAGTTTCCATTGCAGATCGGCAGTATCGTCTTCCTGAACCTGCGGCAATGCACCCAGCATATCCAGTCCGCGCGCGGCAAGACCTGTCTGTTGCCCATCGGCAGACAGCGAGCGCATCGGTTGCAAAACTGGCAGCTTGCTGGTGTTATTCATTCAAATTCGAATTGAAAAATTTCATTGTGACCGAGTATACCGCAATTTTCAGGCAAGCAAATGATTTTATGAATATTTTCTCATCTCCATTTTCATCCTTATTACCCTCCATTACGATTCGGATCAGGCAGGAAAAATCATGTCGATGCACCCGAATGGAAAACACGCAGTCCATGCCGCCCATACTGCTACGCTGAAAATCGAGTGTATTGAAAAATTGAAGGCCTGCAAGCAGGCCTTAAGGAAATCAGAAAATCATGCCGGATGCTTGCTGAATGGG
The DNA here is from genome assembly GCA_021782995.1 of Pseudomonadota bacterium. Lineage (GTDB taxonomy): Bacteria > Pseudomonadota > Gammaproteobacteria > Burkholderiales > Gallionellaceae > 39-52-133. The sequence goes on along the minus strand of JAJXUI010000006.1, from coordinate 51,240 downwards.
CTGGCTATCCGGCATGAACAGACATGCTGAATCAGAAGCGGCCTTGTTTTTTATGGATGTAATTGGAAAGCACCTGACTTTCCTGGTTCATCCGCATCAGGTTGGTATGCGTAATGCGGAAAAGCGCACGCATCACTTTGTATACGATGCGCGGATGGCTATCCACCAGCTTTTCGAAATCATCCGGGGACAGCGTGAATACCGTCGCATTGCCTACAGCGCGCAACGTTGCCTTGCGTGGAGTGCGGTCCACAAAGGCACGGGTACCGGCACACTCTCCTTCCTTCATCGTGTAGACCACATTTTCCGTGCCATTCGCGCCTTTGCTGATCACCGCAAGCTTGCCAGCCGCGAGAATGAACAGCGAGTTGTCCGAATCTCCTTCCTTGATCAACAGCTCGCCATCCTTCAACTCGCGTACACCCATCTTGCCGGATAGCACCTGCGCTTCATCAGCATCCAGCTCGGCGCACATGGAACCCTTTTGCAGTTTCTTGTAATCAGCACTATCACTCATAACCAACATTCCCCCTATTAATGTCTTGCTACAAAGCAGATGCTGCAAAACCTCACAGCTGCTGTCTATTGTAATCAAAATTCCGGATTAATCTATCAGAACATCGTTTATATGCGGCAACAGACAAAAACAAACTTGCCCGCCTTCACTCGCCATGACGGGCAAGCCTGATGCGCGACAACATGCAGGATGCAGATACGCGAATCTTTCACCCACATTGATGCGATGTGCGCATCAGCTCAACCACATACCGCTTGCAGGCAGCCACATTCATTTCGATCAAAGCAGTCAAGCGGCCTAACCTGGTGATCCTCAGCGACTGGCTACGCGCGACCCAGCATGATCCTGACTGACAAGCCGCAAGCATTTCCCATACCCGGCCATGACCCTGCGGGATATGCACCTGATTCCTTTCATGTGCCTTGAGCAATTGACGACCGCATCATCAGGTTTAACTGTGCTAGCGATATCAATTTAAAAGCAATGAAAGTTTGATTTTCACCTGCACAAGCAGTCACTGGCTTATCACTGGCAACCTGTCGGCAGCAGGCCGAATATAATCCATAATTCCATGATTATATTATTTTATTTTCATGACTCCAGACCCATCACCACACAGGCCTTATCGACTACCAGCCAATAACAATGTCAGTACGTCAGTCTTCCGGATCAAAAGCATCAACAAGACGCGTCGTGGCAACCTTTAATTCACCGATAATACTCTCCCAGTCAGCGCCAGGATGCGTACCGACATAATCGATGAAAGATGCATCCGGATCATTCAGCAGGAAAACAACTGCATACCCATCCACCGCATCATCCAGCTTCATCATCACATCATATTTCGTGCCGCTGGCCAGCGGGTCATCCGCCATTACCGGCGCAGGCTCGAAATAGACTTTCGGGACTTCATACAGCAAGGACAACGTAAAATCGCCCCTGAGCGCACTCTTGGCCTCGACCAAACTACGCACCTCCGAGAAAAATCCGTAGGGGTGAATCTCAAAATAACGGTTCAAAGGGGGCATTTTTTCCTGCTCCTGCGCAAGCTCAAACGCCTCTTCAATCTCCTCACGCCCCCCGGCAATCTGGTGGATACGCAACATCATCGCTTCCGTGATGCGGGAAAACCCTTTGCCCTGGAAATAGCGTACGATGTGCTGTGCGGCCTCATTGGCTGCCGCGTTGAACTGTGTCACCTGCTGTGCCGAATCACTCATGAATTTCCTTCCTGTTTCATCAAGCACGCAGTTTACACAAAGCACAGCCCATACTCCAAAGCAAACAGACGGAAGGCCCCCTGCAGGCCATCAATGCTTGCATATGCACCGTTCGCCAACTTGAAATTGACCCCTGTCACACCCGCAAGGATAATGCCGCCCACCTGACAACCGAATCCGCAGCTCACTAAAAATCTGCATGTCCATCCTGACCAGCATTGTCAACTACTACGCCCCGCTGCTGCCCTACCTGAAGCACCCGCTGGCGCTGCTCGCCATTTTCGCGCTTGCCAACGCACTGATGATCTGGCGACTGCATGTAATGGAAAGCAAGGGCTTTGAAGGTACCGTGCTGGGAACACTGATCATGCCCTATTGCTCCGGCTTCGCGAACCTGATGTTCGTGCTGGTCATGAGCAAATCCGACAGCAATGGCGGCGCCGTCATCGACAACAGCCTGGTCAACAATGTGACCAACCTGACCCTGATCCTCGGCCTGACGGCCCTGTTTGGCGCCGCAACTGCACTGCCTAAAGAAAAGACCCGGCAGAAAGCTCAGGCTGAATTTGCGCGCATCAACCGGCTGAACCTGGTATTCACCCTGGTAGCCCTGTTCCTGTTCACCGGCACGTTATGGGCACTGGGCAATGATGGCGAACTGAACTTCTACGATGGCCTGATCCTGATCGGCCTGTTTGTATTCTGGCAGATCCTGCATGTGATCGAGGTGCTTAAGGACAATATCCGCAAGAGTCGCACCCTGCACTGGAGCCTGCTGCTCGACCTGGCCCTGATCGCAATCTCCGCCTATGGCATCTACTACGCCGTGGATCATCTGGTTGACTGGATATCCATCTCCCGCAACCCCCTTTTCAGTTTCGCCAAAATCGGCTGGTTCAGCGGATTGCTGATGGTGCTGCCCAATGCCTTCATTGCAATGTACTACGCGCATAAAGCACGCCCTGACATCGTCGTCAGTTCGCAGGTGGGCGATGGCCATATCTGCATCCCCATGTGCATCGGCCTGTATGCCGTCATCCATCCCATCCAGCTCCCTGCCAGCTTCCAGATGGGCAGCTATCTCATACTCGGCGCCGGCGCTGTGCACCTGCTTGCCATCGGCATCCTCGGCCGCATCCCCCGCGTCGTTGGCGTTGCGCTGATCAGTGCCTATGGCTACTTCATGTATACCGGCCTTATCCAGTAAAATGTCACAACCATAAACCGCCACCCAGTTGCAATATTTCCCCGTCAGAACCCCATGAAAACACCAGTAGACCGCTCCACCGTCATCCCCATTGCGGCCGAAGGCACGCATACCGCCACGGAAGACAAATGCGCTTCCTGCAAGGGCTCGCTGTGCTGCACCTATGTCACCCAGCCCATCCCCAAACCGCGTACCAAACACGATTTTTCCAATTTGCTGTGGCAAGTGTCGCATGCCGGCGTGGAGGCCTTTCGCGATGATGGCACCTGGTACCTGCTGTTTGAAGGACGCTGCAGTCACCTGCAGCCTGGTGGCCGCTGCGGCATCTATGAGACCCGTCCCGAAGCCTGTCGCGACCACAGCAATGAAAGTTGCGAACGCGACGCCCCGCGCGAAGAAGGATTCGACCTGCACTTCAAGGATTACGACTCGCTGCTGGCGTTCTGCAAGAAAAAATTCAAGCACTGGGGCAAGGTGAAAAAGGAAAAAAACGGCAAGAAAAACGTACGATAACTGAATGCATTGCCGCAGGCTTGCCAGCATACTTTTCAACCCTGGCTCGATACCAGGATGGATCATTTCCATCACCCAATTTTCCTGAAGCAGAAATCCTGGGATCCAAAATCAGCCGCCAATCATGCAGCACGGACTCCGTGCCCGCCCAAAAACGCCCAGAATTACTGCACGGCAAGGCTTCCGCCATACCAATTAAGCTGCATCCAAAATACATCATATCCCGAGCAATTTACTCGACAAATTGTGGTTATTCCACAATCAGATTACCCTTGCCGTTGTACCAAAACTGAAACACGAAAACATCAGCATCTCCGCATTCTGGAATGATCGCTGCGTCCAAGATAGCCGTATTGTTTTGCTGCTTTACTCAATGAGGAGGAAGTGTATGCGTGCATCCCGTCGTAAATTCCTTAAACAAAGCCTGCTGGCGACCTCTGCCGCCGCCATCAACCTGCCGCTCGGCGAATATGCAAGCGCTGCCACGGCAGATGCCGAAGCCGGCTGGCGCTGGGATAAAGGCGTATGCCGTTTCTGTGGTGTTGGCTGTGGCATCCAGATTGCAACGCAGCACGGAAAGATTGTCGCCACCAAGGCCGACGTGGATGCACCGGTGAATCGCGGGCTCAACTGCATCAAGGGTTATTTCAACGGCAAGATCCCTTACGGCAAGGACCGCCTGACCCAACCCATGCTGCGGATGAAAAACGGACACTTCGACAAAAAGGGCGACTTCTATCCTGTCTCATGGGAGCAGGCATTCGAGGAAATGAAAAAGCAGTTCGACCGCTATTACAGCGAAGCAGGTCCCACTGCAGTTGGCTTCTTCGGCTCAGGCCAGCAGACAGTGCAAGAGGGATATGCTGCAGTAAAACTGTTCAAGGCCGGCTTCCGCAGCAACAACATTGATCCCAATGCCCGCCATTGCATGGCCTCTGCCGTGGCAGGTTTCATGCAGACCTTCGGCATAGACGAGCCTTCCGGCAACTATGACGACATCGAGCATACCGACACCATGGTGCTGTGGGGGGCCAACATGGCGGAAATGCATCCCGTACTGTGGACCCGTGTAACCGATCGCCGATTGAGCAATCCGGATGTGCGCGTGGTCAACCTGACCACCATCAGCAACATGTCCTCAGGCATTGCCGACCTGGAGATCGTTTTCAAGCCACAGACCGATTTGGCCATCATGAACTTCATCGCGCGCGAAATCGTCAAGCGCGATGCGGTGAACTGGGATTTCGTCAACAAGCATTGCGTGTTCGCCACCGGGCCGACAGATATCGGATACGGCATGCGCGGCAGCGACAAATATGACAATCCAGCGGAGAAGGATACCAACGCCAAAGAACTGGTGATGACACTCAACAAAGACGAAGCCATCGCACAAGGCAAGGCAGCCGGTGAAAAAGTCGAGCAGAAAAACCGCGCCAAACCGGACAATCACTGGCTGATCACCCTCGAGGATTTCAAGCAAGGCGTGGAACCCTATACGCTGGACTTTGTAGCTGAGCTCGCCAAAGGCGATCCGGACGAATCGCTGGAAGACTTCAAGGCCAAGCTCACCAAACTCGCAGACCTCTATATCGAAAAATCGCGCAAGGTCGTCAGCTTCTGGACCATGGGTTTCAACCAGCACCAGCGCGGCACCTGGGTCAACGAACAAGCCTATATGGTGCACTTGCTGCTGGGCAAACAAGCCACGCCCGGCAACGGCGCCTTCTCGCTGACAGGCCAGCCTTCCGCCTGCGGCACCGCGCGTGAAGTGGGCGTGTTTTCACATCGCCTGCCGGCAGACATGGTGGTGAACAATCCCGAACATCGCGCACATTCCGAAGCACTGTGGAAGCTCCCGCCCAAAACGTTGAATCCCAAAGTCGGCAGCCATTTCACCAAAATGCTGCGCGACCTTGAGGACGGTCAAATGAAATGGGCCTGGGTACAGGTTTGCAATCCTTTCCAGGACACCGCCAATGCCAACCACTGGATCCATGCCGCCCGCGAAAAGGACAACTTCATCGTCGTGTCGGATGTCTACCCCGGCATCTCCACCAAAGTTGCAGACCTGATCCTGCCCTCAGCAATCATCTTTGAAAAATGGGGCGCGTATGGCAATGCCGAGCGCCGCACGCAAATGTGGCGCGAACAGATTCCGGCACCGGGCCAGGCGCGCACCGACCTGTGGCAAATCATCGAATTTTCCAAGCGCTTCAAGCTGAAGGACCTGTGGAAAGAACAGCCCATTCCCGGCCTGAAGGAAGCCGGCTTTGAAGATGGCAAACTGCCGGATGTGCTGGGCGCTTCCCCCTATTCACGCGAAGCATCGCTGTATGAAGTGCTTTTTGCATCGCCAGACAATAAAAAATTTCTGTGGCCCGATGCAGTCTCCAAAGGCCATGAAAACCAGACTGCAAGCCTGCTGGGCGATCACTGGTTCCCGGAAAAGGCATTATTCGAGGAATATGCCCAGTTCGGGCGTGGCCATGGTCATGACCTTGCAGACTTCGACATGTATTTTGCCGAAGGCGTGCGCGGGCTGAAATGGCCGGTGGTCAACGGCAAGGAAACCGCCTGGCGCTTCAATGAAGAATACGACCCCTATGTGAAAAAAGGCAGTGGTTTTGATTTCTACGGCAAGGCGTTCAAATCCCTGCCCAGCGGCAACCTTGCCGGCATTACCAATACGGAAAAGACCAGCTTCCCCGGCAAGGCCAAGATCTTCTTCCGGCCCTATGCCGCTCCCGTCGAACAGCCTGACAACGATTACAACCTGTGGCTATGCACCGGGCGCGTGCTGGAACACTGGCATTCCGGCACGATGACCCGCCGTGTGCGCGAGCTGCATTTTGCTATGCCTGCTGCACTGATCTACATGCACCCGGAAGATGCCAAATCCCGCGGCCTGAAGCGGCAAAGCATCGCCTGGGTCGAATCGCGTCGCGGCAAGATCAGGGCTGTAGTTGAAACCGAAGGCCGCAACCGGCCACCAAAAGGATTGATCTATGTTCCCTGGTTTGATGAAAGCGTATTCATCAATAAAGTGACGCTGGATGCGACCTGTCCCATCTCCAAACAGACAGACTTCAAGAAATGCGCAGTCAAAATATACAAGGCATGATCCCGGTCCATACCTACAGGAGAAATCAAATGCGTATCCCTAGCCTGCTAATATTTATCACGGTACTGGTCACGAATATTTCCGTCGCGCTTGCAGCCAAACCCATCCCTGCTGACAGCATGGGACTGAGCAAAGTCAGCGTGTTTGATACACCGCCCGTCAAGGTATACAACTACAAAGGCGGTCAACCCGGTGAAGACAAGGTATTGCCGCGCGCCTTTCTGAATGCCCCGCCACAGATACCGCACGCCATCACCGACTTCCTGCCCATCACCGCACAAAACAACATGTGCATCGCCTGCCATAACCAGCCGGGCAACTGGGATGCCAAACGCGAAAAGGGCATGCCGACGCCCATCCCCCGCAGCCATTACACCGACTTGCGCAATGCACCGGACAAGGTGACAGACCATCTCATCAATTCACGCTACAACTGCAACCAGTGTCATGTGCCGCAGGCAGATGCCTCGCCGCTGGTGGAAAACACCTTCGACGCAAAAGCAAAGCGCTAGGCCTGAACCGCTTATGCATTTGAAAAAAAATGCCGGCTTTCCAGCCGGCATTGTTGTTGCTGCATCCGGTCAGCATGCATGTGCCGGACTGCATGACACAAACACACGAACCCGGTCGATATAATTACATCATACTGATTTAATTATATTATTTTTATTTTCACATGCAAGAAACCAGGCAGAAACCTGCCAACACTCAATGTGGTTTGTAGGGATGTGCAGTTACCCCTTCGCATGATGCTTTCAGCCAATGTGACCTGGTTTCAGTATGCGACTTGGTGCCTGTCGAAGCCTGCATGTCGGCTGTAGACACCACACTCTCTGCAGAATCGGCCTTCACCTTCACATGCGAGGAAAAACTCAGCATTTTTCCATCCGGCCCCTGCTTGCTGCATGACACATCCAGCTCATAGGAGGAGGCCGATTTCTTCACGTTCTTCAGGTCGCATTTCATTTTCAGGTCCTGCTGCTTGAACGCATTTTCCAGCGTATCGGAATCTTTTACGCAATGCGTTGCCTTCAGCGTCATTGTCGGCGGATTCATCAGCCTCTCCCGCCTGTCCGGCGGCATCGATTTCAACACTTCAGGCGGGATCATGTGCTGCGCGCCTGTTGTGGTCACCGTCGTGGTGTCTTCCCAAGCACCGGCTTTGATGTTCAAAGGTGTAGCTTGTGCGGCGAGTGGCACAGCCACGATCAAAAAGGATACAAGCTGAATCAATTTACGTTGGTACATGTCTACTCCCAGTCAGAAAATTGCAACACCCTCCGCTACCACATTGATTATTCTTTACACCTGCAAAGTTTTACCATTCCTACATCCGCAAGCAAGCCCATGCAGGAAGCGCATTGCAATATATCACCATTGACCTGCTTTGACTCAGCATCACTTTCCGTTAACCGTCATGCAGTAGCAATGAAAAAGGGTTAATGCACACATTAACCCTTTCTTGACACAACCCGGTAACTTACGCTGGCCATCAGGCCAGCATCCGGTATTACTCCGCGTTCTCTGCCTGCGCTTTCTTGCCCTTGCCAAAGAATTTCGCCACTGCGGCACCGATGGCAGCCAGCCCGATCAGCACTGCCTTCTTGAAGGCCAGCAACATCGCAAACAGCTTGGCAAACAGGCCCAGCTTGGTCGCTGCCGCACCGGCCACCAGCGCGGCAATGCCATATTCCGCCACCTTGTCGGTGCTGCTGTCAAAGTCGCCATAAGCATTGCCGGTCTTGAATTCGGTTACCGCCAGCACCTTGGGCATTTCAGTCTTGATCATCGCAATCTGGTTCATGCCGGCCACTGCATTCATCACCAGCACACCCTTGCGGCCCAGCACGCGGATGTTGTAATTCAGCGTGTGGTTCTTGTCATCGCCGAAGGCCAGCTCCTTGGCCCAGTACAGCTTGTGGCTGGACTTGTCATAGCTGGGCTGCTCGGCCCAGCCAACCAGCGAGATGGCTTCATAGCCCTGTTTCTTCCGCTCCTCATTGGCATCCTGCAGCGCAGACTGCATGTCCTTCAAAAGATCGGCATAGTTGATTTTGTCTGCGTCGTCATCCTTCACATGGCCTTCTTCATCATAGGTAATGATCACGCCCCAGCTATCCTCGCTGACCGGGCTGACATCCGATGGAATGATCATGCCAAGCGTCTTGTCGCCGGGCGGGTTGCCCCATGCGGTCACCAGCACGCGATTCGCATCATCCGGATTCAGGTAGCGAAAACCTGAGGGCAGATCAATGGAGGCGATATTGTTGGGCAAGTCGATCTTGCCGGTCTGGAACTTCAATGACGCCAAAAACTCGTCGGCTGTCATCTGTTGTTGCTCTGCGCTTGCCGGTTGCATTGCTAACCCTGCAAGCGCCAGCATCAGAATACTGATTACCCCTTTGAACATTTTTCTTCTCCCGTTTTTTGTTATAAGGAGCACGCATACTATCAAAATCCACGCACACATGCCGCACATTGCTACCTGATTCTGCTACAGTTCAGCCATGAGCAAACAGACACTGGAACGCATCCTGCAATCACAAGGCTGGGGCACGCGCAGATACTGCCGTGAACTGGTGGAAGATGGCGAAGTCAGCATCGCCGGTGAAACCGTCAGCGACTGCGCCCTGAAAATCGAAACCGACAATCTCGAATACACCCTGTTCGGCGAAACCTGGCTATTCCGCGAGCATGTGTATATCGCACTCAACAAGCCACCCGGCTACGAATGCTCGCGCAAGCCCAGCCACCATCCCGGCGTGCTTTCGCTGCTGCCGGAACAATTCACCCTGCGCGATGTGCAATCCGTGGGCCGGCTTGACCACGACACCACCGGCCTGCTGCTGATGTCCGACGATGGCACCTTCATCCACACACAATCCTCGCCCAAACACCATGTGCCCAAACTCTATGTCGCGAGTACGCATGATCCCGTAACTCCCGAGCTCGTCACCCACCTGTTGCGTGGCGTAAAACTGCACGACGAACCGAAGCCGCTGGCGGCCGTCAGCTGCCGCATGATAGACCCCTATCAAATCGAGATCGTGCTGGAGCAAGGCAAATACCATCAGGTCAAACGCATGCTGGCCGCCGCCGGCAACCATTGCACCGAACTGTGCCGCACACAGATCGGCAAGCTCACCCTGGATCAACTGCAACTGGCTGACGGGGAATGGTGCTATCTCGATGCCGCCCAGCTGTCACTGCTCAGCGCCTGAAACCGCCCATTCATCAGTACAATATACATAATATATTCATTATGTTATAAACCATAAAAGCTGACCCGACACCCATGCCTGCAAAGCAGGCTACAGCTTGCATGGTGAAATTGGCCAGGATTGGCCGAATTGCGCATTCCTTCAATCCATCCGGCAGAAATTATGGACGACAGATTACCGGAAGATCCCACACCGTCTTCAATTGAATCTCGCGTAGAACTCAAGTGCGCGAGGCTGTTCGTTCAATATGCTTCGGGTAACGCCATCAGTTTCCTGCTGGGCGCAATGATGATTGCATATGTGCTTTACACCAGCCACGTGTTGCCCCTACTCATCATCGTCTGGCTGCTTGCCTGTCTGGCGCTGGTCACGGCCATCCTCCTGTTTCAGCGAAAAATGGCAAAAATCCCGCTGAATTTCGGCAACATGGACATGATCGTCAATATACGCATGGCATTAGGCACCGCTGTCGGCATCCTTTACGGTATCGCCCCCTACACGCTCCCCGGAAACGACACCCTGCTGCAGGACACCTTTCTCTTCATCATCCTCAGCAGCTTTGTTGCCATTGCCATGCTGGGATACAGCGTAATGCCACGCTATTTCAAACTGCTCAATTACACGGTGATGGGACTGCTGACCCTGCATTTCCTGATCAATTACTTCAATAACCAAAACACCTACTATTTATTGCTGCTCGCCTCATCACTACTGTGGCAATTCATCTTCATGCTCAAAAGCATGCAGGTATCACGCAACATCATGGACGGGCTGACCCTGCATGAGCGCCTGCACGACGAAACCATCGTCAAACAGGAAGCGCAGCACCTCGCGATGCATGATGAACTCACCGGCCTGCCCAACCGCCGCTATTTCGGCGAAATGTCCAGCCACATCCTGCATGTGGCTGCCCGCCGCAGCACCAGAATGGGCATCGTCCTCATCGACCTGAACGGTTTCAAAGCCATCAATGACAAGTACGGCCATACGGCTGGAGACCTGGTACTGCGCAAATTTGGCAATCACCTGCTGGAGAATATCCGGGAATCGGATTTCGCGGCACGTCTGGGGGGTGACGAGTTCATCGTGCTGATCGACAATCCGGAAAATGCAGGCGCACTTGAAAACATCATGGAAAAACTGCACAAGGACATCAACATGCAGTTAGAAGAAAAGCAGCTCAGCCTGATAATCCGCTCCAGTGCAGGCCATGCCATCTACCCTGACGATGGCACTTCCCTGCAACAGCTGCTGAATATTGCGGACCAGCGCATGTACCAGCAGAAGCACGCCGGCGCAATTGCCAGCGGTCAGCAAATGCAGCCCTAAATTACCTGCCTTCCAGCAAGTCGCGCAAATTCGCAAGCAAGGGCTTGCCAGTCGGCTTGCCAAATTTCGTGACCAGCCAGATCAATCCCCTGAATAAAACCGAAATGCCGGAATTTTCAACGCGTATTGTTTGCGTCAGCAGGGTACCGCCATCTTGCGCAAGCAGCCCATACCGCTCCATGATTTCAGGCGCTTTCTGCCGCGCAGACTGCGGAACCAGCCTGATCTCCAGCACCTGAGGCGGCTCAAAAACCTTCATTTCCGCATGAAAGCTGTTCGCGCGTGCATTGGCATGCATGCGGTATGTAATTTCATGGCAATAGCCAGTTCCCGGATCCTCAAATTCCGATGGCGTCACCTTTTCAACGCGCGGGTTCCATTGCTGCATGTTCTCCGGGTCCTTCAGGAAATCCCACACCACCTCGGGTTTGCGCTGAATGAAAATGCTGCTGATCAGTTTCATTTATTCCCCAGAATCCGCAAGGTAAATTTAATCCCGCACAACATTCATGCAACCGGCAACCGCAGCTGTTCAAGCATGGCATTGCATGTGTTCACCACTTCATCATGAAATTGCCCCGCTCGTTGATGGCTCAGGCGCAGAGGCTTCCGGTCATTTTGGCTGCAGGTCTATCCACAGCCGCCTGTTGTCCAGCGGCGTCTCCGGCACCAGCAAGGGGTTATCCAGCTTGAACAGCTTGCGCTTGGCCAGGTTCAGCTGCCTGATCCTGTCACCGTAATACTGCTTAAAAACCCTGTCATAGCTGCCATCGCGCATCATCATCCACATGCCCTCTTCCACCCTCGCCGCCAGCTTGCGACCATGCTCGGAGTTGGCAAACCAGAAATACATCGGCAAGGGATAATACAGAAGAATATCAGGCTCGATAAACAGGTCCGGCATGAAAGGTTTGCGCTCATCATACTCATCCAGCACCTCGCCCACCGAGCGGGAAAACACGTCAAACCTGTTGTGCACCAGCATATTGAACAAACCGTCGTAACTGGATCCGGTGACCACCCTGAAACCGTTTGACTGCATCACCTCAACGTCCGCCCAGCCCAGGCCCAGGCCATAGGTAAAGCGCCGCAGGTCTTCCAGGGTATTGACACCCTCAAACGCAGCCTGCGCCTGCTTGCGGATCAGGAAAACCCGGTAACCCACCAACCCCTTGTCCACGGGGATGTGGATCGGCACCAGCTTCCTTTCCATGTCCGGGTTTGTATCGAGATACATCACCGTCAACAGGCCACTGTCCCGCTCCAGCTCATCCACCTGACGCTTTTCAGTCATGACGACCGACTTCACCATGCGATAAAGTCCATATTTGCGCTTCGTCCTTTCAAGCGCGGTCTGCAATATCTTCCATTGGTAGTCGTAACGCTTGTCCAGCGCGGATTCCGGAGCGTTATAGCGATAGGTCATCACCGGCTGCGCATACGCAGTGGGCACCAACAGGAAAAGTGCGAGCAAAAGGTAGAGCCAGGCTTTCATCGATCCGTCACCAGTCGCGATACGGGAACAGTACCAATTCTAACCCAGATGCTGTTAGCAGCGCCAAACCTGCACGCAGGCACTACCTTGAAGCCGTCTGAACTATGCAACCTTCTGTTGCTCGCCCGCGCCTGTCCAGAAATCCATGCGCTTTTCGAGGAACTCGCACCAGGGCATGTAATGCGAGCCATCACAGGAGAAAGTGAGGCCGACCATGCCGTTGAAGATATTCAGCAGGCCGGAGCGCAGGTAGATGGTTTCATCCATGAAGCGCAGCTCGCGGAACACCTTCAGGATATTGTGCACCGCCTCCGCCGGTATCTGCGCATCCGCGGGATAAGCCACCTTGGGGTAAGCCAGGCACAAATCGGCATCACTCAACTCATCGATATCGTGCAGGCGGAAGCGGTATGGGTCATTCATTTGCCAGACTGTGGCACGCGAGCTGGAAAAATGCAGCTTCGCATGAAACACGCCATGGATGGTAATCAGCTCGTTGATGATATGCAGCACCGTATCCATCTGCTGGTCCATCGGGCTATTCACCCGCTCCTGGTGAAACAGCCCGCCACGTATCGCCGGGTCGCCCTTCAACTGTACCCACTCCCCTGGCTGCTGGTATAGCGCCTGTGTGGAAGGCAGCTCGCGCAAGTCAAAGTCTGCCCCAAGATACCCCAGCAACTTGCCTTGCAGCCCATACACCCGCTGCACAGCCGTCAGCGAAGGCCGCTTTGCATTCTGGCTGATGTACGCCTCCGACAGCGAAAAGCGCATGCCGGCTATCGCCTCCGCCATATAGGGGCGATGGCTGCGGTCACGGCCAAAATGTGGGGCGACCAGGCCGGTGCGGGAAACCGTAGCAACAATCTGCTGCGCACTGGCATCCAGCAGGTACAGATATTTGCAATAGGGCAGCTCTGCCAGCCCCGCCTGCAGCCTGGCTTCCAGTGCATCACGCTGCGGCCAGACCTTTACACTGTCATCCGCAATGCTGGAAAGCGAAGCAGAGAGCCAGCCTTGAAGAATCTCGCGCTGGCGAGCGATGGATGCCTGTAAATTGGAAATCATGATGTGCGCGAACCTGGCTTCGTTAGTAATTTGATCAGGGAAACCCTGTGCTTAAACTGGCAATCCGCAACTGCAATCACGGATGAAAAGCATCGATACGCAGAAACTTGTGAATATTGAAGTAATGAAACCATTCAAGCGACTTTGCATGCCTATAACAAAATATAGCTGACGATAACAAAATAGATGATCAGGCTCAACAGGTCTTGTATGACGGTGGCCAGCGGTCCGCTTCCATACGCAGGATCGGTACCAAGCCGGTTCAGCAGCCAAGGCAGGAAGAGGCCGACGGTCGTCGCCACTGCGCCCGCACAAAACAGTGAAAATGCCACCGCAAAACCCAGCAACATATCGCCGAACAACAGCCACACCAGCGGAAACGTCACGGCTCCCAGCGACAACCCGATCAACAAACCGGTACGCAGCTCACCCGCCACCAGGTGCGACAGCCTGGCATGACTCAGGGAAAGGCCACGTACTGCAACGGCCTCAGACTGGGTGCCGATGGCATCTGCCAGATAAACCAGGCCGGGAACGAAAAAGGCAATCGCGATGCGTTCACTCAGCGCCCGCTCGAAATGTGCCACCACCCAGGTGGCGATCATGCTGCCAGCAAGGCCGATCAGCAGCCAGGGCAGCCGGTCACGCGCACGCCGCAGTGGCGGTGATTCGATTGCCTCTCGCGCACGCGCAGTCTCACGGTTGATGCCCGCAATGCGGTGCAAATCTTCCACATGCTCGCGGCGCAAGATATGCAGCAAGGCTTCAGCAGGAATGACGCCCAGCAAATGGTCAAGATCGTCGACCACCGGAACCGCATTCAGCACATGGTGCAACGCAAGCGAAGCAATCTTTTCCTGGTCTTCCTCTGCATGTACCCGCGGCACCCCCACCCACATCAGCGCATCCAGCCTGGATTCAGGCGGGGCGGCAAACAGATCAGCGATACGAACCACCCCAAGCAGAGCGCCTGCCGCATCGGTAACACAAACCAGCGCAAGGCTTTCAAAATGTCGACCGCTCAACGCGGCTATGGTCGCCGCAACCGTATCGTCCGGCCGCGCAAGCGGAACTGCACGCGAGAGATAATGCGCGGCCGTTTCGCCGGCGCGGCCCGCATCAGGATGAGGGCGATGCACAGTCATGTTTTCCCCGCCAATTGAATTTCAGAATCGACACAAATCGCGTATTGCCAACCATCAGGCCCCTGGCGCCTGAGTTGATCAGGCCCCGAAAAATAATCAGGCACAGGCGCAACGCTTGCCCCCGAAGATTGCCTGACTCCAACCAGCATGCCTTACCCTGAAAAGTAGAATCATGGTTTATCCAGCCCGTAGCCCGCGATTGCGCATTACCAGGCAGTGTCGTGCCGCGTACGCAAAAACGCAATTGCAAACAGCACGCCCAGCGCCAAATCGATCAGGCCAACAGCCAGCACGGGCACAGACACCCTGCCGAGCAGATAGAGAATCAATGCAGGCAACCCAAAGGCCAGTTTCTCCAGCACCGTCACTGGGATCAGCATCCGGTAGCGCTGCACATCGCGAGAAATCATCACAAACACAATTTGCCAGACCAGCGCCAGGCCAACAAAACCGTAAAACTGCTCGGGGTGGGTGGCAGGCGGCACCAGTGATGCCTCAAGAAAATATTGCGGCACCAGCACGATGAATCCGTAAACGGCTGCAAACAGATAGGTACGTCTGGCATAGGTTTGATGGGCAAAGGTAAATGACATTTACAGCTTCCTCCTGCGGGATTTTTGAACAGTCATGCAGCCAAGCGCAATCGGGGCCCATACACCCAGCCTCCATTACCGACCTTGCGCATCCATGTAATTGATTGATTATATTATATTATTTTACATATTTCATTTGCGCCGCTCCTTCAGCACCGTTTTCACCCTCTTGCCGAATGCCTTGTCCTTCTTGCGTTTGTCCTGATACGACATCTCGTTGAATGCCGCCTCAGCCTTGAGCTTCAGGTAACCCTGGTAATGCGCCTGATCCAGTGTGCCATTTGCAAGCGCCTCGCGGATGGCACAGCCGGCTTCGTTGTGATGGCTGCAATCAGAAAAGCGGCAATGCGCGGCCAGCTCTGCGATATCGTCAAAACTGTCGTTCAGCCCTGCTTCCGCCCCCAGCATGCCCAGCTCACGCATCCCCGGCATGTCGATCAGCAACGCACCGTTCGCCAGCATCAGCAGTTGACGACGCGTGGTGGTGTGGCGGCCTTCGCCAGTGCCGCTCACCGCGCCTGTCTTCAAGATATCACGGCCCGGCGCATCCTGCTCCAATAGCTGGTTGATCAATGTAGTTTTGCCCACACCGGAGGAACCGAGCAGGCAATAAGTTTTGCCCGGCTGCATCAGCGCCCGCACCCGGGACACGCCTTCACCCGTCACATTGCTCAGCGGCACAATATCCGCATTGATACCCGCTGCGCGGATCGCCGTCCGCATGTGCTCCAGCTCGGCAGAACTCACCAGGTCAGTCTTGGTCAGCAGCAGCACCGGCGCGATGCGCCCCTCGTTCACCATCACCAGATAACGCTCAAGCCGGCGCACATTGAAATCAAACTGGCACGATTGCACGATGAAGGCGACATCGATGTTGGCCGCAATCAACTGGAAATCGACATTCTTGCCGGGAGACTTGCGCCTGAGGAACGAACGCCGCGGCACCAGCGCATGGATAATCGCATGCGATTCCGCATCGAGATACTGCACGCACACCCAGTCTCCCACCCCGGGCATATCCATGGCCGAAGCGGCCGCATAGAGAAACTTGCCGGTCAGTTCGGCCGGCACCTCGCCCGCCTCATTGCGCACCACATAGCGGTCGCGATCCACTGCGGTCACCCGGGCCAGATGCAGTCCGGCGCCGCATAGCGCTCCAGCTTGCTGCTGCAGCTGGCTATCCAGACCGGGTTCAGTTAACGCCATGGCATTGGCCTCTGTAGTGCGGAATAGTCATCCCCCTCTCGGGCAACGCAGAAACGACTGCGCCACGACTTGGGAGCACTTAGGGATTTCCTCAATACAATTTGCACCGCTCCCATCTTAGATCACTTCAATTCACATCTTCTGTTTGACCTTGAGCGCAAGCGTGCCTATCCCCAGGAATGCAACCCCCATCAGCACAAGTGACACCGGCCAGCCCAGCGAATGGGCAAAATGCCGTGACGTATAAAAACCGATGAAGCCCAGCATCACAAGCACCGTGGTAAACAGCAGCGCCCGGCTTTGCAACACCACACAAGCATACAGCACCGATGCCGTCACCCCCAGATATAGCAGCTCGAATGCCGTGTTGTGCAGCAGGTCGAACAAACCGGCATACGCCATCAAGGAACCGAAGAAATAGGCCAGGCTCGCCAGGCCGCCGTGCCGGCCGGCCTGCTGCAAGCCATACGCCGTCAGCATCACACACACGCCGATGATGAAATTCGCCCAGGCGGGCGAAGTCACATTTGCAATGCGCTCAAACAGCCCGCTGTACAACCAGATCGCACCGAGCAGGAAGGCCGGCGCGGCAAGCAAGCGGTGGCGTGTTGCCTCCAGCCCCTGCGCCACCAGGTACAGCGAGCCGCCCAGAATGATGGCGATATAGGCATAGGGCATATGCAGCAGGTCCAGCCCCACTTGCATGAAGCCGTAAGCGAAAAACAGCGCGGTGAAGGCCAGCACGGTCAGGCGAAACTTGCCAAATAACAGCCCCTGATGCAGCGTCATCATGCCGAACACGGCCAGCACCGCCAGCCGCCAGTTATCACCGCGCGGGAACACCTCATGGATAAACACAAACCAGCCACTGGTCAGCATGAATGCAGCGGCCAGCGTCAGCGGCAGGATCAGGCGCGGGAATTTCTTTTCATGCAATGCAGACACCAGCACGATCAGCAAAATATAGCCCACGCCCAGTGTCACCACGACCCGCATCACGCTGCCCATGCTCGCCCAGAACATGCTGACATACGTGCCTATCCCCGCCAGTATGAAAATCGCGCCCAGATACACAAACAGCGTCTTGGCAATATCGCCCTTGCTGCGGCTCGCCTGTGCCGGCTGCGCATGGGCAGCGGCGTTGCAGGCAGTTTCCACCTCATGCAGGGAAATATCATAGTTGCGCATCAGCTGTGCGATCTGCGCCAGCGCACCCGGCTTGTCCGCAACGGCAGACACCCCCAGCAGCCCCGCCAGCAACGGCCAGCCCCACCACAGGCCGCCCATCAGCATGAAAATGACGACCAGCAGCAACAGCCACATCATGGCGCTACCACCCAGCCCACCAGTCGCGCGCCATTGCCATAATATTCATCCTCTGCACGCGGCAAGCGGATGCTGCGGCCTTTTTTCGTCAACACCGCCTCGTTGCGGTAACGCCCGGAATAAAACAGGCCGGTGAACACATCCCCCCCGTAAATCCGTTCGCCCGTGCTGAATTCGTAACCGTCAGGCGCAACCGACGAAGGATCTACCGTCAACCCCGCCAGATCGGGTACCTCGATCGGCGTGATCTTTGCAGCATCCTCAGGTGAATTTTTTTGGCCGGCAGCGGCAAGGCCGGGTGGCAACATCATGGAAATTTCCGTCACTCCGCCCGTTACCGGGTTGTAACGCCACATGTGCGGCTGCTGGTAACCCAGCATGCTCCCCTGATACACCACCTGCACCTTCCTGTTCACCACAGACACCTGAACGCCGGCATTGCCATAGTAATTCGTCAGGTACAGCACATCATATTTCGGGGAATCAACAAACAGCGCAGGCAGGCCGGAAGCCAGCAGGAACACCACAACCAGTATCAGCGGCAAGCCCAGGCCAAAAGCAATGGTGGGATTTTCACGTATAAAAGATTTCATACACACCCTTTTCTATAACGGAATGAATGCAGGTTCACCTTGCTGAAAGATAGCGTCAGCTCAAAAGACTACAGCCTGACCCCTGCGGTTTATCTACAAATACAAATACCATAAATAATTCAATTAGTTGTATTATATGCCGCATTTTACTTAGCCGATTGCATTTGCGAAACGAACACCAGCCCCCGCTTCTTCAGGCTGGTGAAGTCCATTGTGTCTATCGCCTTGCGCAGCGTTCGGATCGTGACCCACTCCGGCTCATACATGTATTTCGACACATCGAGGATCAGCACGCGATCCGATTTATCATCATAGGCCGCCAGCACCGACCAATGCCCGCCACCGGGCTGGCCTAATGCGCTGCGCAGGAAATTGACCATCACATACTGCCCGTCATCGCCCATCGCCTGCTGCACCAGCTTGCGCAGCGCCGCATCATCCACCTCGCCACCCGAAACGGATTTCGCCTTCACGCCAAGCTGCGTCAGCGTCTCCACCATCTCTGCACGGGTCATGCCCATCATGCGCACCGTCTGCGGACCGATCACCTTCACCACTTCAGGCGTGAAGAAATTGCTTTGCGTGAAAAAGGCATGCGGCGCATAGATGGGATCAACCGGCTTCTTGATCGGCATTGCATTCAACACCGTCACCGCACTGGCCACCCCGCAATAGGTCTGGTTGATCTGGTTTGTGAACCACGGTATGAGCTGCCAGTAATCCGCGTCCGGTTTGATTCTGGCGCGCAACACCTTGCCCGTATCCGAGCTCCAGTAGATCACCCCAGGTTTTTCAGTAAAAGCAGCATCTGCCGCAGTGACGCCAAGCGGGAGAATGGCCAGCAGCATGAGTAACAGCGAGGAAATGGAAATTTTCATAAAGCCTCTTTGACAAATGATCTTGATATTGCACCTGGCATATTGCCCGAACTGCAATCGGGACTGTCACGGGTGTATGCCATTCCCCGGCGCATGTTCACCTGGAAATGGCGTCTGGCCCGCACCAGCCGGCATTCATTCCTGACCTGTCAGGTTCTGCTCAATCTGCGGCTGCGTTGTTGTGGCCTTCCGGGCGCGCAAGGTATGCACAAATGTTGATTTAACGCGCTGTGACATCATGAAATAACTGCCCCAGATCGCCAGCGAAATCCCCTGCTTGATCGCCACCGCCCAGTTCGATATTGCCGACGTTTGCTTGACCGCAGGAATCAGGTTTGCCACCAGATTATCCGTAACAGTCACAAGCAAAGCCCCAACCTGGAAAGCCACAAACACATACGGCAAACTGCTGCGCTTTTTGACAAACAGAATCAGGAGCAGTACCGAAAACACCAGCAAACCCAGATTCGCCGTCAGCTCAAACAACAAAGTAGGCGCCCACATGGCATGGTAGGACGGCTGGCCCGCCGTCGTCAGCTGCATCCAGGTGTCTGCGGCATACGACGGCGCAAGGTCTACCAGATCCTTCAGGATTTTCAGCGGCTGCACAAAAATACCCAGTGCGGGCAACAACAGCCAGCCGCCTATGCCCTGTATGCCCGGGTCGGTCACAGCGCCTGGCACCGGGTCGTAGCGATAGAGTCGTTGCGCAAGCCAGATCAGCAGCGCTGTCAGCGTAAGCGCCAGCATTGCGATGCTCCAGTTGAAGCGCTCCATGATGCCGGGCGGATTCGCAGCCTGTGCCGGCTCGCCTGCCACGGCATCTCGCATTGAGAGCGTGATGCCCAAAGCCTGCCTGGCCTTTTCAAGATTGGCTGCATAGCGCTGCGCATCGGCACCCGCAACGAAATCGGCACGGCTGACGAAATGATCCGTTTCGACCACCTTGCGCTTGTTGTCCACCAGGCTCAGGTGATGCTCAAACTTGAAAGCCGGATCATCAATGTTCTCGCTGTCCGGCGTCAGCGTCCATTCCTCCGGCAGCAACCACACCGAATTGACCGTCACATCCACCGGATGCTGCAGCAGCAAGGGATCGGAACGCAGCGTAGCGTGTGGCTGCTTCAGCATATCTTCCATATCCGGCACATAGCTGGTTGCTTCCAGCCGTTTTCGCTCATCATTGTGCTTCCAGAAATCCTTGATCCTGTAATGCTCAATCACGGAAATACGATTCTCCCTGGCATCATCCACCACCTCAAAGGGGGCTGCGATCTCGATGCCGGGGTAGTAACGCGCATAAAAATTCAGAAACTCCTTCTGCATCCAGTCATGCGTGCCTGAAGACAAGTTACTGCGCAGAATCTCGGCTCCCTCCCCCTCAGCCCGTGTCGTCACGGTATACACCAGCGGCTTGTCCAGGCCATTACGGGCGTTGAACTCGGCAACAATTTGCCGGCTTCTGAGGCGTGTTTCTGCCCGTGTGTCCATCGGGGTCAGATCGCGGGTTTTCGCGTCCACCAGCAGCGTCTGGCCAAAATCGGGCTGAGAAATCGTATTGAGCGTGCCGGTCTGCAGTTCGCGCGTGGGGTCGAGCCAATATACCCGATCATCCGCGCGCGCCTGCACGATCACATGATTAAACACGCCGGGGCTGGGCGGCTGCTCGAGGATACCGCGCTGTATCTCGGTATTGACCAACGCGGGATGCGCATCAATCCCCAAAGCGCGCAACAGCGTAACGGTGAGCAAGGTCTTGTCCTTGCAATCGCCAAAACGCCGCTTCAAAACCAGTTCGGGCGAACTCGGCGCATGCGATCCCACGCCAATTTCCACCCCCAGATAGCGAATCTCACGCTGCACGAATTGCAGCGCGGCAATCGCACGCTCTGAGGGTTTCACATTCTGCTTCAGGCGATCCACCACTTCCTGCAAGGCTGGACTCATGCTTGCCGGTGTGCGATACAAACCCTCAGCCCAGTGCGCCACGCTCCCCCAATCGCCAAATTCCGTCCACTGCACCCAGGGGTAAGGGTCATACCACCCCGGCACATCACTATCTACATGAATCGGCGCCTGATTGCGGATATCCCATATATATTCATGAAATTTCCCCGCATTTTTCTCCACCGGTTGCAATTTGGTCAGATGATATTTCAGCTGGATCGACCTGCCGTTCTGCACCAGCAGCCGCCCATAATTGCGCGCCACCGGCACGCTCCACCCGATGTTCATGCCACCAAAATGGCGGCCGCCAAACACCGGGTTTGAGCCCTTCAGCGAATAGGCGTATTCCACGACATCGCCCACCCGCACATCTTCCAGGAAAATACTGGCCGTCTTGCGCCCGTCAAAAATCCTCGCCTCCAGCTCCGTCTCGCGCTGCAACACGCGTACCGTGGCCGTGCGCAGATGCGAGATAACCTGCCCCTTGCGGATCACATTGAGCGTGTGCAGCGTCAACGTCTGGTAGGCCGGATCAAAACCAATCGTGATCGATGCCACCCTGTCCAGCCCCTTGTCACTCTCGGCACGTACGGCAAAATGATAAAAACCCTGCAATTCGCCGTCATCGATCCTGACCTGCTTGTCATTGAGCAAGTCAAAGACACCATCGCTGATTTCAGCTACCGGCTTCGCTGTGCCCGCCTCCACCGCGATGCGCTGCACCCATGCAGGCGCAGCGCCGATACTGTAATCCCGCGCCAGCCCCACCTGCGGAACAAGTGCCAGTAACGCCAGCACACACACCTGCTTCATCCGCGCTTTCAAATACCATTCAACCGCAAACAACCGTGAGGGCAAAAGTCCGTTCTTCAAGTACCATACCTTTCATATCCATGGCAAATTCCAGTGTGAAGTGCAAATTTGTAAATGCAGTGACAAGCGTTTAGGAACCGTTAGCTTCCTGCCTGATTGCCCAGCCAGTCGAAATTGCAAAATGTACACTCCCCTAACCCGAGAAGAACGATACCAGATTTACACATGATTGAAAGCAGGACATAAGCAGGCAGGAATTGCTGAATGATTGAACAGAGCAGGCGCAGTGCGACGATGAGCCGGGAACTGGCAAGGCACTGCGGGAAGTGTGGCGATGTGCCTGAACAGGCCCACTCATGGCTGTAGTCACCGTGCGATGAATAACTCAGGAGAGATGAAGCAAGCTCGCAATTTTCCGAGAAAATGCTGTTGCAGGAATCGAGACCAGAGCAATTCAGTGGGCATGCTGAAATCAGCCCGGAATCAGTATTCCAGCCTGTCCATGCAGACGACCTGAGGTGGCATATTGTCGGAGCAACCATGCTGCCAGAGGAAGCGTCGCAAGCGCTATGGCAAGCTAGAAAGAGGAGACCAGATAGCCAGTTGGCACTTGATTGAAAATCGGCCTGACATCGTGGATGAGCGAAAACGGATAGGCGCGATGTCCCCTACGCATTCCGGATCATATACTATTGCGATGGCGAGAATGGATCTCACCGGGACCCGCCAAAAATCAGAATCGGCGGCGTTGTTGTGCCACGAATGGGCGGCCTTCAATATGACGGAAGGTAATACGACCCTTGCTCAAATCATAGGGCGAAAGTTCCAGCGAAACCTTATCGCCGGCGATGATGCGGATGTGGTTCTTGCGCATTTTGCCGGCAGTATAGGCCACGATAACGTGCCCGTTTTCCAGCGTCACGCGGAAACGCGAGTCAGGCAGCACTTCATTCACCATTCCACTCATTTCCAGCAGTTCTTCCTTGGCCATGATTAAATCTCCTTAAGTTGAAAAGAAAAAACCCGGCAATGCCGGGCTTTTCCGGTAGACCTGCAGACTGGCTGAGCAGTCCTGCCAGTCCGGTTACGCTGCGCGGATATTCGATGCCTGCAACCCTTTGGGGCCGGTGGTCACATCAAAACTGACCTGCTGACCTTCAATCAGACTCTTGAAACCTGAATTCTGGATTGCGGAAAAATGCGCGAAGAGATCAGCGCCCCCGTCAGCCGGGGTGATGAAGCCAAAGCCCTTTGCATCGTTGAACCACTTGACACTACCTGTTGCCATATCTTGATACTCCTGAAAAAAACAATGGGGAAACCTCCCCGCAAGGGACGAAGGTCAAGACGACAAGAGGAAAGTGATATACGCGGAACGCGTGTACAAAACCAGACTACGAATACATGCTTGAGAATCGCTATACGCACTATGCATGATACCCAGCGCAATAGCAAGGTTTATTTCTCGAAGGAAGCTGACTGGGCCGGATGTAACAACCTTCATCGATGGCGGAGAATGCAATGGCACCTTGCCTTTATGCCTGATGTTAAGGCTCGTACTAAGCCAGAATAATTCCATCCACCAGATTCAAAACACGATCACATCGGCTCGCCATCCCCACGTTATGCGTCACCATCAAAAAAGTTGTTCCGCTATCCTGATTGACTTTGCGCATCAGTTCAAATACCGCATCGGCAGATTTTGTATCCAGGTTGCCAGTGGGCTCGTCGGCGAGTATCAATGAAGGGTTCAGGGCAAGTGCGCGGGCAATGGCCACGCGCTGCTGCTGGCCGCCAGACATATTGTTGACCAGATTGTTTTGCCACTGCGCCAGACCAACCTGCTCCAGCAGCGAAGCCGCTCGCGACTTCATCGCTTCGTCGGGGCGGCCGCGCTGCAACAGCAGCGGCATCATCACATTCTCAAGTGCGGTAAAGGCAGTCAACAACAAATGCGTTTGAAACACGAAACCGATGGCCTGACCGCGCAACTGGGTCAGTTGTGATTCATCCATTGCGCTGGTGTCCTGATCCTTGATCAACAATTTTCCGCGAGTGGGGCGATCAAGCAAACCCATGATATTGAGCAAGGTGCTTTTACCGGAACCCGAGGGGCCGATCAGCGCAACAAACTCACCTTTGTTCAACTGCATGTCGATGCCGTGCAACACTTCGGTTTCTACCGGTGTACCCACCGCATAGGATTTGCGCACCGCTTGCAGTTGTAAAACCGCGCTAACCACGAATCGCCACCACAGGGTCCAGGCGTGCCGCACGCACCGCCGGTGTCACCGCAGCCACAAGGCCGGTTAGCGTAGCAACCAGTGCGGAATACATGAAAAGTTCAGGCTCCATCGTGATGACAAACATCACACTGCCATCCGGATTTTTTGCCACAAGGCGCCATGCCATCAACAACAAAAATCCCAGTAAAGACCCCATCATCGAACCCAGCAAACCTACCACCGCCCCCTGAAGCAGAAACACGCGCATCACCTGCCCACGTGAACCACCCATCGCGCGCAAAATGCCAATATCTTTTTGCCGCTGCACCACAGACACCACCAACACGCTGGCAATACCTGCGGCCACCGACAAACCCACAAAAATCCGTATCAACATGCTGGACATCGTTTGCGCATTCATCCCCTGAAAAAACTGGCTGTTATTGGCTATCCAGCTCAAGGCATTCAAACCTGTTTCACTGGCAATGGATTGAGCGATCGTCTCGGCCGCATAGGGGTCTTTAACTGTCATATCGATACTGGTGACACTACCCGGCAGATTGAGCAAATTCTGGGCGGTCGAAAGCAGCACAAAGGTGGTGCGCTGGTTGGCGCTGCGGTTACCAAAATCAAAAATTCCGACTATCGTCAGCGTGCGGCTTGCCCCTTCCGCCGTGGCCACGCGTAACTTGTCACCCAGTTGCATGCCCATGTCTTCGGCCAGCTGCGTGCCGATGATGATGTCGTTACTGGTCAAGCGATAGGTGCCGGCAACCATTTTATCGGGCAGCGGCACAATCTTGATGTATTGCTCAACATCAATTCCCGTGAGTGAAATTGCCTGATTGGAGCTGCCCCTCACCACAAATGCAGGCCCGGTAACAGTGGGTGAAACCGCCAGCACATCGTTGCGCGAGCGCATCAGGTCACGCACCTTCTGCCATTGGTCCACCGAGCTGACACGCTGCGGTGGCTTCTGCACCGATTCAACAATTTGCTGCCCCGGCTCGGCTTGCCGCACAGACGTAACCACCTGCTTGGGGCGCTCCAGCGTAATGTGCGGTTGCGAACTCATGATCCGATAAAACAGATTCGCCTGCAGCCCGCTCAGCAAGGCAGACATAAAAACAATCACCCCAACGCCAATCGCCACACCCGAGATGATGAACAAAGTCTGCAAACGCCCCTCGCGCAAAAATCGAATTGCGGCTATCCACTCAAAGGGAACGAACCTGTTCACAATTTTATCCTTATTTTTATGCGGCCTCAGGGGGCAACAATGCGAAGGCGCTTGCCTTCCTTGTAGGGCAAACTGATTGCAGGCAACACCCAATCACCCTCGCGCAGCCCATCGAGAATTTCCACCCTGCTATCTCCCCGCACACCCAGCTTCACCTTGCGGTGTTTAATGCGCCCGTTATCCAGCACCATCACCCAGGGTTCTGCGCCTGCGCCATCACGGATGGCCGCCATCGAAAGGGTAAGTGCATCGGCACGCCTTGCCACCTCAATATCCACCGACACCGTCATGTCCTGCCGCAAAAAATCCGGCGGGGCAGGCACATCGAGCTTGGTTTCCACCGAACCGCGCGTGGCATCCACCCCCGGGTTGATATACGCCAGCACCGCATCAAAGCGCAGTCCGGGATACGCATCTGCCACCACCAGCGCATGCTGGCCCAGCTTCAGGTAACGCATATTTTTTTCATCTATCTGCACGATCAATTGCGTTTTGCCAGCCGGCGACATCACCATCAATGTTTTACCCGGCATCACCACATTGCCCTGCTCCACCGCGCGTGAAATCAAAACACCATCCGACACCGCCTTGATCACCGTATTGCCCAGCCTGGCCAATGCCACATGCTCATTCGCACGCGCCTGATTCAACGCCGCCTCAGCCAAGGCATAATCACTGCCCTCTTTCTTGTAAGACTGCACCTGCAGCTCCGCACTCGCCAACTGGCTTTTTGCAATATCCAGACTGCGCAAAGCGTCATCCAGCTGTGCCTGGCTCACATACCCCTGCGCGGATAATTCCTTGTTTCTGGCATATTGCTTGCTGGCAATATCCAGCGTGGTTTTCGCCTGCTTCAATGTTTGCTCGGTCACCGGCTGGGTCAACTCCCTGATTTGCTGCAAGCGTGCCTCCGCCTGTGCCACCGCAGCCCGGGCCTGTGCCAGCGTGGCGCGTTCATCACCCTTTTCCATCTCAATCAGCGTTTGCCCGGCCTTTACCTTCTGCCCATCGGCCACGGGGATAGACACCACTTTGCCGGTAATCTTGCTGGAAATTTCCACCCGCGCAGGCGACTCAACCCGCCCGCTCGCCACCACGGTTTGAATCAGTTCACCCCTGGTCACAACATACCCCGGCACCTTGGGGCCCAGCCAGTATTGAACCAGCCACCAGGCTAGCAAAGCCAACACCAGCAAGCCGGCATATTTAATCCAGCCCAGCTGGTTTAGTTTTAGTTTGATTTGATCTAGCGACATGGTCATGTTAATCGATTGACTTGATGGTCAAGAGTGAAATCAATCCAGTCTGACGCATTTTTATATTATCCAACAATTACAACTGGATTATGTCCACCACATTCATTTGCCGCCCTGTTGCGATACGAACACCAAACCACGCGCCCGGTTGCTTTCGGCATCCAGCGTGTTTATCGCTTTAAGAAGTGTAGGGATGGTAACCCACTCGGGCTCATACATATACTTCGACACATCGAGGATCAGCACACGATCCGCTTGCGCATCATAAGCCGCCAACACCGACCAATGCCCCCCGCCGGGCTGGCCTAGTGACCTGCGCAAAAAATTAACCAGCACAAACTGCCCGTCGTCGCCCATCGCCTTCTGCACAAGAGAACGCAGCGCAGGCTCATCCACTTCATCCCCCGCCACCGTCGTCGCCTTCACGCCAAGTTGCGTTAACGTCTCCACCATCTCGTCGCGGGTCATGCCTTGATTGCGTACAGTCTGCGGGCCGATGACCTTCGCCACCTCAGGCGTAAAGAAATTGCTCTGGGTGAAATAGGCAAACGGCGCATAGATGGGATCAACCGGCTTCTTGATCGGCATCGCATTCAGCACTGTCACCGCGCTGGCCACCCCGCAATAAGACTGGTTGATCTGATTTGTGAACCAGGGAATGAGCTGCCAGTAGTCTGCATCAGGCTTGATTCTGGCGCGCAACGCCTTGCCCGCATCCGAGCTCCAATAGATCACTGCAGGTTCTGAAGCAGACACAGTAAACGAGCCTAAAACAAGCAGGATGAGAAAGAGGAAGGAGATGAAATTTTTCATTCTGGTACTGTAACAAGTTAAGCTATGCGGACCCATTTAATTCCTCGAAGTCAACACTCGAATCCGGTTGGATCAATGAAATTTGATCCCATGTTTTCCTGTTAAAGATTAAATCTTCTACACAAAATCACTTGAACGTTTTCCACACTACCCCGACAACATTCTTTTCAGGCACAAATCCCCAATAACGGCTATCTCTGCTGTTATCCCGATTATCACCCAACACAAAATAGTGATTTTCCGGTACCAGACAGCTCAGGTCACTACCATTAAACGAGCAATTTTCCTTGAATTTAAATGAACTCGAATCGGGCAAAATCGGCCTGCCAATACTCTCATCCACCACCACGTCATAAGGCTTGCCATCCAGCGTTTCCTGATACCGCGTCAGCTTTTCAAATTCGCCACCCAGGTTGGCCATATACTCGCCCTCCTTGATTCTAGCGATGCTCACGCCATTGACACTAATTTGCTTGTCCCTGTATTCAACCCGGTCACCCGGCAACCCAATCAGTCGCTTGATGTACTGAACGGATTTATTTTCAGGATAATCAAAAACAATCACATCCCCTCTTTGCATTTCAGCTGAAATTGATCTGTGAAATGGAACAAACCCGTATGAACCGTAATGACCATAACCCCACTTCCGCACAACCAGGATTGCTCTGTGCTCAATACTTGGCAACATGGAACTCGATGCTTGCCTGAAAGGCTCAAAACCGAATGAGCGAAAAAGAAAAACAATCACAAAAAATGCCAGATAGATTGCAAGCAAGCCATACCAGCGGCTGTAGTGCGGCCTGATCTTATCTACAAGATAAGCTTTGGCAAGTCTAAAAGAATGAATACCGCATGCAAGATAAAAAGTAATCAGGCTTATCAGTATGAGAATCGGATAAACATGCTCATAGAAAAAGCCGATAACACCCAGCCCCATCAAGAGCACAAAATAAAATACCGCCCATGCCGGTTGCGCCACATAGACGAGACTGAGCGGTGGAGTGAAAACTCCTAAGATAAGCGCAAGCCACTTATTGGGACGTTTGATCATGATCAATTTCTAGGAATGAATTTATTTTTGAGGTTAGCTGTGTGTTGAGCCACTTATCTAATCTATTGAGCTAGAAGTTTTTTTGATGAATATCGAATCTGATCTGAGCCCATATATTTAAATGAATATATTATTTAATTAATTCAATATGTTGTGACGTGTAAAATTTAAGACCTGACCCCAAGATTTTGTCAAATGTAAGGGCTGAACCTCACGGTGCTTGTCAGGATCAAGCCAGAATTTACTTGGCTTTCTTTTCAGTAGTTCCCACTGGGCGTGTAACAAATGGTGTACCAGTCTGTTCAGCAAGCTGGCGAGCCTTTTCAGCAGCACGCATCAAGGCCTGTGGAACCTTTTGCAGGTCGGGATCATTCAGTTTGGAAACAGGTACTTTCATTTATTCATCCCCTCGTCTAAAAGAAATGGAGGTGTCTGTGAATTATCGTATAACTGCCAGCCATCTACCAGCAACTTGTAACGCTCGAAATTTCCACGGCCATGTGCATATCTGCGCCGAATTACATCTTCGGGGATATTATGGCCGCCCTGCCTGACGCGTATCGCCACACGCTCGATTGCCATCTCAACATCCGGCAAAGAAAGGAAAATCAGTTTCACCGCATAACCAGATGTCCGCCACACCGGAATCATCTGCGCATAGGTCAAACCGGATAGCGTCGTCTCGAAGGAAAAACTTTCGCCGCGTCTCACATAATCATCTATCGTCTCCAACATCAACCTGCCCGCTTTGAATGCCGCCAGCTCTGGTGCAAATGGCGATATACCAGCAGCAATCAAATCCGCATTAACAAAATTCGGAAGCTCCGCATCAGTTGGCAAAAACTCACGAGCAAAGGTTGTTTTACCAGCGCCATTCGGCCCAGCAATGATGACGATGCGCTTATTGTTTGCAGAGATAGTCATGAGTGCACATTAAACCGCGGTCCGTCCCATATTGTTACTACATCAATCCCCCCAGGCAGCACGGGAGGCGTGCTGACATCAGGCCGCCATCGGCTCGAAACGCTGGATCTGTGCCAATTCCTTGGATAACTCCTTGGCCGCCTCTTCTGTGTCGTAATCTGCCTGCAAGCCCATCCAGAATCCACTGCTCGTGCCAAAAAACGCCGCCAGACGCAGCGCCGAATCCGCAGTGATTGCACGTTTGCCGGAACAGATCGCCGAAATGCGCGCCTCAGTCACCCCGATTTCCTTCGCCAAGCGGTATTGCGAAATGCCAAGCGGCACCAGAAACTCCTCACGCAGCACTTCACCGGGATGAATGTTGCGCAGTTTGGTTGTTTTAGCCATGGTACTTACTCCTCAATGATAATCGCAGATTTCCACGCGACTGGCCTGTCCGTCATTCCACACAAAGCACACCCGCCATTGATCGTTGATGCGGATGCTCCATTGACCCGCGCGGTTACCTTTCAACATTTCAAGACGGTTATTCGGCGGAATGCGTAAATCTTCAACTCTCTGCGCGTTATGCAACATACGCAGTTTGCGGCGTGCCAACTCCTGAATCTGGCTCGGCAAGCGCCGCGAAAATTCACCGCGCCAGACTTTCAGGGTTTTTTCATCGTGAAAATCTATGATAACGGAGCTTGATACTGTCGCATAGCGATAGTATTGTCAAGAGATTGGTGTTTACAGCTTTATGGATGCGGGGAAAAATGAAGTAAACGCGGCATGCACCTGATAGCTTAAATTAAAATTATTCAATATAATCAATTAATTAAATTATGTAAAATTTAAGGCCTGACCCCCATGTTGACTCGAAATTCTTGATGCCAGAAAACTTAGAGTCCGGCTGACCCGAGATTCGTGAGATTTTCTATTCGTATTTCACCCTTTGCTTATCCTCACAGCCAACCTGATCATTTAGGTAGTCAATCAATTCCTCAAGAATAATAAGGTCCATAATTTTTGCCCCGGACTCCAAATCACTTAGCACATGGGTTGCACCATGAAATGATCTCTGATCCTGATTCTCAGATAGTAGCAAAGAATTAATTCCATACCTTTCACGATACTGATTACCAGAACTCCATACGACAGTGAGATTAATGTCCTTAATATTTTTATCACCGCTTTCCACATCTTCAATCAAGCCATCAAGCGAGAATTTGTACTCAAGTACCTTTGGCTCTGTAACCAATCCCTTTAACTGGTTTGCTACGTCTTCTGATATACCAAGCGGATTAGTTTGTTTATTGAAAATGTATTTTTCAGGTGCCAAATCAAATGCAATCTTAAATAAGCTGTCATATGTGAGCCGCTCATTTGTTGCCATCACTTGAATACCACGAACAATTCCACCAGCAATCAGCTGATGAAATAGCGCAATTACATCTTGCTCGCGTGTTGGTGTTGATGTAATAGAAACTCGCTGCACAGGGAAGAAGAAATTGTCATTCATGATTCGCAACGGACTGGATTGCTCATGAGAGAGCATATCTTTCTTCCATTCCGAAATCTGTTGCTCACGCAATAGATCCGGCGCAACTCCTGTATTAACTTTCAATCGAGCCCGAACTTGCGACAAATGATTCTCGGTTATTTGACGAGCAACACCTTTGGCAAAATCACTCAACTCTCGATGAAATCCTTTACGACCCAAATCAGGCGTGTAATTTTCAAAGTGAATCAAGAAATGAATTTGGTTTTGTCGACCAATATTTCTTGTTAGCGGAATCTGGATCGGCTCGCCTTGGGGCATATTATTCGCCGCCATTTGAATACCTGTAGTCATCACGCGGTAATTAGATCGCACACCCAAATCTTCGTTAAATTTCTGCCACAATTTCGCGGTATATCCAAACTCCACTCCAACAGTAGGCCTGTAGTCGCGCAATATAATGCGCTCTTCTTCATTTAGACTCTTGCCAAGCAACCCCTCAAGTTCATCCGAACACCACTGCTCGTAAATAAGATCGAGGTTGGAAATTTTATCCGGATGCCTAAACCCCGCACCGCGTTTCTCAAATAATTCCTTCTCCGTCTTCTTGATCTCCCTAAAACGCGCCGTCTTTGGATAGTCCCGATAAATCCAATAGTACTCAACACCGTTTTTTTCAAGTGACGTACTGGTACCGCCTGGCGCTATAACGGTCAACTCTATCCGTATCTCACTATTAGGAAATACTGCGCCCAAGCCAGTCTTGATTGAGAGAATTTTCCACCAGGAGTCAGCTGTAGAAGCCTGCACCCAATCCAACCGCTTTGGATGAGTAAATTCATCAAAAAAAACCGTAATTGACACACCACGATCAATATCATTAAAGACCAAGTCCACGGGACCGGAGGCATCCAAAATGACTTTTGGATTGCCGCTTGGCGCCGGGTCGTCAAGCCATGTTCTTGCACGAATAATCTGACCAACAGTCTCAAAACCCACAGTCTTTGTGGCAACCTGCATTTTATTAAAGCCATATGCGACGTAAGTTGCTCCTACCCCTTTATGCCCTCGTGTATTGCCAGATTTGAATGAAAAATTGGGGGCTAAGAACTGTTGAAACTGATCCTTATTCAGACCCACGCCATTATCTGTAACGGTCAGGCAATTAGCCTGCATATTCACCGTGATGCCAATTCGTGGCTTATATCCCTCACCAGATTTTGTGCGCTTTTCTTCTATTGCACGTGCCTCTACCGAATCAAGCGCATTCTGTATAAGCTCGCAGAATGGGTCATACCAACCGACATAGGAACTCAAGATATTCTTGATTTCACGCTTCACCGCATTTGTCGCGGCTTCCGATGTACTTAATGATTTAAAAGATAACGGATCGAATTCATCAAATGGAGTTATTGCCATTATTTATTTCTCCCACAATACACTCGAAGATTTGGTGCGAACATAGAACATGCACGTAACAAACTTAACTGAAACAGTCTTGTTTAGACCAATCAGGTTCTATGATATTCACCTACTAATCGGCTTATAACGAATCCGTTTCGGCTTCGCCCCTTCCTCACCCAGCCGCTTCTTCTTGTCCGCCTCGTATTCCTGATAGTTGCCATCAAAGAACGTCCACTTCGAATCGCCTTCTGCCGCGATGATGTGGGTGGCGATACGGTCGAGGAACCAGCGGTCGTGCGAGATGACCATGACGCAGCCGGCAAACTCCAGCAGCGCGTCTTCCAGCGCGCGCAGGGTTTCCACATCGAGGTCGTTGGAGGGTTCGTCGAGCAGCAGCACATTGCCGCCGGAGATCAGCGTCTTCGCTAAATGTAATCGCCCGCGCTCACCACCGGAGAGCTGGCCGACGATCTTGGCCTGGTCTGCGCCCTTGAAGTTGAAGCGGCCGATGTAGGCGCGGGCCGGGGTTTCGTATTTGCCCACGGTCAAAATATCGTGGCCGCCGGAGATGGCGTCGAACACGCTTTTGTCGGCTTCCAGCGCGTCGCGTGACTGGTCGACATAAGCGATTTTCACGGTCTGGCCGATTTTCACTTCACCGCTATCGGGTTGTTCCTTGCCGGTAATCATGCGGAACAGCGTGGATTTACCAGCGCCGTTGGGGCCGATGATGCCGACAATGGCGCCAGCGGGAATCTTGAAGCTGAAGTTATCCATCAGCAGACGGTCGCCATAGGCTTTGCTGACGCCGTTGAATTCGATGACTTCATTTCCCAGACGCTCGCCCACAGGGATGAAGATTTCCTGGGTCTCGTTGCGCTTCTGGTATTCCTGCGAGTTGAGTTCTTCAAAGCGATTCAAGCGCGCCTTGGATTTGGCCTGGCGTGCCTTGGGGTTTTGCCGTACCCATTCCAGCTCCTGCTTCATCGCTTTCATGTGCGCGTCGATCTGTTTGTTTTCCTGCTCCAGACGCGCTTCCTTCTGCTCCAGCCATTCGGAGTAGTTGCCCTTCCACGGGATGCCGTGGCCACGGTCCAGCTCCAGTATCCATTCGGCGGCGTTGTCGAGGAAGTAGCGGTCGTGCGTTACCGCCACCACGGTGCCGGGGAAGCGCACAAGGAATTGCTCCAGCCACTCGACAGATTCGGCATCGAGGTGGTTGGTGGGCTCGTCCAGCAGCAGCATGTCGGGCTTTTCCAGCAACAGTTTGCACAGCGCAACGCGGCGCTTTTCACCACCGGAGAGGTTTTTGATCTGCGCGTCCCATTCGGGCAACCTTAAGGCATCCGCCGCCACTTCCATCTGGTGCGAGGAATCAGAGCCGCTGGTGGCGATGATGGCTTCCAGCCGCGCCTGCTCGGCAGCCAGCGCATCAAAGTCAGCATTTTCATCGGCATAGGCGGCATATACGGCATCGAGCTTGGACTGCGCTTCCATCACTTCACCCAGCGCAGACTCCACTTCCTGCTTCACGGTTTTTTCCGGGTCGAGCTGAGGCTCTTGCGGCAGGTAGCCCACCTTGATGTTGGGCAGGCGCTGCACTTCGCCGTCATATTCCTTGTCCACGCCGGCCATGATCTTGAGTACGGTGGATTTACCGGAGCCATTCAGGCCCAGCAAACCGATTTTTGCACCGGGGAAGAAGCTTAAGGAGATGTCTTTGATGATCTGACGCTTGGGGGGAACGATTTTGCTCACGCGGAGCATGGACATTACGTATTGGGCCATGGTTTTTCTTTTATGAATGTGAATGAGGTTTGCGGGAAATGCGCAAGCTTACCGCACCGTGCGTGTTTTGAAAAATGTTGCAGGGTGTTGCAACAATTCAACAGTGAATTTTCTGTATTGAAAATGTTGTTCCTGATTTGATTCAGGAAATTTTTTTCGCAAAACTGCCATGAAATTTTTTTTAAAAATATTACTGATTACGTATTGACAACGCGTTTAATCCACAGAGTCCAACACTGGCGGGGCTTACGGGGCAATATACCCAACCAATGCCATATGAAATTTCTATCCTTTTGTTTATATTGTGTTATTTTAAAAGTTCAATATTTAAGCAATAAAAAAAAGTGGTTTCCGGAGAAGTATTTATCAACTTACTGGCAAACAATCCACAAAGTTATCCACAGAATTTGTGGATTAATTTTTGGCGTATTCCGGTGCAGGCCAACACAAATTGTGTGCAGCACATTGGGTGCGCATTGCACTTGCAGGTCAGCCTTGAATGAATTGAAAAGAAGATGTGAATGCAATGCAATGCAACAAAACCGTGCGGCAAATTTCAGCGTTTTGCGTAGATGCGGTGCGGCCAGCGTTTGAACTTTGACCCGAATTTGACAAAAATTTCCCGCATTTTCGGATACTGCTCTTCGAGAAAGGTGCTGCCTTCCTGCACACCTTGAATCTGTTGCAGCCAGTCATGCATGGAATCCATCAGCTGGCCGACTTCATACCAGACGATCCTGGCTTCATAAGCATCCAGCGGGAATTCTGCGCAGAGTTTTTCCAGGCTTTCGGCAATGCGCTGGATGGAGGTGTGGTCCTCGCCACCGGCAGTCCACATGGCATCAAGCCGGGTCGGCTTGCCTTCGCTGTCGATGTAATGCCCCCTGGGTGGGTCGATCTTGTCACCGGTGCCTCGGTATAGCTCTTTCCAGTGCTCAAGGTCGTGCGGTTGCAATGCGCCACGGAAACCGGCCACTTTTTTCATGGCTTTCTGGTGATGCTCACGACGGTGGGGCATGAAGGGCGAGATCATCGCCAGGAATACGCCAAACGCAATGATGGCAAATGGCAGCCATTCGCGATAATTGCTTAATGTGATCTCCGCCAAAACTGCTACCTCCCCTTGGAAATTGAACTTGAATTTGCGCTAAAACTGCAACCTGACTCGCGCTGTCCACGCATGGTGTGGCCGCGAGACGCCGGTTTTGACTTTTACGGCCTATAGGATGAACCATGAATCCAGTGGAATCAATATGCTGTTAGTACTACTCCTGTGGATAGTTGCATGCCATACGGCAAATGACGACTTGCTTTTGCGCGTCAGGCATCCATTTCAATGTGGCACACCGACAGGGCCTCGCGCTTGCCTTTGACCTGTATCTGGAATACCCGGCCAAATTTCAGCCGGGGATGATGCATCGGCACCACCGCATCGCGCAGGCCCTGGCTGACCAGGATGGAGCCGGGGTCGCAGTTTTTCTCGATGCGTGAAGCGGTGTTCACCACATCGCCGATGGCCGTCCAGTCCAGCCTTTCCGCGGTACCCACATTGCCGATGACCACCTCACCCCAGTGGATGCCGATGCGCAGGCGCAGGGTGTCCTGCCCGGCGCGCGAACGCAGGGTGTTGATGTCGGCGGAGTGGCTTTGCATGTCCAGCGCGGCATACACGGCATCGGCAGGATGGTTGAAGATGGCCATCACGCTGTCGCCCATGAATTTGTCGATAAAGCCGTTGTAGCGTTTCACCGAGCTGGATACCCTGCGCAGGATGGTGTTCAGCGTGTTGATGATGGATTCGCTGCTGGCATTGGCTTCCACATAGGAGGTGAAACCGACGATGTCGCAGAACAGGATGGCCACGCTGCGCTCTTCGTTGCCGATCTTTTCCTTGCCCAGGCGCACGGCCTCGCGCGCCTTTTCTTCCACCAGCTGCGGCACATAGTTGCGGGTGATCTTGTGGATGCGCGCCTCGCTGATGATGGATCCTTCGGACAGGTTGGCATCCTCGGCCAGCGAGACTACCTGCCAAAGCGAGTGGATGACGCCCTTATCGTCGCGGAAACCGCTGACATTGAACAGCACCGACTGGTTTTCCACCCCCGAGATGCGCATGCGGATGCGGTAGTTTTCGAAATTGCCGCGCTGCCCGGCCAGCGCCAGCCCCCAGATGATGTCGTTGTAGAAATTGAACGGGATCGCGCGGCAGAAAATGTCGATCGAATCTTCATTGGCCGGCAGCTTCACACTGGCCAGCATCGAACGCGACAAGGACAGCACTTGCCCCACGCTGGAAAACAGGATGATGCCGTAACCCAGCTGCTCGTAAATGAGCTTCATGCTGTTGAGGCTGCTGACGTCGTCCATCAGGCTGCCCATATGCAGGATGGTCTGCTTGTCGGCCTGCCGTTTCAGGGTGATGCGCGTTGCGGGACGCTCGCCGGGAATCGCGCTGATGTCCAGCTGGTAGGCCAGTGCCTGCACCAGTTGCAGGGAGTTGCTCTGCTGCAAAGTGCATTCTATCGGGATGGTGATTTCCACCAGGGTGTTGCCGCTGTCGGGAAACACGATGCCGACATGGTAGCCGTGCTGCTGGCAGTATCGCTCGATATTCTGCGCGCCGTGCTCGGCAACTTCTGCGGCATACAGCTCTTCCAGGTAGTTGGCGTGGGTTTCCAGCCCCATGCCGAAATCCTCTTCCGCCAGCACGAGAAACAGCTTGCGGTGCATCTGCCGCACGGCGGTATCGATGAGATCGTGCAGGATGAGCATGGTGGGCGAAGCCAGCTGGGCAATATCCATGCGCTTCAGGGTTTCATCGAGCTGGCGCGACAGGTTGCTCCACAAGGTGCGCTCGAGCGAGGTGACCTGAATGACCTGGGCGTTGGCGGGCTGGTTCATCATAGGCTCGAACAGAGTTTGTAGGTGTCGGTTTCCATCAGTTGCTGCAGGTAGTCGGGTTGCAGGATCCGCTCGCAGATTTCAGTCGGGATGCCCAGCGCAAGCAGCGCGAGCATGCGGTCTTCACTTTCGTCTGCCGGACTGGCGCCGATGCCTGCGGTCTTGCACAGGTAGTTGGCTGCACGCAGGCAGCCCAGTACGGGATCGTCGCTGGGTTCAACCTGGCTGCCATTGATTTCGCGCCCCATGTAGTCGATGAAACGATCAGGCAGTTTCCATTCCTGCACGGCTTCGCGTCCCGCGTCACAATGGTCGAAGCCGAAAAATTTCCTTTCCGCTTCCAGGCTGCTGCAGTTCTGCCCGAACTGCCAGCTGAACACTTTTTCATATACAAAGGGGTCGTGGGAGTACATCAGCACTTTGCCGGTGTCGTGCATCAGGCCGGCGACAAAGGCATCATCCTTCAGCTTGATCTGCCCCATCTGCTGGCAGATGCTCTGGCTGGCGATCGCAGACAATAGTGAATGCTGCCAGATGTGCAGGCGGAAATTCGCATTTTTGGTATGCGAAAACAGCGAGCGGCTGAACGCCATCAGCGCCAGCGAGCGCACCACGCTGTAGCCAAGCAGGCTGATGGCATAGGGTATGGTGGCAATGGAATTGCCGCGGCTGTAAAACGGGGAGTTGACCACGCGCAGCAGCAAGGAGGCCACACCCTGGTCTGAGCTGATCAGGTCATCCAGCTCGCTGAAGCAATTGTTGGAATCGACATCAATGCTGATGATTTTGGAAATGATGCTTGCCTGAACCGGAATATTCTTGAAATTGATCTGCGTGGATGGCATAGGCTCGAATGTCAGTTGATCGGCTCGAAACGTCGGACGATTTTGCCCTCAAACTCGATCAGCTCATAGAACACATCCCGTGGCCTGACCCATGTGGAGCCGTCGCTGGCCTGATACACGACCATGACGATCTGCGGGTTGGATTCCAGCCTGGCTTCGCAGATGAAATCGTAGACCCCACCCTTGAAATGCTTGTATTTCATGGCAACCTCAATATGACGGAGTGCCCGAATGGACACTTTCACCCTTGAAAATCAACTATTAAAATCCCAAAAGCCTGCATGCTGCAAGGCATGATTTAACACCGTTAACAGGCAGGATGTAAAGGGATGCGCCTTAAAAATGCATGAATTCCTTAATAAATCTTGAGTATCATTCCCGTTCGCATACAAACCAGCCAGAAAATTCACGCATGAACATCAAAACCATCGCGACTTCCCCCTTCAGTGACCAGAAACCCGGCACTTCCGGGCTGAGAAAGAAAGTCCCCGTCTTCCAGCAAGCGCATTACCTCGAAAATTTCGTGCAATCCATCTTTGACAGCATCCGGGCGCCGACAGGGGCCACACTGGTGCTGGGGGGCGATGGCCGTTATTACAACCGGCAGGCGATCCAGGTGATCCTGAAAATGGCCGCCGCCAATGGTTACGGCAAGGTGTTGGTGGGCCGCGGCGGCATCCTTTCCACGCCGGCGGCTTCCTGCGTGATCCGCAAATACCAGACATTCGGCGGCATCATCCTGTCCGCCAGCCACAATCCCGGGGGGCCCACTGAAGATTTCGGCATCAAGTTCAACAGCAGCAATGGCGGCCCCGCGACCGAAACAGTGACCGAAGCCATCTATGCCACCAGCAAGACGATTAAACAGTACCGCATACTCGAGGCCGCTGATGTCGCGATTGATACGCTGGGCAGCAGCCGGCTTGGCGAGATGACTGTCGAGATGATAGACCCGGTGGCGGATTACGCCGGGCTGATGGAGTCGTTGTTCGATTTTGCGGCGATCCGCGAACTTTTGGCTGGTGGTTTCAATATCCGTTTCGATGCGATGCATGCGGTGAATGGCCCGTATGCGTTGGAAATCCTGCATCGCCGCCTCGGCGCGCCTGCAGCGAGCATCATGAATGCGGTGCCGCTGGAAGATTTTGGCGGCGGTCACCCCGACCCCAACCTGACCTATGCGCATGACCTGGTGGAAATCATGTATGGCGCGAACGCACCGGATTTCGGCGCTGCTTCCGATGGCGACGGTGACCGCAACATGATCCTCGGCAAGCATTTCTTCGTGACACCCTCCGACAGCCTGGCGTTGCTGGCCGCCAATGCCACGCTGGCACCTGCCTATAAAAAGGGGCTGGCCGGCGTAGCGCGTTCGATGCCCACCAGTGCCGCAGTAGACCGCGTGGCACAGGCATTGAACATCCCCTGTTTCGAGACGCCTACCGGCTGGAAATTTTTCGGCAACCTGATGGATGCCGGCAAGGTAACCCTGTGCGGCGAGGAAAGCTTCGGCACCGGTTCAGACCATGTGCGTGAAAAAGATGGGCTGTGGGCGGTGCTGTTCTGGCTGAATATTCTGGCCGCCAGAAAGCAGCCGGTGGAGCAGATTGTGCGCGAACACTGGGCAACATACGGCCGCAATTTCTATTCGCGCTATGACTATGAAGGCCTGCCCACCGAAGCGGCCAATGGCGTGATGCAGCACCTGCGCGACAGCTTTGCCATCCTGCCGGGAAAGACTTTCGGCAACTATACCGTGCAATTGTGCGATGACTTCAGCTATGCCGACCCGGTAGATGGCAGCGTCAGCAACAAGCAGGGTGTGCGGCTGATCTTCACCGACGGCTCGCGCATAGTGTTCCGTCTTTCCGGCACCGGCACCGAAGGTGCAACGTTGCGCATCTATCTGGAAGCGTTTGAGGCGAATGCAGCCCGCCACCAGCTGGATGCACAGCAAGCGCTGGCGGAACTGGTGAGGATTGCACTGGAAGTTGCCGAACTGCAGCAGCGCACCGGTCGCGACAAACCGACCGTGATTACCTGAACCGGGCCCCGGCAGTAAGCCAGCCGGATTTCTGCAAGACCTTTATTTGCTGTTGCGGTAATAGTCGACGAAATCTGCACTGAGCAGCGGCAGCGAGAAGTAATAGCCCTGGAATATCCGGCAGTCATTGGCGATCAGGAAATCGAACTGCCCCTGCGTTTCCACGCCTTCCGCCACTACCCGGCAATCGAGCAGGCGCGCCAGGCCGAGGATGGTGCGCACCATCGACTTGTCGCTTTCCCTGTGTTCGATTTCGGCCACAAAGGAACGGTCTATCTTGATTTCGGAGACTGCGAGCTGCTTCAGGTTGACCAGCGAAGAATAGCCGGTACCGAAATCATCCATCGAGAAACGTATGCCCAGTTCCGAAATCGCCTGCATGCGTTCCACCAGGATGCTGATGTCTTCCGGCGCGATCGACTCGGTGATTTCGAAAATGATCTTCTGGCACAGCTTTTCACTGAGATACAGGTTGCACAGCAACCTGACACTGTCGACAAAGGTATGGTGCAACAGCTGGCGCATGCTGATGTTGATGGCGAGATGCTGCAGCATCACGCCCTCCTCTTCCCATGCCTTCAGGGTGCGGAACGACTGCTCAAGGATATAGCTGCCGAGCTCGACGATCAGCCCGGTCTGCTCTGCGATGGGGATGAATTCCGCCGGCAGCACCGGACCCAGTTTGGGGCTGTTCCAGCGTACCAGCGCCTCTGCCCCGACCACTTTTTTCATGACGTCAACCTGTGGCTGGAACTGCAGGAATATTTCATTCTTCTGCACGGCGAAGTGCAGGTGACGCTCGATTTCCAGGTGATGTTCCACCCGCGTGGACAGCTCCTCGTTGAACAGGAACACGCCGTCGCGGCCCGAACCTTTCACTTCGTACATTGCAATGTCCGCTTCCTTGATGAAACGGTTCGCATTCAGGCTGCGTGCATCCACCAGGCTGACACCTACACTGCAGCTGATGTAGATGTGATGGCCATTGATGATGTAAATCTGCTTGATGGTTTCCACCAGCTTGTCGGCGAGCTGGATGGCCTTTTCCCTGCACTCGTCAATGTCGCCAGACCGGTTGCCAACCATGATGAATTCGTCGCCTCCAAGACGGGCGAGGATATTGTTCGCACCATTGGCCTCGACCAGGCGCTTGGAAACTTCCTGCAGCAGGATGTCGCCCACATCATGACCCAGCGAATCGTTGACCGACTTGAAATGATCCAGGTCGATCAGCAACAGGTAGCTGTGGCCGCCTTCATCCCGCAGCTGGTTGATCACCTGCTGCAGCTGTTCGATGAAGAAATAGCGGTTGCTGAGCCCGGTCAGCGAGTCATGCGATGCCTGGTGGTGGGTTTTCATCAGCAGCGCACTGCTGCTGCGCGCCGCATAGAACAACAGCCAGGAAAACACGCAGGAAAGGAAAGCCAGCGCATACGCGTAAAACTCGTTAATCGACAGGTAATACGCCAGCAGCGGCACCATGAAGATGAGGATGATGGGCAGGTACAGACGGCGATCCGACATCAGCAGGGTGGAAGCCAGCACGGCGGTGCCCATCTGCGTGAAGATGGCGACATGGCGCATTTGCGGCAGGTCAACCAGGATGTAGATCAGGAAGATCGCTGTCCACAGCAGGAAGATGGTGTAGAAAAAATATACCAGTTCGGAATACCAGCGTTCCAGCTGGGATTTGGTCATTTCTGCATAGTGGAAATTGCGGTAAATGCGCACGCCCCACAAGGACACCAGTGCCAGCATGACATACCAGATGATCGCCGGTAGCTGTACCTTGTAGTAATAGCCCAGGAATACATAAGCCATACCGGGAATCAGCGAAAGCGCCTGGACAACCGGTATCTGTTTGTGAAGAAACGTATAGAACTTGTGGCTCTTCATATGCTGGAAGCAAAATTCACTACTTTTGGCATTTCATCTGATCATTCATATATTTGTAACTATAGCATATGCCACCTGCCTGACCTGACTTGCATGACTGCGACCTAAGGTCGATGCAAATTGGCCGCGAATAAGCTATCAACCAACAGTAAAATTATTTTATTTGACAAATCAATACCATGCCAA
Source organism: Pseudomonadota bacterium (assembly GCA_021782995.1). Classification (GTDB taxonomy): domain Bacteria; phylum Pseudomonadota; class Gammaproteobacteria; order Burkholderiales; family Gallionellaceae; genus 39-52-133. Next base: position 8,995 of record JAJXUI010000006.1, on the reverse strand, counting down.
CATTTTAAAGTTTTCTCCTTCCCATATGCAAACTTCAACAGGCAAGCCCCCCTGCGCAAGCAAGTCTGGAATTTTACACGCGCAGAAATGCTGAACCAGTAGACGTGCTTCCAGTCTTCGCCCGGCATATCCAGCGCGAAAGACGCAAAAGCTCGTAATATACGCTTTCATACACACATTCAATCCATCAGGAGGCATCACATGGCAACCGCATTGATCACTGGCGCTTCGAGCGGTATCGGGCTGGAGCTGGGCAGGCAATTTGCCGCAGGGAAACACGACCTGGTGCTGGTCGCGCGCAGCCGGGACAAATTGCAGGCGCTCGCAGACCGGTTGCAGCAGGAGTTTGGCATCAAAGTCGATGTCATCGCGATGGACCTGGCAACGGAAGATGCCGCCGCCGCGCTCTACGCAACCCTGCAGCAGCAAAACCTGCAGGTGGATTATCTGGTCAACAATGCCGGTTTCGGCAACAACATCATGTTTGCCGAAATGCAATCTGAAGATGCATTGCAGATGATCCAGCTGAATATCTCCACGCTGACCCACCTCACCCGCCTGCTGCTGCCCGGCATGCTGGCGCGCCGGCATGGCAGGGTGCTGAACATCGCGTCCACCGCGGCCTTCATGCCCGGCCCGACACAGGCAGTCTACTTTGCCACCAAGGCCTATGTGCTGAGTTTTTCCGAGGCGCTGGCCGACGAACTGGCGGGCAGCGGTGTTACCGTGACTGTCTATTGCCCCGGCCCGACCCATACCGGCTTTGCGGATCGTGCACACATGAGCGAGGCGCCGATGTTCAAGCTGAATGCGATGTCTGCAGAGGTGGTGGCACGCGGCGCTTACCGTGCAATGATGCGCGGTCAATCGATGGCGATTGCCGGGCTCTTCAACAACCTGCTGATCTTCTCCACTCGCCTGACACCGCGCTGGCTGGTGCGCAAGATCACCCGCTGGCTGACGGATGGAAGGGCATGAAAGATAGATGATCTGCCTGGACGCGTGCCCATGGAACCGGGCACCTTGAAGCAGCACCCGTTTGCCAGCCTCATCTGCAAACCGATCACAACTGCGGAGAAGGAAACTCAATGCGTATCCTGAAAATTGCAATATCGATCTTGGCGGTATTCATCATTTCAGCAATCAGCTGGGTGTATCTGGCCCCTGAACAAGCAACAGGTTTTTTCCTGCAGGCGGATCGCGAGCGATCGGGCTTGATCCATAAGCAGATGGATCTGCCAGATGGCACGCACTATGCCTATCTGGAAGGCGGTAAGGGTGAGACCCTGCTGCTCTTGCATGGTTTTGGCGCGGACAAGGACAATTTCACGCGCGTTGCAAAATTTCTGACGCCACATTTTCATGTCATTGCGCCAGACCTGCTGGGATTCGGCGAATCCTCGCACCCGCAGGATGCAGACTACTCGCCAATTGCGCAGGCAAGGCGCCTGCAGGTGTTTGCAAATACCCTCGGCATCACGAAGTTTCATCTGGGTGGCAGCTCTATGGGCGGCCACATTGCGATGACTTACGCCTCCCTGTACCCGGGTGATGTAAAAAGCCTGTGGCTGCTTGACCCTGGTGGCGTGTGGTCGGCACCGGAGAGTGAGTTGCAGACAGTCATCAGGGAAACCGGGCACAACCCATTAGTCTCGAGAAACACGGCGGATTTTGCAGCGACTTTCAGGTTTGTGATGTTCGATCCTCCCTTCATCCCCCGCCCCATTCTTGATGTGATGGCGCAAGAGCGCATCCGGAATTTTGACCTTGACCAGCGGATTTTTCGTCAGCTGAAGGATGATACAGTTGAAATGAAAATCAGGGACATGCCTATCCCGACCCTGATCGTGTGGGGAGATCACGATAGATGCCTCAACGTTGCAACTGCGGAAATATTGCACAAGTTACTGCCGAAATCACAAGTCATCATCATGCACAATATCGGACATTTGCCCATGATTGAAGACCCCAAACAAAGCGCAATGGATTTCCTGAAATTTCAATCAGTCAATCCATGAATACGCCAGATCACTCGACAGGCAAGGCCTGAAGAGAACAAGCATAGACAACATTCACAAACTGCCAGCATCACGCAGTTTCGAGCAAAAACGGCTGCAGCAACACGCCCGGGAAATCGGAACATCGATCACCACGAGTTTCATTTCTTCGCCGACAGGCTGATCATCAGCACACCGGCCAGCACCAGGGCCGTGCCACCCATCTGCAGCGGGGTGATGTTTTCGCCCAGAAAGACATATGCCAGGAAGATGGTCACAACCGGGCCCACCGCACCAATCTGCGCCGTATGGCCGGAACCGATATGGCGCATCGCATAGGACAACATGAAGACCGGCAATACGGTGGAGAAAATCGCCATTGCCAGCGACATCTCATACACGCGCCATGTCAGGTGCAGGGAGGTCCAGGAATGGGTCAGCGCAAATTGCAACAGCGCGGCCAGGCTGGAAACGATGGACGCATAGGCGGTAAATCGGGTAGCCCCCATATGCTGGATGGCATGGCCAGCACCTACCAGGTAGATGGAGTAAGTCACGGCACTGGCGAATATCAGCCCGGCACCCAGCAGGATCTGGCCTTGCCCTGCTCCTTCAAGCTTTCCCAGCATGTTTACATCATGCAGTACCACCATTGCGATACCGGCATAGCTTAAAGCCATGGCCACATACACTGCCGGCGTGATGCGTTTTTTGAACAGGAATGCTGACAATACGATCGTGATGGTGGGATAGATGAACAGGATCAGCCGCTCCAGCCCGGCACTGACATATTGCAGGCCAAGAAAATCGAACAGGCTGGCGAGGTAATAACCCATCAGGCCGAGGCCCACCAACGTCATCCAGTCCTTGCGTGAAAATTTTGCACTCCCGTTGCGTTCCAGCCAGATTGCAACGCCGATGAAAAATGGCACGGCAAACGCCATGCGCAATGCCAGCAGCGTGATGGCATCCACCTCATCGAGATAGGCCAGCTTGATGAAGATGGCCTTGGCAGAAAAGCCGATCGCAGCCAGTAGTGCAAACAGCACACCGGAAAGGGAATCGCGGGTCATTTATTCATAGGAACAGGAAACAGGAAAGCGGGATGATACCTTCAGTTCGCAAAGTCTTGCAGCAATCTTCTTCCTCCTCCCCACACACAGCGGATTATGTGACATGCGCAATCGCTTTTCCGCAAGAAGTGAAGTAAAGTGCGCCACACCATTTCCATATTGTTCCCCGTCTGGTCATTGACCAAACCAAGTCTTACATGAAAACCCTGATCCTGTTGTTGCTCTCCTGCCTGCCCTTGCAGGCATCACAAGCTGAAACCATCGATGCCAACGCCATGCTGGCTGCCCATAACACATGGCGCGACAAGGTGGGGTCAGGCAAACTGCACTATTCACAACAGCTTGCCCAGTCTGCGCAGGACTGGGCAAATGAATTGCAAAAGCATCACGCCTGCAACATGCAACACAGCCAGCCCGACGGCAAATATGGCGAAAATCTGTATTGGGCAAGCGCCTTGCGCTGGTCCAGTGGCAAGCGGGAAGTGACACAGGTGACCCCCGGCATGGTGGTTGCAAGCTGGGCCGGCGAACGGGCAGACTACGACCATGCAAGCAACAGTTGCAAGACAGGCAAGGTTTGCGGCCACTATACGCAACTGGTATGGAAAGATACGCGGGAAGTCGGTTGTGCGATGGCGGTCTGCGACGACAGCAAAAATCAGGTGTGGGTTTGCCGCTATCAGCCGGCCGGCAACTGGGTCGGGCAGAAACCGTATTGAACGCCATCAGCGATAACACATTTCATCATGAACTTCCTCGCACATGCCTTGCTGGCGGGTGAAAATCCGGCGCTGATCGTCGGCGGCGTGATCGGCGACTGGATCAAGGGTCCCTTGCCCGGCATTCTGCCTGCAGACCTTGCGCAAGGCGTTGCGCTGCATCGCGCAATTGACAGCTATGCTGAAACAGATGCGGCCTTCTGCAAAAGCCGCACCCGCGTTTCGCCTTTGCGCCGCCGGTATGCCGGCGTGCTGGTGGATATTTTTTACGACCATCTGCTGGCCCGCAACTGGCATGTGATCCATCCCCAGCCGCTGCCCGCATACACTGCGGGAATATACGCAATGATCGAAGCGCGCCTGCACGAGCTGCCACAGGATGCGCACCGCCCCTTGCAAAGAATGGCCGAGGAAAACTGGCTGCTGAGTTATGCGGAAATAGAGGGTATTGCGGATGTGCTGCGACGCATGTCACGCCGCGCACGCCAGCCAAACCCGCTGGCTGAAGGCGAACTGGAATTGCTGGCGGACAGGGATGGATTCCAGCAGGATTTCGACAGCTGGCTGGCAGCAACCCGCACCTACGCCAGACAGTGGCAGACAGATAAATTATATAAATAAATCATATACTTATTTGGATGTCACTGTCATGAATGAGAGCCGGGCCACGCCATTGCGCTGGGCGATGGCCATCAGAGCGGCGACACGGCCATAGGAAACGGCCTGGTCGGCTTCAATCTGCAACTGGTATTCGGGATCAGCTGCATGCTGCTGCAGCAAGCCTGCAAGCTGCTCGTCATTCACCGGCTGCTTCTCCATCGTCACCTTGCCTTGCGCATCAATCGTCATCAGTGCTGCCCTGGGCTTGCTCTGAGTTGCAACCGACTGGGTTTTCGGCAGGTTGATCTTCAGTGCCTGCGGCGCCAGCAAGGGAGCCGTCACGATAAACACGATCAGCAGCACCAGCATCACGTCCACCAGCGGCGTGACGTTGATTTCGCTCATCATGCTGTCTTCCTGTGAAAAGGATCCGAATGCCATCGCCGCTCCCTTACAGTTTGAACTGCTGCTTTTGTGCCAGGCGCATGAAGTCGTGCGCAAAATTTTCCAGTTCGGTCATATTGACCTTCAACCGGCGCAGGAAGAAGTTGTAAGCCATGACCGCCGGCAGTGCAGTGGCAATGCCGATTGCGGTGGCGATCAACGCTTCACCGATCGGGCCTGCGACGATATCCAGGCTGGCCGAGCCGCTTTTGCTGATGCCCTCCAGCGCATGCATGATGCCCCACACCGTACCGAACAGGCCGACAAAAGGTGCGGTGGAACCTATCGTTGCCAGCTCGGCGAGGCCGCGCTCTTGCTGGCGCTGGATATTCTGCAGCTGCTGGCGCAACGTGCGCTCAAGCAGGTCCTGCGGCGTGCCAAGATGATTCAGCCCCTGCTGTTCGCCGCTCAGGTTCTTGAGCTCGATAAAACCGGCTTTGGCCAGGGTCGCCGTATCGGCAGCAGAGCGGTTTGCCACGTCAGCTGCACCCTGCCAGTCACGCGCAGCCCAGAATGCCTGATGGAATTCACGCATCGGCTTGCCGCTGCGAAATTGCTGCCACAGCTTGAGCAGGATGATGGACCAGGTCGCGACAGACAACAAAACCAGCACCAGCAAGGTGCCGGCAACGATGGAAGAACCGATGGAGATGGATGCGAACATGTTCAGGCAGGACTTTCTGTCAATGAAAACTGGACCGGAATGATAAACCATTTATCCACCGCCTGGCCCGCCCGCGTGGCCGGCGCAAAGCGCCAGGATTTCACCGCGTTCATCGCGGCATTGTCCAGCATTGCATAACCGCTGCTGGTAGAAACCTCTACCCGCCCGCTTGCACCATTTGCCAGCACTTCCACATGCAGCAGCACCTTGCCCTGCATGCCCATTCGGCGTGCCGCCAGCGGATAGGTCGGAGGCGCATTTTTCAGGTAGCTGGCCTTGTATTCCGGATCAGTCACTGTAACGGGTGCAGGAGGTGCTTCGGATTTTGCTGGTGCTGGTTTTGTTGCAGCCTGCTCGACCGGCGCAGTTGCGACAGGTGATTGCGTTACAGCAGTTTCCGGTTCAGCATTCTGCACCGAATCATATTTCTGTATGGGTTGTGGCGCGGGATGCAGGTGTTCAAGCTGCTGGCGCGGCATGGCCATTTCAACGCTGAGGGACAGAACGGGAGACGGCTCAATGACTGTGCTATTTTGTTGCATCCACACAATGTAGGCCAGCGCATGAAAAACCAGCGCGATCAGAACCGCATAGGCACGCGTCATCCATGTATTGTCCTGCCGCACTGCCTGCATCTGCATCATCGCGAAACTGTTCATTCCTCCCCCTTCACCCAGTGTTCGATAGCGGCTTCCTCAAGCACGCCGCTGACGCCGCGCACCTTGCCATTGCCCTCGATGAAATAAGTGCGCGGCAATTCGCCATACCAGTGCGGATCAATCTCAAAACGCAAGCGCTCGCTGAAGGTATCGGCAAACACCCATTGCTCAATACTGCCCTGCCTTGGCGTTGCATTATTCAATTTGTATTTTTCCAGCATCACGGAAATTTCCGGCTGCAGGTCGGGTGAATCGGTGGAAATCATCACCAGACTGAATGCCGGATATTTTGCGGCAAGCTTGTGGAAAATCTCCAGATCGGCGCTGCAGTGCGTGCAATTGACCGACCACATCGCGACGATGAAGCGCTTGCCTTGATGTGCGGCAAGTATCTGCCTGTAGCTGCCGCGCTGCAGCGTGTGCAACGCCTGAGTATTGGAAGTCTGGGCAATGGCAGACTGGGCAAGCGCCAACAACATCAGCAGCAGGCATGCCAGCCAGCGCTTCATTTTCCGCTCTCCTGCAACGGAATGACCCGGTACCCATCGAGCAAGGTGTTCCACGACAGGTAAGCCTGCGTGCCTTTCTCAAGCAGCAAGGGATGCTCGGCATCATCCCGGGTCGATGCCACCTGCCACGCCTTGCCCCATTCCTTGCCGCCATTCGTGGAGTGCATGGCCTGGATAGAGCTGGTCTCGCCATCAAATTCCTTCCAGGCGACATACACATCCTGGCCGATACTCAGCACCACAGGATGACTGGGCTGGCGGTCTGCATTGCCCAGCGCCAGCGGCGTGGAAAAATGCATGCCGCCATCAGCCGTATGCGCATAGAAGATACCGCTGCGCACGCGGCCATTGTCAAACCAGGTCATGTGCATGACCTCACCTGAAAACGCCAGTGACGGGCCATGATGCGGACAGGCTGCCACTTCCCATTCATCATCAGTTGCACGCTGCACATCGGCTTCAGAAGCCTTGCGCTTGCCGGTCAGCAGGTCGTTATCCAGACGGGCCATGCCGTGGTCGCGCACGTTGTTGCCAAAGATATGTCGCCATGCGATCACCGGTGTATCACTGCCATCGATCGCCATCGCGATACGGCAGCATTCGCATGTGTGGTCTGCCACTTTCACATCCGGATGAAAGCTTTTCCCTTCATCATCGGACATTGCGGCATATACCGAGATGCCGCTGAACGGCCTGCCTTGCAGTTTCGCCAGCACGGCTTCACGCTTGTCCAGCCAGGCCAGGAAGACCTGCCCTTTTGCATTCACGCCCATCGCTTCAAAGCGGTGTGTGATCGGATCGTGATTGTTGTTGATGGTAACCGGCATCGAGAATGTCCTGCCGCCATCTTCTGAATGGGTGAAGCGCACATTGCCGGCAAAGGGCACCTCAAGGCTTTGTGTCCATGCGAGGTAGAGGGCGCCACTTGCAGTAACGTATATTTTCGGGCGGGTTTCGCCATTCGCCGAGATGGCTTCAGGCACAGGATTGGCATTGACCGGTTCGCTGAATGTTTCTCCGGTATCAGCAGAGTAACTGACCTTGATAAAGCCATCCCGCACTTCAGCGCGCCACAGCATGCCATGTGCATCAAATATCGCGCCGACAGAAAGCTGCTGCCTTGCCATCGATTTTTTCCACATCGCCGACATGTCATGTCGCGTGTGTTCTTCCGCTGCCATTGCAGCAACAGCAAACATAGCGGCAAACAGGAAACCGAACAAACGCACAATCATAAACTCGCCCCTTCAATCAGGGAGCGGATTATAGAAGTTCGGGCATCTCCTGCGGAATGTGACAATTTGTCGCAGGCGAGCTTGGTACAGCTGCCACGACTTATTGCAACATTATGTTTATATTATGCTTTTAAAATAAAGCAGATGCCAGCTCGTCAGTTAATGCTGGCCATGATCAAGCCAGCGCCAGACCTTCTGGTACAGCGTGCCGACATTGACCGGTTTTGCGATGAAGTCATTCATGCCAGCAGCAAGGCAGCGCTCCTTGTCTTCTTCAAACGCATTGCCGGTCATCGCAATGATGGGGACCGATTTCATCTGCGGCAACAGGCGCAACTGCAGCGTAGCCGAAAGGCCATCCATTACCGGCATCTGCATGTCCATCAGCACCAGATCAAAGTCATGCTGCTCAACCTTGCCGATGGCTTCAAATCCATTATTTGCAGTGCTGACCTGTAAGCCGGCATTTTCCAGCATGTCGCGGAACAGCATCTGGTTGACCGCTTCATCTTCCACCAGCAGCACCCGGCTGCCGGAAAAATCCGATTGCAGTCTATGCAGCAGAATTTCCGCAGGCTCAACCACAGGCGCAGGCACACTGGCATGGGAGCCCTTCTTCAATCGAGCAGTGAACCAGAACGAGCTGCCCAGGCCCGGCGTGCTGTTGACTCCGACTTCACCTCCCATCAACTTCGCCAACTTGCTGGTAATGGCCAAGCCCAGGCCGGTACCGCCGTACTGTCGTGTAATGCTGTTGTCAGCCTGCTCAAACATCGCAAACAGACGCGCCAGGGTATCCTGTGCGATGCCGATGCCGGTATCCATCACCTCGAAGCGCAACAATACCCCCTGGCTGCTGTCCTCCAGCAGGGTCAAGTCGAGGCTGACACGCCCCGACTCAGTGAACTTGATCGCGTTGGTTACATAGTTGAGCAGTGCCTGGCGCAAGCGGGTGGCATCGCCCAGCAAGCCTTGCGGCAAGGGATCACATCGATAACCCAGATGCAGGTGCTTGGCCTGTGCCCGTTCCTGCATCAACATTACCACTTCGCTGACAATGCTGCAGGGCTCTGCCGGACCCGCCTCGATCACCAG
>JAJXUI010000047.1 GCA_021782995.1 Pseudomonadota bacterium | reverse complement strand
CTCACTCCTCACTCCTCACTCCTCACTCCTCACTCCTCACTCCTCACTCCTCAATCCTCAATCCTCAATCCTCAATCCTCAATCCTCAATCCTCAATCCTCAATCCTCACTCCTCACTCCTCACTCCTCACTCCTCAATCCTCACTCCTCACTCCTCACTCCTCACTCCTCACTCCTCACTCCTCACTCCTCACTCCTCACTCCTCACTCCTCACTCCTCACTCCTCACTCCTCACTCCTCAATCCTCAATCCTCAATCCTGCATTCATCACTTCCTTCAGCAGCGGCACGCTGGGCGTGCGCTTCATCTGCAGGCAACGCTCATCCAGCGCATCCAGGGTGGCAAGCAGCGAAGGCAGATCACGCCGGCCATGCCGCAGCAGATATTGCGTGACTTCCAGCGGCAGGCTGAAGCCACGGGCCGCGGCATGCTGCTGCAGGGCCGCGGCTTTTTCTTCATCGTTCAGCGGTTGCACCTGGTAGACTAGGCCCCATCCCAGACGGGTACGCAAATCGTCGCGCAGTTGCAGTTGCGCCGGCGCGGCATTGCCACTTACCAGCAGCAGGCCACCGCTCTCGCGCTGCTGGTTGTACACCGCAAACAACCCTATCTGTGAAGCTTCATCCAGCTTCTCCACATCATCCACCACCACAACATCGGCAGCTCCCTCGGGCATACGGCCACAAGCATATACAGCATGCCTGCCCATGCCTTGTGCCTGCTGCATCATTGCCTGCAACAGGTGGCTTTTGCCACCCCCCTGCTCTCCCCAGATATAGAGCAGTCGCTCGCTGCCATTCGTGGAAAGTGCGCTTTCGAGTACCGTCAGCAGCTCGCCATTGCGTCCTGCCACAAAATTGCTGAATGTGGGTATCCATTCAGGCGAAATGCCCAGCAACATCTGCGTCATGGCTTTTACTCTTTATACAGCGGGCTGTTGAGATACCAGCGCCCGGCATGACGCATGCCTACCAGCAACGCCGCAGACAGCGGCAAGGCCAGCAACAAGCCGAAAAAGCCGAACAGCTGGCCAAAAGCCAGCAACGCAAAGATGACTGCGAGCGGATGCAGGCCGATGCGGTCTCCTACCAGCCAGGGCGTGATGACCGTGCCCTCAAGCACATGACCCACGGCAAACACGCCCCATACCAGCGCGATGCTGCCAAACTGGTCAAACTGGGTAAAGGCAGCCAGCGTGGCCAGCAATAATCCTGTCATGACCCCGACATAGGGAATGAACACCAGCATGCCGGTCACCACGCCGATCGGCAGTGCAAACTGCAAGCCGGCCAGCCACAGGCCGGTGACATAAAACACGCTCATCAGCAGCATCACGGAAACTTGCCCGCGCAGGAATTCGGCAAGAATGCCGTCGATTTCAGTGGTGATTTGCCTGAATGCGTCGTGCATGCTGCGGGGTACGACCTTGTCCAGACTTTCGGTGATGCGCGTCCAGTCGCGCAACAGGAAAAACAGTACCAGCGGGATCAGCAAGGCATTCAGCAACAGTGACAGCACGATGGCACCTCCGCCACCCAGCCAGGGCAGCACCTTGGCTGCCGCACCGCCGGCATTTTTCCAGTGCTCGCTGAGCAGGCCTTTCAGCATTTCATTGTCCCATTGCAGCACGATGCCGAATCTCTCCTGCAGCAGCGGCAGCAGTTTCTGCCGTACTGCCTCGAGCAAAGCGGGAAAACCGCTGACAAAATGCGTGAACTCGCGCTGCAACAAGGGCAGCATGATCAGGATCATCAGGGTGCCAAGCGAAAGCAGAGCCAGCATCACCAGTACCACGGACAGGGTGCGCGGCAACCTGTTTTTGCCTGGCAGCTTGAGGTTGCTGAGCTGGCTGACGAGGGGATTACATACATAAGCCAGGATAGCCGCCGCGACAAACGGCATAAGTATCGGTTCCAGCAGATAAATCAGCCAGGCAAAGGCGCCCAGGATGGCAAGCCACTGCAGCGCAACAAAGCGTTCGACGGGCATTTCGGGTAAAATTCGCAAATTAAGAACAGGCTGCACTGTATCCCGAAGAAAGCGAGAACTCAACTTGAACCCATCCAACAACCCATCCCTTTCCTACCGCGATGCCGGCGTGGATATCGATGCCGGCGACCAGCTGGTGGAAAACATCAAGCCCTTTGCCAAGCGCACCATGCGACCCGAGGTGCTATCCGGCATTGGCGGCTTTGGCGGTCTGGTGGAAATTTCAAAGAAATACAAGGAGCCTGTGCTGGTCTCCGGCACCGATGGCGTGGGGACTAAACTCAAACTGGCTTTTGAACTGGATCGCCACGACACCGTGGGTATCGACCTGGTTGCGATGAGCGTGAACGACATCCTGGTGCAGGGTGCTGAACCTTTGTTTTTCCTTGATTATTTTGCCTGCGGCAAGCTGGATGTGCCTTCTGCCACTGAAGTAATCAAGGGCATTGCGAAAGGTTGCGAAGATTCCGGTTGCGCGCTGATCGGCGGCGAAACCGCAGAAATGCCCGGCATGTACCCGGTGGGCGAATATGACCTCGCCGGCTTTGCAGTGGGCGTGGTGGAAAAAAGCAAAATCATCACCGGCGAGCAAATCAAGGCCGGCGATGTGGTGCTGGGACTGGCCTCCAACGGCGCGCATTCCAACGGCTATTCGCTGGTACGCAAGATCATCGAGCGCAGCAAGCCCGACCTGAATGCAAAATTCGACGGCGAGCGCTCGCTGGCCGACTGCATCATGGCGCCCACCCGTTTGTATGTGAAGCCGATGCTGGCACTGATGCAGCAGGTCACCGTCAAGGGCATGGCGCATATTACCGGTGGCGGCATTACCGAAAACGTGCCGCGCGTATTGCCGCAGAATGTGGTGGCCGACATCGACAGCAAAACCTGGAATATGCCCAAGCTGTTCAAGTGGCTGCAGGAAGGCGGCAATGTGGCGCAACAGGAAATGTTCCGCACCTTCAACTGCGGCATCGGCATGGTGGTCATCGTCAGCCAGGAAGATGCCGCCAAAGCGATTGGCCTGCTCGCGGCCAGCGGTGAAACCGTATGGCAGATTGGCCACATCCGCGCCCGCAATGGCGACGAGCACCAGACACAGGTGAAATGAGACGGTCCGGGGTTTGATGAAAAAGCCGGATGTGAAGAATAAGCCGGACGCGATGAAAAAAATTGTCATCCTGATTTCAGGGCGCGGCAGCAACCTTGGGGCTTTGCTCGAATCCACCCTGCCCTGCGAAGTGGCGGCAGTCATCAGCAACAAGGCAGATGCCGGCGGCCTGGAGATTGCGACAGCATATGGCGTGGCTACCCGCGTCATCTCGCACAAGGATTATGCAGACCGTGCCGCATTCGACACGGCACTTGCCGCAATCATCGACACTTTCCAGCCGGATTTTGTGGTGCTGGCCGGTTTCATGCGCATCCTGACGGATGATTTCGTGCATCATTACGCAGGACGACTGGTCAACATCCATCCTTCGTTGCTGCCTTCCTTCCCGGGGGTGAATACACACGAGCGCGCGCTGGAAGAAGGCGTGAAAATCCATGGCTGCACGGTGCATTTTGTTACACCGAAACTGGATCACGGCCCCATCATCATTCAGGCTGCCGTACCCGTACTTCGGCATGACACGCCGCAAGCCCTGGCAGCGCGTGTGTTACAGCAAGAGCATCGGATATTCCCGCAAGCAATACGCTGGCTGTGCGAGGGACGCGTTCGCATGGATGCCAGTGGCAGGATTGCCGCCAGCTGCGATGAACTTGCTTCTGCTTCATTGATCTCACCGCAATCCGCCTAATACAAAACGGAGAAAACCATGAATCGCAAGCTACAGGTCCTGATGTTCCTGCTGCTGGGCATGGCATCCCTGCCCGCATTCGCAGATTTTCCCTCACGCATCGAGGCCGAATATGACGTCAACGGTTTCGGCATGACGCTGGCCAATGTCAGTGAAACTTTCGTACGCAATGGCGACACCTACCGCATCGAAAGCGTGACCAGGGCAGTCGGACTGCTTGCACGCTTCAAGCCGGAAACCGTACGCATCATCAGCGAAGGCAAAATCACCGCGCAAGGCCTGCAACCGCAGAATTTCTCGATGACACGCGAGCTGGATACCGGGAAAAATACCAAAGTCAGGTTTGACTGGGACAAATCCATTGTGACGCACACCGACTACAAGGGCGTGAACAACTACCCATTGCACAAGGATACGCAGGACAGGCTGAGCATCCTCTACCAGTTGCCGCAACTGCTGGCCGGCAATCTTGTGCAGACCACGATGGATCTCACTGACGGCAATAATATCGAAGCCTATACCTTCAGGTTTTCAACAGAGACCGCAAGAGTGCGCGTTCCATTTGGCGCGTTCAACACACACTTCATCACCAATATTCCCAAAGGGGACGAAGTGAAGTACGAAATCTGGCTGATGGTCGAACATGACAATTATCCCTGCAAGATCATCGTAACGGATTCCGGTGGCGGCAAACTCACGCAGGAACTGACTTCCTTCAACATCACACCGTGAAATTCCGCAATCGCGATCTTGCCTCACTCCGGGAAGGGCGTCACATCTTCTTGCGACGCATACTATTCGCACTCCTGCTCTCGCTGATCGCCCATGTATGGATAATCTGGACGCCGCATTTCCGGCTGCCGCAGGCCCCCATCCCATTGCCTGAAATCTCAGTCCACCTGAATCCCCTGCCCAAAATAGCAGACAAACCCAGGCCAAGGAAAAAGGCTGCGCCCAAAGTCCTGCCTGAGCAGCTTGCAACTGCCAAAGCGGAGACTGTCAAAAAAACTGCGACACCTCCTCTAGTTCAGCCAGTCAGCACACCTCTGAATACCGGCACATTTGCTGCCAGTGCCGTGCCATCAGTGGCGGCTGCAAGCGCACCTTCAGCCGAGACCGCTATCGCGGCAGCCAGCGCCATACCCGCCACACCAGATTCCATTCCCTTTCCCAGCCATATCGAGCTGACTTTCGCCGTATTCAAAGGAGATAACGGCCTGCGCCTGGGTGAAGTGCAGCACAGCCTGGACATCAGCGATAACCGGTATATCGTGCAATCGCATACCCGCACAACCGGCATTGTCAGCTGGTTCAAGCATTTCAACCTGAACCAGATCAGCACCGGCAGCGTTTTATCGCATGGACTGAGGCCGGACAAATTTACAGAAGAAAAAAACAACAGTGGCGATGTGCATCTCCTGACGACAGATTTTGACTGGCAAACGCACCAGATCCATTTTTCCTCTGGCAATTCTGCTGAATTACCAGACAATGCACAGGATGCCCTGAGCATCCTGTACCAGCTCTCCCTGACCAGAATGGATCAGGAAGGCGTCATCGTTGCATTGAGTACCGGCAAGAAGCTGGAAACAGTCAATCTTGCCATTGCCAATCACCGGCTGATCTCGACCAGCCTGGGCGAACTCGACACTGTCTGGCTGCACCGCATCCAGAATGAAGGCCAGACCGGAATGAATATCTGGCTTTCCAGGGAATATCGCATGTTGCCTGTTAAAATCCAGTATCTGGAAGCTGATGGCACCATTTCAGCCACGATATCCATAACCAGACTCCGCTATACGGACGACTAACCCGAGATAACATCATGCTGCTCACCGAATACAGACTTGAACTTGTAACCCACGCGCTGCGTCAGATCCTGCCGCTGGAGCATCCGGCAGACGCTGCCCTGCGCCACTTTTTCCAGGCTGGCCGCATCGGCTCGAATGAGCGCACCCTGGTTGCAGAAACCGTGTTTGGCGTATTGCGCCATCGCCTGCTGCTGGAACAAGCCTGTAAAGATCAGGCGACGCCACGACGCCTGGCCTTGGCCTTTTGGGTACGCTTTGGCGGTTACAACCTGCGCGAACTCACCCCGCTGCTGAAAGAGGAAGAGTCCGAATGGCTGGCAACGGTTAAAGCGCTGAAAGCCGAAACACAAACTCTCGCCATACAGGCTGAACTGCCGGAATGGGTTATCGAAAAAATGCGGCCACAATTTGCGGAAGAAGAAATCCGCGCGATCGGATTATCCATGCAGCAACCCGCACCGCTGGACCTGCGCGTAAACACCTTTCTGGCCGATCGCAATGAAGTGCTGGCCGGCCTGCAACAGGAAAAAGTCAGCGCCGATGTCACCCCCTTTTCTCCCATCGGCATCCGCGTCAAAGGCAAACCCTCAGTGAATCGCAGCCCGATGTTCGAAGCCGGCAAATTTGAGGTTCAGGATGAAGGCAGCCAGCTTCTTGGTTTCCTGCTGGCGCCCAAACGCAACGAGATGGTGGTGGATTTCTGTGCCGGTGCGGGTGGCAAAACACTGATGCTGGGGGCGATGATGAATTCGCAAGGGCGACTTTATGCGTTCGACGTTTCAGAAAAGCGTCTGGCCAATCTGAAACCTCGACTCAAACGCTCCGGCCTCTCGAACCTGCAGCCACAACTGATCGACCATGAAAATGATATTAAAATCAAAAGGTTGTCAGGAAAGATCGACCGTGTACTGGTCGATGCCCCATGCAGTGGCCTGGGCACCTTGCGCCGCAACCCGGACCTGAAATTCCGTCAATCACCTGACAGCGTGCGTGAGCTCACGGAAAAACAGGCCAGCATCCTGGCCGCCGCCAGCAAGCTGGTGAAACAAGGGGGACGCCTGGTATATGCGACCTGCAGCCTGCTGCCAGAAGAAAATCAGGGCATCGTCGAAGCCTTCCTCTCCGCTCACCCTGACTTCATAGCAGTACCGGCAGGTGACGTGCTGCAACAACAGAAAATACCGCTGGAAATGGGCACTTACCTGCAACTGCTACCCCATGTGCATGGCACCGACGGTTTTTTTGCGGCCGTACTGGAAAAGAAATGAGCCGGAAATCACCGGCTCATTATTAAGATAATATATTGATTTTATTATATTAATTTACATCGCACGCTAAACTACGGCGCTACCGGCAATCGCCGCTTCAATTTCTGCAAACGTCCGGGCAATTTCGGTAATCTGTATCTGCACGCCCAACTGGCGTGCAATCTGCGTGACGGAGAAAATGCCGCAAATGGCCTGTGAACCATTGGCATTGTTTTCCACCACCATCGCATGCTGGCGTCCGGAGGCTTTGAGTGTGGCAAGGATATGTCCGACCTTGGATGTCACCACATCCTGAATGAACAGCACTTGCAATTCGCGCTGCGGCGTCATGATGTCACGCACCATGATGTCGGCATGGGTACCGCCATGATGCTGCAGGAAACGCATGGGTTTTTCGCCAAGAATATCGGTGGTCGTCAACAGTCCGGTCACCTTGTCTGCTTCATCCAGCACCAGCAAGGTACGCACCCCGTAGCGGCGCATTTTCTCATGGGCCTTGTCCATCGGGGTTTTGCCGCGGACAGTGACAACGCAGACTTCTTTCAGGTCGGTCATCACATTCAGGGCCGGGTCATCCAGCTTCACCCTTTCCGGCAGGGTTTGCGCGGGCCGGACAAAGCCGGCACCCATTTTCAGGAGATGAGAAGTTAAGGCGGGGTATTCACGATTCATGGCAATCTCCTTGTCTTGACGAAAAAGCAGAAAACAAACTACGTGATACAGCATTACAGCGACTTCAAACTCGAATCCGATTTTTTAACCTGAAAGTTATACCTGGCTATCCGCGCCAATGATCTGACGTTGTTGCTCCTTGTGATTGTTGTTCGCCCTGCTGTCGCGAGCAGGCTCTTTGCGGGAAGGTGGCAGAAAGCGCACCAGCTCCCGCAATGCCATACCGTAAACTTCCCGCTTGAATTCAATTACATTATTAAAATCAATCCAGTAATCGGTCCAGCGCCATGCGTCGAACTCGGGGTGCCCCGAGGCACGCAAAGAAACATCGCAATCCCGCCCTGTCAGCCTGAGCAGGAACCATATCTGCTTCTGTCCTTTGTAATGTCCGCGTGACTCGCGCTTGGTCCAGTGCAGTGGCACATCGTAGCGCATCCAGTCCCGGGTTCTGCCCAGGATCTTGACATGACAGCACTTTAATCCGACTTCCTCATGCAACTCCCGATACATCGCCTGCTCAGGGGTTTCACCATACTTGATGCCCCCCTGAGGGAATTGCCACGCGTCCTGGCGCACACGCTTGCCCCAGAACACCTGATTTTTCTCATTCGTCAGTATGATGCCTACATTCGGGCGATAGCCTTCACGGTCTATCATGATATGCCCCATTTCTATTCTTCAATGGACGCATTGTTCCATATTTCGTATCGACTGAAAAGCCGGCCAGCCGGGCTACGCCGCAAACCGGATCCGTATTTAATTACAGTCTTATATTCATGGCTCGCGTCCAAGCTGCTTATTCAGTTCGGTCAGGTCATGCACTACCCTGCGCGATGCATTCATGTAATCGCTTTTTAACAAGGCTTCAGCGCCACTTTTATCATTTTGCTGAACCAGTGACACAATCTTGCTTGCCACAAGGTGGAAATTTGCATGATCGTCCCGCAGCGTATCGAAGCCCTGATCCCCCTGGAACTGCTCATATGCCGTACCATGTATCCACTTGCCCAGCGCACATTGATCGTCAAGACAAATTACCCGGGGATCAAGTGACTCTTCTGAAGTTCCGCCAAGATACTTTTCCAGGCGTAATTTCCATTTCACGTGGGCATTGATTGCATCCATGATATCCAGCCCGTTGAGTGCAGCTGATTTTTTAGAGTCAGTACCGAACAATGTCGAAAAAAATCCCATGCTCCCCCCATTTATCTTGATTTATAGGCTGATTCTACCCCTCGTCTGCAAACATGCAATGCAATTCACCATACCGCCTGACCGACTAGTCGCGATTTCCAGTAAACATATCGCGCCTATATGGCTTTAAGCTAGAATAGACCCTTTCAATAGCACCGAAACCCCCTAACAATCATGCGCGTATCCCAATTTTTCATCTCCACCCTGAAGGAAGCCCCGTCCGAAGCCGAACTGATCAGCCACCAGTTGATGATGCGGGCGGGCTACATCAAGAAACTGGCCAGCGGCCTGTACACCTGGATGCCGCTGGGCCTGCGCGTATTGCGCAAAGTGGAAAATATCGTGCGCGAGGAAATGAATCGCAGTGGTGCAATCGAGCTGTTGATGCCCGCAGTTCAGCCGGCCGAACTGTGGCAGGAAACCGGCCGCTGGGACGTGTTTGGTCCGCAGATGCTGAAAATTCTCGACCGCCATGAAAAGCAATTCTGCTTCGGGCCCACGCATGAAGAAGTGATTACCGACATTGCGCGCCGCGAAGTCAAAAGCTACCGCCAGTTGCCGCTCAATTTCTACCAGATCCAGACGAAATTCCGTGACGAAGTGCGCCCCCGTTTCGGTGTGATGCGCGCGCGCGAGTTCCTGATGAAGGATGCCTATTCCTTCCATGCCAATTTCGACAGCCTGGAACAGACCTACCGCGTCATGTATGAAACCTATACCCGCATCTTTACCCGCCTCGGCCTGCAGTTCCGCGCAGTGGCTGCCGATACCGGCGCCATTGGCGGCAGTGGGTCGCATGAATTCCATGTACTCGCAGACTCAGGTGAAGATGCCCTGGCCTTCTGCCCCACCTCGGAATATGCAGCCAACGTCGAACTGGCCGAAGCTGTCGCGCCGGCCACACCGCGCGGCCACGCCGGTGACGCCATGCAGAAGGTGATCACGCCCGGCCAGAAGTCGATTGATGAAATCGCCGCCTTCATGAATGTCTCACCGCAAAATGTGCTGAAAACCATCGCGGTGATCGACGGCAAGGGCATCTTTACGCTGATCCTGCTGCGCGGCGACCATATGCTGAACGAAATCAAGGCGGGCAAGGTACTGGGCGAATTCCGCTTCGCCACGGATGAGGAAATCCACAGCAACATGGGCTGTCGACCTGGTTATATTGGTCCGGTAGGCAAGCAGCACCCTGTCCTTGCTGACCGGGCCGCAGCCGCGATGAGCAATTTCGTAAGCGGCGCAAATGAAGACGGCTTCCATTTCAGCAGCGTCAATTTCGGCCGCGACGTGCAGCTGGACGATGCCAATATCCATGATTTGCGCAATGTCGTCGCTGGCGACGCAAGCCCGGATGGCATGGGCGAACTGCAATTGTGCCGCGGCATCGAGGTCGGACATATTTTCCAGTTACGCACCAAATATTCCGCTGCACTGAGTGCAACCTACCTGGACGAGAACGGCAAATCGCAGGTCATGGAAATGGGCTGCTACGGTATCGGTGTGTCACGCATCGTTGCTGCTGCGATTGAGCAGAACTACGATGCGCGCGGCATCACCCTGCCGCCGGCCATGGCGCCCTTCCAGGTCGCACTTTGCCCGATAGGCATGAAGAAAAGCGAAGCGGTACGCGATGCTGCGGAAAAGCTGTACCGGGAATTCACAGATGCAGGCATTGAAGTCTTGCTGGATGACCGCGACGAGCGTCCTGGCGTGATGTTTGCGGATATGGAGTTGATCGGCCTGCCACACCGTATCGTGATCGGGGATCGCGGACTTAAGGAAGGAAAGGTTGAATATCAGGGACGAAAGGACAGCCAGGCGCAAACAATAGACTTGCAGAATGCAGCAAGTCTCGTAAAATCCCTGCTATGAGACTGATCAATCAAAAGAAAATCTTCATCAACACCGGCCTGACTGCATTTGCCGCCATCCTCTTCCTGTCACAGGCACATGCCGGTGCTCAGGTTGAAAGCGTGCTTTCCGCTAGTGTGCGCGCATCACTGCAACGCGCGGTTGCGGACAGGGCTGCACCAAAGCTGGCTTTTGCCTCGCAACAGGAAGCGCAATTCTGGCTGTCAGAAATGTCAGAACGACTGAAAAACAGGATGCCGGACCAACGGGAAAGAATGGATTTCCTGAGTACCGTGCACTATGAAGCACTCCGTGCCGGACTTGACCCACAGCTGGTGCTCAGCCTGATCGAAGTGGAAAGCAATTTCAACAAATACGCAGTTTCCCGCGCAGGCGCGCGCGGTTACATGCAGGTGATGCCGTTCTGGGTAAACAATATCGGCAAGCGCGAACACAACCTCTTCCACCTGCGCATCAACCTGCGATACGGCTGTACGATCCTGCGCTATTACCTGGATATGGAAAAAGGTGATTTGTACCGCGCCCTGGGCCGATATAACGGCAGCCTTGGCCAGGAAGAATATCCCAACCTGATCCGTTCAGCCTGGCACAGGCACTGGACTGCCCCCGTACTGACCCGCACCAAGCTCAGCCAGCTGCCAACAGGCTAGCTTACGGCCTCACACAACCGCATTACTTCCGGCCTTTTGTATTGATGTAGTTCTCGATGGCCTTGCGGGAAATTGCCCCCGGCTGGTAGCCCACCAGCTTGCCTTCCGGGTCAAACAGGAATGATGTAGGCAATGCCTCGATCTTGCCAAATTGAGCTGCCATCCTGTCGTTACCCATCACTACCGGATAGCTCATATCCATCTGTTTCGTGAGCTCCATGACCGAGTCTCTGGAAGAACTCATGGCTATTCCGATAATGGCAAAATCCTTATCCTTGCGGTCATTATAGAGATCCACCAGATCCGGAATCTCTTCAAGACACGGCGGACACCAGGTTGCCCAGAAATTCACCAGCACCCATTTGCCTTTATAGTCTGCCAGTCGCTGTTCCTTGCCCTGCAGGTCGGCAAAATGAAATTGACCTGCCGAAGCAGTCGCTGCCAGCACCAGCAGGCTGAATGCCAGAAGGTTTTTCAGGTATCTCATGGCCTAATGCGCATCCTTGTTTTCAGCATCCCCGTGGCCAGCGCCCTCTCCGGCATGGCTCAGGTAAAGCGCAACACCCACCAGTGCGATCGCTGCGCCCAGATACAGCAGGTCGATAGGCGCAGACAGGGTCATATGCAGGGTATGCTCAAACAGCGTCACGATCATGATCATCAGGATCACCTTGCCCAGGCGGGATTTCAGGTCATCCAGGCTGTTGATCACCAGGATCTTGCTGGAGGCCTTGGTGCCATGCGCCTGATCGATATCGCTGATGAACAGCTCATACAGGCCCAGCGAAAATATCAGCATCACCGTGCCAAGCAGGTAACCATCCACCACCTCTACGATATGCGACACGACACTGTCATGCACCGTCTTGCGTGCAGCCTCATCTGTCGACATGTAATGCAGGGTATGCGAAACCAGGGTTATCACATCCACACTGGCAATGTAGAAAATGGCAAAGCCGGCAAACAGGCTGCCCAGTACCGCCAGCATGATCACAAAACGGCTGCTCCACAAGCCACCCTCAAAAAATGTTTCTATATATTTCATCATGTTGCCAAATTCCCGACAATTATTAAGCAGTTAAAAAATCAACGCGCGATTCTAGCCTCGTTGAACAGGCTATGCAAACTGACCGCCGATGTCTTCGCATTGTGCTCTGCCAGCCTGGCAAGCCAGGCATTGATCCCCTCGCAACTTTGCGTCGCAGGCGGCCGGGCCGGGTCAAAAACAAACAGCCGGTACAACTCCAGCGCCTGTACATGCTCCGGGGAACGCACCATCACCCAGCCCTGCCCAACGACTTTCTGCACAAGATTGATGGTGGCCATTTTCTCCAGCAACTCCTCCATCACATCGAATCCAAGCAGCAACTTTTTCGATAATGCCGGCAATTTCTGGCTCTTGCCGCTCAGCAGTCCTTCGCTCAACACCTTGAGGATGCACATCGCATGATAAAGCTTCACCTCCGGTGTCATTTCATGAATGCCATTCTGGCTGCGCCAATGTGACATGGTTGCCGTAATTACCGCCCCGACCAGCACCACAACCCACGACAGGTAAACCCAGAGCAGGAAGATCGGAAAGCTGGCAAATGCACCATATACCAGCTTGTAAGTCGGAAAATGTGTAATGTATATCGCAAAGCTGCGGCTCATCACCTCGAATGCGAGTGCAGAGAAGGCCCCCCCAACGAAAGCATGGCGTATAGGTACCAGACGGTTGGGCACGACGCGAAACAGGAATGCAAAAGCCAGCATGGAAAGGAACATCGGTACCAGCTTGAGCATATCCAGCTTGTAGGACGACAGCTGCCCAAGATTACCCACTGAGCGATTGATCAGCCAGGAAGTCATCGACAGGCTGCCGCCCAGTAACAGCGGCGCCAGGGTCAGCACTGCCCAGTAAACCAGCACGCGCTGGATGACTGTGCGCTGGCGCTTCACGCGCCATATCCTGTTGAAGGCATTATCTATGCTGTAAATCATCATGATCGCGGTGATCGCGAGAAACACCAGGCCCAGTGCCGTCATCCTGCCCGCATTTCCGACAAACTGCTCCATGTACTGCGAGATGATGCGCCCGCCGGTTTCCGGCAGCATGTTTTCCAGAACCAGATTTTTTGCCTGTTCCGAAATATTGGAAAACTGCGGAAACACGGAAAACAGTGTCAGCGTAATGGTGATCAGCGGCACCACCGAAAGCAGGGTGGTGAATGTCAGGCTGGAAGCCATGTCCAGGCTGCGTTCCTGGCGTAAGCGCAGGATAACCAGCTGCAAGAAATGCCATAAAGCCCGCCCGGGAATTTTTTTAATGAATCTGCTCATGTAGCAAAAATTTTTACTGTGGGATTTTTCTGAAATAGAATGCCATGCATGATAACCGACAAAGAAATCCTGGTGCTGTATTACAGCCAGCGCGGCTCGGTGCGCCAGATGGCGCAACTGATCGCGCGCGGCGTGGAACAGGTACCCGGTACCCGCGCCCGCTTGCGCACCGTACCCAAAGTTTCAACCACCACCGAGGCGACTGAACCCGCCATCCCGGATAACGGCGCGCCCTATGCCACCCTGCAGGACCTGGAAGAATGCATCGGCATTGCCGTTGGCAGTCCAACCCGTTTCGGCAACATGGCCGCAGCAATGAAATATTTCTGGGACGGCACCGGCAGCCTGTGGACTCGGCATGCCCTGGTCGGCAAGCCGGCATCAGTGTTTACTGCCAGCAGCACCATGCATGGCGGCCAGGAATCCACCCTGCTGACGATGATGCTGCCGCTGTTACACCATGGCATGCTGATTGTCGGCATCCCTTATTCGGAAACCGAACTCAACACCACCAGACAGGGTGGTACGCCTTATGGTGCCAGCCATGTAGCCGGCCTGGCAAATGACCAGCCCATTTCCGACGCGGAAAAAAAGCTGTGCATCGCACTGGGTAAACGGCTCGCAGAAACTGCCCTGAAACTCGCCACGTGATAATGCACCTGTCACTGCGCACAGAAAGGTCATCATGAAGCCTTATGCCGAATCCTGCGACATCAACAAGGAGCCCATCCTTGAAGTGCTGCGCAAGCTATTTGCAGATCGCCGCCATGTACTGGAGATTGCCAGCGGCACCGGCCAGCATGCAGTCCATTTTGCCGGCGCGCTGCCACATCTCACCTGGCAAACCAGCGAACTGCCGCAAAACCACGCAGGCATCCGCATGTGGCTGGATGAAGCCAGCCTGCCCAATGTACTATCACCTGTGCACATCGATGCAAACGATACAAACTGGCCGGTCAGCGGGTTTGACGCGATCTTCAATGCCAACACCGTGCATATCCTGTCCTGGCCGGAAGTGGAAAAACTGTTTGCCGGCATTGGCCGCGTGCTTGAAGATGGCGGCCTGCTGTGCCTGTACGGGCCATTCAACTACGGCGGCGAATTCACCTCGGAGAGCAATGCCCGTTTTGACCTGTGGCTGAAGGCGCGCGACCCGCTAAGCGGCGTGCGCAATTTCGAGGATCTCGACGCACTCGCGCGCAAGCAGGGCATGACGCTGCTTGAAGATTTCGAAATGCCGATCAACAACCGCACCCTCGTATGGCAACGCAGCCGAACCTGAATGCATGGTGGACATGAAAACCAGAGTCATTGAAAACCTGTCCGACATTCCCGCTGCACAGTGGGATGCCCTGGCCGGAAACAATCCCTTCATGCAGCATGCCTTCCTGCATGCATTGCAGATCACAGGCTGCGCCTCCCCGGAAACCGGCTGGTACACGCAATTCATCACACTGTGGGACGGAAATACGCTGGCAGCCGGCATGCCGCTTTATGGCAAGACCCACACCTATGGCGAGTTTGTCTTCGACTGGGCATGGGCCGATGCCTACCAGCGCCACGGCCTGCGCTATTACCCGAAGCTGGTAAGCTCAGTACCGTTCACGCCGGCGACCGGTCCGCGGGTTCTGGGCAGCACACCTGAAATACGCGCTGCACTGGTCAAGGCAGCCCTCGCCCATACAGATGCGCTCGGACTCTCTTCCTTGCACATCCTGTTTCCGGACGAAAGCGAAGCGATGGCGCTGCAGGCACAAGGCATGATGCTGAGGCGCGGCGTACAGCTGCACTGGCGCAACCAGGGGTTTGAAAATTTCGATGCCTATCTCGCCAGCATGAAACCCGCCAAACGGCGCAAGGTGCAGCAGGAGCGGCGCAAGGTGTTTGATGCCGGTATCAGTTTCCGTCATGTTCGCGGCGAAGACATTACGCCGGAGCTGTGGCAGTTCTTCGTCAGCTGCTATGAAAACACCCATGTGCAGTACAGTTCACCGCAGCCACTGAACCTTGAGTTTTTCCGCATGATAGGTGAAACCATGCCGCAGCATATCCTGCTGGTGGTGGCCTATCGCGCTAACAAGCCCATTGCTGCGGCAATTGATTTCTATAACGACACCACGCTGTTTGGCCGCTCATGGGGCGCTTTGGAATACCATCCCGGCCTGCATTTTGAAACCTGTTACTACCAGGGCATAGCGTTCTGTTTCGATAACGGCATAGAACTTTTCGAGGGTGGGGCACAGGGAGAGCACAAGCTGGCGCGAGGCTTCCTGCCCAGCACAACCTGGTCCGCGCACTGGCTGGCGCACCCACAGTTTTCCCGAGCAGTGGAGGAATTCCTGCAGCGCGAAGCAGGTGGCGTTGATCACTACATGGACGAGCTGAACGACAGCAGCCCCTTCCGGAAATAATACATCCTATTGATTAAATTTAATTTTTCTGAATTCCCGCAGATAACCAGCCAACGCATCAGCCGGCATCGGCTTCGCAAAATAAAATCCCTGCACTTCATCACATTGCTGCAGGCGCAATAACGCCAACTGGCGCTCATCTTCCACCCCTTCTGCAATCGTTTCCAGGTTCAGGCTCTTCGCCATCTGGATGATTGCGCGCACGATTGCCGCATCATTCGGGTCATCGGCCATGTCGCGGATGAATGACTGGTCGATCTTCAGTTTGTCGACATTGAACTGCTTGAGATAGGACAGGCTGGAATAGCCGGTTCCGAAATCATCTATCGACAGTTTCACCCCCATCGATTTCAGCTGGCGCACGATCGCCATGACTTTATCCGTTTCCTTGATCAGGATGGATTCAGTCAGCTCAAACTCAAGCAAGGACGGTTCAAGTCCGGATTCCTGCAATGCCTGCAGCGCACTCTGCACCACATCACCGCGCTTGAAATGCACCGCGGAAAGATTGACTGCCACCACCATACCGGGCAAACCCTCGTTCTGCCAGGCGATGGCCTGCCTGCAGGCCTCCCTGATGACCCATTCACTGATAGGCACAATCAGTCCGCTGTCTTCGGCAATGGAGATGAATTTCCCGGGAGGCACCATGCCCAGCTCCGGATGTTGCCAGCGCAATAACGCTTCCACGCCAACCACCTCTCCGTTCACCACGCTGAGCTGGGGCTGGTAATGCAGCAGAAACTCCCCCTGCTCCAGCGCACGTCTCAATCCATTACGCAGACGCAAATGTTCTGTGGCATCCAGGTTCATCTGCTCGGTATGGAAACGGTAAGTGTTACGCCCGGACTCCTTGGCCTGATACATCGCGGTGTCGGATTTTTTCAGCAATGTTTCAAAATCCTGGCCATCATCCGGATAAACCGCAATGCCGATGGAAAGGGAGATTGAAAGCTCATGACCAGAAATCTTCACAGGCTCCGCCATGCTTTCCATCAACTTGTCAGTGACAACGGTGATCGATTCCGAATCCCTTACATCCTTCAGCGCAATCAGAAACTCATCCCCGCCCTGCCGGCTGAGCGTGTCCACATCCCTCAAGCACGCCCGCAACCTGCCGGCAAGGCCGGTCAGCAAGGCATCACCCACCAGATGCCCGAGCGAATCATTGATGGTCTTGAACTTGTCCAGGTCGACAAACAGTAACGCCACCTTGCTGTTATCCCGGTCTGCATCGAGGATGGCCTGCTCAAACAGGTTTTTGGCCAGCAAACGGTTGGGTAGTCCGGTAAGCGCATCATGATAGGACATGAATTCGATTTTCTGCTGGGCTGCCTTGCTCTCGCTGATATCCTGCGCCATGCTGACCACATAACGCCTGCCATCCGGGAGCACGCCCACCGGTGCAGCACTGAAATGCCAGATCCTGATCGATCCATCCTTGCAATGTATCGTGCGCTCTCCCTGATCCACGCGATGACCGATGCCATAAACACGCTCGATCAGTTCCCTGACATTTTTTGCATCCTGAACAAACTGGGTATTTTCTTCGTAGGCATGTTTGATCCAGGCAGAAATATCCGGAATGTCCTCGAAAGAATAACCCGTCGCCTCAGTCCATGCCTTGTTGATCTCCAGCACCTCGCCGTTTTCCGCATGTATCATCATCGGCACCGGCGCTTCAGCAACCACCCTGCGGAAACGCTCTTCGCTGGTGCGCAACGCACCCTCGTAACGGTCTCTTTCCAGTTCGATGCGCAGCTGCTCATTTACCGTCTTGCGATAAACGGCATAGCTGCTGGGCAACAACAGCAACAGCAGGAAATATACATAGCGGACTTGTGCCCACAACGATGCATACACATTGGAAACTGGCGTGGTAACAAACAGGGTAACTGGAAAATTTTCCAGTCTTTTGTAACCGAACAGGTACGCTTCGCGGTTGATGCTGTTGAAGCCGCTTACCGTGCCGCGCAAAGGAAACCCGGTTGCTCGCAGGTGCTCTATCAACACACCGGTTCTGGGTTTGCCATATACCTCTTTCCGGTCATTCGTGACATCATCCGGATAGCGGCTGATCAGAAAGGCATCGTTCCTGATCAGGCCGAAAGCCGTACCTTCCGGCAATTTCATGTCATGCCAGAAACTCTGCTGCCTGCTTAACGGCAAAACCGCCACCAGGACATACTGCAGCTTGCCCGCCTTGTCCCGGATTGCATACCTGAGCGGGATCACCCAGCCTTTGGCCAGCGGTCCATAAGTTGCACGGCCTATGTCAAAATTGGCGCCGTTTTCCAGCGCTTGTTTGCCGACCACATATGAGACGGCATTTCCCTGGAAGGGCAAAGGCTTGTCCAGTTCAACCTCTGACGATACCAGCAGCTGCCCATCGGCCCGATTGAGATTGGCGATCAGGATATCCGGATTGACCCGCAAAAAGCGCTTCAGCAATTGCAGTGTCTGGGCCCGATCCAGAACACCTGAATTGCCGACTTCCCGGGCCAGTGCATTCATCTCGCGCTCATACTGCGAGAAATAGGATTCAAGTGAATTACCGCCCAATTCGGCAATAGAGGAAAGCTGGTCAAACTGTGACTGCTTGACTGACTGCCAGGAGAACACCGAATAGGCGATCAGGAAGACGATGAAAAAAGCCGCAAGGAACACGAAACCTGCACGCATGATGCGCAAGGACCGGTATTGATGTGGTTTTGAACCTGCGTGCTTCCAGAATGCCATCTTCATCCAGTCAGCAATTCAATAGTCAATAGATTATCCCATCATGTCAGGTTCAGCACGCTTGTGCAGCCAACAAACTGCCTTACACCTGCGGATGGGCACGCTCTGCGCCGCCATGCAAGGTATTCAGCGCATGCAGGTAGGCCTTGGCTGAAGCCACCACGATATCGGTATCCGATCCCTGGCCATTCACCACGCGACCATCGCGTGCCAGGCGTACTGTCACTTCGCCCTGCGCATCGGTACCGCTGGTGATGTTGTTGACCGAATACAGCAGCAGCTCTGTGCCGCTGCGCACGATCTGTTCAATCGCTTTGAATGTAGCATCTACCGGTCCGCCGCCCTGCATTTCCGCTTCCTGCTCCTTGCCGCCCACATTCAGGCGCACGCTCGCCCGGGGCATGGTGCCGGTCTCGCTATGTGCGCGCATCGACATCAGGCGGAAATGGTCCTGCACCATTTCCACATCCACTTCCGTCACCAGCGCCTGCAGGTCTTCATCAAAAATCTCACGTTTGCGGTCGGCCAGCGCCTTGAAGCGCTCAAACGCGGCATTCAGCGCCTCCTCATTGGCCAGGGTGATGCCCAGCTCCTGCAGGCGCGTGCGGAACGCATTGCGGCCGGACAGTTTGCCCAGGGTCAATTTATTCGTGCTCCAGCCTACATCCTCTGCACGCATAATCTCATAAGTCTCGCGATGCTTGATCACGCCATCCTGATGAATGCCGGATTCATGGGCAAAGGCATTCGCACCCACGATGGCCTTGTTCGGCTGCACCGGATAACCGGTGATGGTGGAAACGAGTTTCGACGAGGGGACGATCTGCGTGGTATCGATGCGCGTATCGCAGCTGAAGATGTCGCGGCGTGTTTTCACTGCCATCACGATCTCTTCCAGGCTGGCATTGCCGGCCCGCTCACCGAGGCCGTTGATGGTGCACTCCACCTGGCGCGCACCATTCAGCACCGCGGACAGCGAGTTGGCCACCGCCAGGCCCAGGTCATTATGACAATGTACGGAGAATATCACCTTGTCTGAGTTGGGGATGCGCTCGCGCAGGGTCTTGATCAGCCCGCCGAACTGGTGCGGCAGGTTATAACCGACGGTATCCGGGATGTTCAGTGTATTTGCGCCCGCATTGATTACCGCCTCCAGCACGCGGCACAGGAAATCCGGATCGGAGCGCCCCGCATCTTCCGGCGAAAACTCTACGTTGTCGGTAAACTGGCGCGCCCATTTCACCGCTTTTACCGCCTGTTCCACCACCTGGTCCGGCGTCATGCGCAACTTTTTTTCCATATGGATGGGCGAGGTGGCAATAAAGGTATGGATTCTGGAGGAATTCGCACCTTTCAGCGCTTCACCGGCGCGCTGGATATCCCGCTCGATGGCACGCGCCAGGCCGCACACCGTGCTGTCCTTGATAGTATCTGCGACGGCCTTCACCGAATCGAAATCGCCATTGCTGGCCGCAGGAAAACCGGCCTCGATCACATCCACCCGCAGCTTTTCCAGCTGCTTGGCAATGCGGACTTTCTCTTCACGCGTCATTGAAGCACCCGGGCTCTGTTCACCATCGCGCAACGTGGTGTCAAAAATGATCAACTGGTCAGTCATGGTAGCTCTCCGTAGGGTTTCGACAAACGGCAAACATGCCGTATGTCCGTGATTGGTATTGGTTCATGCACAGCAACAAAAAACTGCCAGCATGCACAAAGCGCCTGCACGACATAGCGCCGCATCGATTGATGACAGGGATATTAACATTTTCAGTCTGCGTTGCAAGGTACGCCACCGATCACTCTGAATCTTGATTTCGCTGCATTTTTACGACAATTGATGCGCCGAAAACTTGACAAGCTTTGCAGGGATAGGCTTTACTGCACCCCACGTAACGCAGCCACAGGGCTTACCCCGTTATAAATCGATCATTTTCGATCACAATTCAGCCTTAATTTAATGGAGTCAATCATGAAAAAAATTCTGCCTATGCTGCTTTTGCTGGCCGGCGTATCGCTGAATGCCTCAGCAGCCACCTTCAGCGCAATGAGTCTTCTCAGCCAAAGCCAGTTCAAGGATTTGTCTGAAGATTTTGGCGCGGCACTGAGCTACAAATCCCTGCAACCGGCCGAACCGCTGGGCATTACCGGCTTTGATGTCAGCCTGGAAGCCACCAGCACTGACATTTCCAAGAGCGGCGCGGCCCTGAAAACTGCCACCAATGGCGATGTCGATATCACTCGCGTCATCGTGCCCAAGCTGCATGTTTCCAAAGGCTTGCCCTTTGGCGTCGACGTTTCCGCTTCTCTCGCCTCCGTGCCAGGTACCGACATTAAAGTCATCGGCGGTGAACTCCGCTATGCCATCCTCGGCGGTGGCGTAGCCTTGCCGGCCATTGCAGTTCGCGCCTCCATGAGCCGCCTGAGTGGCGTGAGTGAATGGGACCTGAACACCAAGGGCCTGGACCTTTCCATCTCCAAGGGCTTCCTGATGTTCACACCCTATGCCGGTATCGGCCAGGTTTGGGCAACCAGCACCCCTCATGCCGGCACACTGACTGAAGAAAACGTTACACTGGCAAAAACCTTCATTGGTGCCAACATGAACCTGGGCCTGATGAATTTTGCGCTGGAAGGCGACAAGACTGGCGACGCAAATTCCGTGAGCTTCAAATTCGGCTTCCGCTGGTAAGACTGGATTCAGCTGAAAAAAACCCGGCCTAGGCCGGGTTTTTTATTGGTTAGCGACTATTCAGGATGCGGCAAATTTTTCCTGCAAAGCAACACGCTTGAGATAAGCCTCGCGCGCGATCTGCACATCCTCCAGGAAATATGGCAGTTCTTTGATCAACAGTGCCTGTGGCCCGTCCACCAGCGCCCTTGAAGGCTCGGGATGGAAATCCACCAGCACCATATTGGCTCCTGCCAGCACGCCTTGCGCGGTAACATGCATCACGTCGAGGATGCCATCCGGTGAAGCCTGGCGCGAACCGACGGAATGCGAAGGATCGATGCACACCGGCATCCGGGTCAACCGCTTCACCACCGGCACATGCGCGAAGTCAACAAAGTTGCGATGCGGATCACCCATATTGGTCTTCATGCCGCGCAAGCCAAACACCACATTGCGGTTACCTTCGCTGGCCAGATATTCTGCTGCGTTCAGAGACTCATCCAGCGTGATGCCAAAGCCGCGCTTCAGCAGCACCGGAAATTCCTGCTGGCGGCCGACGATTTTCAGCAATTCGAAATTCTGCGTATTGCGCGTGCCGATCTGCAGCATCACCCCGGTGGGGCTGCCAGTCTGATGTAAAGCCTCCTGGATTTCATGCAGATGCGACTCATGCGTGATCTCCATCGCGATCACCTTGATGCCATACTTGCCGGCAAGATCAAACACCATCGGCAGGCAATTCTTGCCATGTCCCTGGAAGGCATAAGGACTGGTACGCGGCTTGTAAGCGCCCATGCGCGTGCACACCTGGCCATTGTCGCGCAGGGCTTTCAGCATGCCTTCAACATGCTGCGCGTTGCTCACCGCACACAGCCCGGCAAACACATTCAGCGTATCCTGACCAAAGCGCACACCCTTGTATTCAAAATGCGAGGGGCGCGGATCATCCTTGTGGCGACCGAGGATGCGATATTCTTCAGATACCCGCACCACCCGCTCCACACAGGGCAGCGCCAGCATGTCCTCCACCTCCAGCATTTTCGTATTGCCGATCAGGTAGATTTCGGTCAGCACCTGCTCGGTGCCACGCTCGATGTGTACGCGGGTCTGGATGCCTTCAAGGCCGGCAAGGAAAGTAACCAGCTGCTTGTAGTCTTCATCCTGCTGGCTGGTGTTGGATTCAAGAATCAGGATCATCTTACAATCTCCGTAAATTCAATGTCATTAAGGATACTCCGAAAAAATCGTCATACCCGCAAAAGTGGGTATCCAGCTTGTTGATTTAACGAGGAACCCGCCTGTGCTGAAACCATAATTCCGATATTCATAAATATATAATTTAATCAATAATATAGAAATATTACCCGATTAGGCAATGGCATAGTCCAGTGTGGCGCCCACGTAATACAGCTTGCCGCTGGACACGGTGCCGCCGGTGCCCGCTGCGGGGATGATCAGCCAGTGGATTTCTGCGGTGGTGGCAGGTTGCACGACGCCGGTGCCGGTGACGTTGTCGATGCCGGTCATGGTGTCGATGCGGAGAAAGAAGGCAGCAGTGGTATCCGTGGGGTCGGAGGTGGCCTTGATGCTGTTGCCCGCCTCGTCCTTGAAGTCCACATTGATGTTCACATTGTCCAGGCTGCTGGTGGTCAGCCCGTTGGTGATTTTCATCATCGCATCGAAGCCCTGGCGTTCCATCGTCAGTTCCTGCGTGATCTCGATCTTCACCTTGGCGCACAGGGTATCGGCTGCCGCGGCTATCTGCGCCTGGCCCATCAATACAACCAGCAGCAGTGCGAGCATGCGGCGCGGCCAATCCAATGGCGCGCATTTGCCAAAGAAATTATTCATGCTGCGATATACCCCTTGCATCTTGCTCATACTTTACCTGTTCTGTGTTGTGCGGCTGTTCGCTGCGGTTCAAACCTGTATTTTTATATTCTTAAACTTGTTGCTTCAAGTGCTTTATGTCTGCGATCTATTTAATCGTCATCCGTTCTTGATTATTTGTACCGATTATTCTGTAGCATCAACTGACCATCGATAAAAATGTTAAATGTAAGGCCTGACCCCGAGTTCCACGCTAATCGGACTTACGTGGCCTGTGTAAAATGCAAGGCATGATCCCAATCATCCGCATCGGTTTATTTTTCATGGTCAAAAATCAATTCGAGCCTAGCCCCGTATCGTTGATTAAATCTCTTCTTTATGAAAATAAAATATGTACAGCATTACACCCCAATTAATAATATGACCTTCCCCTGATTTTTCGTCTTCCAACAGGCGGTTTTCATGCTACCTGCTTTTCCTGTGGCTGAGAATCCAGCCAGTTCTTCAAATACTGATTCGGTGAACGATAGCCCAGTGTCGAATGCAG
>JAJXUI010000046.1 GCA_021782995.1 Pseudomonadota bacterium | reverse complement strand
ACAGATGGACAGCGGAAGCCGCAGATGCCGATAAGGGGCATTGCAAACCTGACCCATCATCTGGAGGATATCCTGGTTGCGCTGTCGGAGGAGGGGCTGGTTCCGAATCAGGAGCTGTCTGCAGTTCTGGTTACAGCGGGTGATTGCCTGGAGGCAATGAGCGAGACGTTGATGGGGGTGGGTCCTGCACCGGAACAGGCACTGGAAGTGTTCCAGTCCGTGCTGGACTGTGCAAACCGGATAGACCGGGAAGGGGTGCATGAGCTGGGAAGTGCTGCAGTCATGGTGTCGGAGCAGGAGGTGCTGCCTGAGGGGGGGCTGCAGGATATCGCTCATGATGCGCAGGCCCAGAAAGGCCAGGGATTGCGTGTATCTGCCCCTGTTGTTGATGAGTTGCTGCGGCTGGCGGGTGAAACGCTGATTTCGAATTCACAGATCCAGGACCGGTTGCAGCAAACCGTGAGGCAGGCCGATGCAATGCGTCAGCAGCAGTTGTTGATGAACCAGCTGATTGCCGAGCTGGAAAACCTGGTTGACATGCGAGGCGTGGCCGCTCCAAAGAGCTCTGCGGGGGATCAGGGGGATTTCGATCCGCTTGAGTTCGAGAAATTCAGTGAACTGCACACCGTTACTCGCCGCCTGATCGAGGCTTCATCCGATTCGCAGCAGATACTGTCACAGGTTAATGAACAATTTGCATCGCTGAATGATTTGCTGGATGTGCAGCACAGACTGCAGATTGCGAACCAGCATGCGGTGATCCGTACCCGCATGGTTCCTGTGAGCAGTGTGGTTTCGCGCCTGCAGCGCAGCGTGAGGCAGACGTGCCGCCTGCTCGACAAGCAGGTTGAACTGCAGATCAGCGGTGATGCCACCAATATCGACAGCAATGTGCTGACAGACCTGATGGATCCATTGATGCATATCCTGCGCAATGCAGTAGACCATGGTATCGATGATCCTGATACCCGGATGGCATCAGGCAAGCCGCCGGTTGGGCGGATCGATCTGGGCTTTTCACGCGAAGGCAATTCCATTGTGGTTCGCTGCAGGGATGACGGGCGCGGGCTGGATTTTGATGCGATACGCAGGATTGCGGAAAACAAGGGCATGATTGCACCAGAGCGCAACATGAGCACGGAAGAGCTTACGCGCCTGATCCTGGTAAACGGATTCTCGACAAGGGATGAGGCAACACAGGTTTCCGGCCGTGGTGTAGGCATGGATATCGTATATAACCGCGTATTGCAGATGAAGGGCACGCTTGCATTGAATTCAGAGCGAGGCAAGGGACTGACGGTGGAGTTGCGCCTGCCGGCTACCTTGCTCTCTGCACATGCACTGATTGTGCGGCATGGAGACAAATTGCTGGCCATCTCGACACGCGGAGTGGAAGATATTCATTATGTCATGCCGGACCAGATCGAGAAGATTGGAACCCAGCCGGTGTACCGGGTCGGCAATGAAGTACACAGCCTGCTGAAACTCGAGCAGCTGCTGGCATTGCCACCTGACCGGCGTGAAGCCGACAGGTTGGGATTCCCGGTATTGCTGACCAGAATGGATGATGGCTCGATGAATGCGATCCTGGTACAGGAAGTGATTGATGGCAGGGAAGTGGTGCTGAAGAATTTTGGAAAATATGTACCGAAGATACAGGGCTCAATTGGTGCTGTGATTCTGGGTGACGGGAGTGTTGCGCCGGTGGTTGATCTTGTGGAAATGCTGCGTGTGCCTATCCGGCATGACCAGGCCGAGCAAATCGAAAACCGTGTAGAAGCCAGAAGTGAGGTAGCGGAATCCCAGACTGCACTGGTGGTGGATGATTCGCTCACTGCCAGACGTGCAGCTGCCAAACTGATGAAAGATGCGGGTTACACTGTGCGTACTGCCATTGACGGACTTGAGGCGGTATCCATCCTGCATAACCATGTTCCCGACATCATGCTGGTGGATATGGAAATGCCGCGCATGAACGGTCTGGAACTGACGGCTCATGTCAGGAATGCGGAGCGCACCAGGAATGTGCCGGTCATCATGATTACTTCCCGTTCAACAGAGAAGCACCGGCAGCAGGGCATTGCTGCCGGTGTCAATGTGTACCTGACCAAGCCCTTCAGCGATGAAAAACTGCTGGATCATGTGGCGCGCCTGACAGGGACCGAATGATGCTGCCGGCAATCAGGGAAAGCAGCCGGGCGGCTGCAATGCTGAAAATGGATGGACTGAATCTGTTGTTGCCGCAGGGAGACATCAGGACACTTG
This sequence comes from Pseudomonadota bacterium, assembly GCA_021782995.1. GTDB lineage: Bacteria > Pseudomonadota > Gammaproteobacteria > Burkholderiales > Gallionellaceae > 39-52-133. Next base: position 21,876 of record JAJXUI010000046.1, on the reverse strand, counting down.
AATCGGCTTCGGATATGGATCGTTCAGCGCCTGCGCTCAGCAGTACGGGCTGGGTGCCATACCAGCAAAAGCGCTGGCCCGCTTATTGTCTTTCGGAAGGCCTGGCGTTAATGGCGGGCGTGCCTCCCGGGCGTCGCGCCTGTGTCATGCTTGCTTTTGGCGGGGGATACATGGGCATATTGTGCAATGACGTCATTGTTCTGAAAGATTTCGACGCACCCGCCTTCGAGTTTCCGCCTGCGATGCGATTGCCGGATACGCCAATTACCAGCCTGGTCGAGTATGCAGGCGGGATTGCCTGTGTCAGTAATGCAGCGCGGCTGACCTCGTACGTCGACAGTCTGGTGGCCAAGGAATAGGATGAAATGATGCAGGCAAAGGCATGGTTACTGGATATCGGACTGGCATACATGGCGGCAGTGGGTGTCAGGGAGGTCATGCACCTGCTGGATGTGCCGGTCACTTATGCAATTCCCTGTACGCCGCCGTATTGCAATCGTGTCGTATCCTGGCAGGGGCGCTTGTTGCCGGTCATGGATATTCCATTGCGTGTGGGGGGAGAGTCACTCCAGGCCCGTTTTATGGCGGTTGTGGGATTCCGGGCACCGCAGGGAGGCGCAGTGGATTATGGTGCAATACCGCTTGTTTCCCCGCCGCGACAGATTCTGGTTGGGGATGATCAGGCTTGTGCTTTGCCTGAATATATGCATCGCATGGACAGATTGGCAATGTCATGTTTCAAGTTTGAGGAGCAGCCCGTGCCAATCCTGAATCTGCAACTTTTATTTGGGCCCCCGCCTGTCGCGAACGGCTAGCGGGAATGCTCTAGGCGGTTCAAACCGGAAAGTTTTATTGAAAATCGAGGAGGTGATGTTTCGAAATACCGGCAACAAGATTCATACTATTATTATCAATCAGATAAGGGGAGACAAGAATGAAAAGCATACTTATTTCAATAATGACAGCATGTGCAGCGCTGATGATTGCCGCTCCGGCGTTTTCCGAGGATTTTGCCACCAGGCCGGAAGCCGAGGACATGGTGAAAAAAGCTGTGTCTCATGTTAAGAATGTGGGTATCGAGAAGGCCGCTGAAGATTTCACCAATCGCAAGGGTGATTACGTGAATCGGGATTTGTATGTGACTGTCTACAACATGCAGGGTGATGTGCTGGCGCATGGACAGAACAGGAAAAGCGTGGGCAAGAACATGCTGGAACTCAAGGATCCTGACGGCAAGTATTTTGTGAAGGAAAGAATGGATATGGCCAAATCGAAAAGTCACTTCTGGCAGGAATACAAGTTTACGGATCCGGTCACCAAGCGGGTTCTGCCTAAAGAGATGTACTGTGAAACCGTTACATCCTATGTGGTATGTGCCGGAGTGTATAAGCGATAATATATTGATTTAAATATCATAATTAAAAAAGGGCAGCCTCGACTGCCTTTTTTTATTGCAGACTCCCGGAGAAAGTCATGCGAAGAATCCAGATGGATTTGACTTGAGCGGGCGTAGCCTATAAATTCGCGGCCTTTTAAGCAAGGAGCGAAACATGGCAGTTCTGGTCGGTAAAGCAGCGCCGGATTTTAATGCGGCGGCAGTAATGGGCAATAATGAAATCAGGGCAAACTTCAGCCTGAAACAGCATCTGAAAGGCAAATACGGCGTGGTGTTCTTTTATCCGCTGGATTTCACTTTCGTTTGCCCTTCCGAGCTGATTGCATTTGACAATCGCCTGGCAGAATTCACCAAACGCAATGTCGAAGTCATCGGCATTTCAATTGACTCGGAATTTTCACATCTGGCCTGGAAAAACACACCCGTGAACAAGGGAGGGATCGGCAAAGTCGGCTATCCGCTGGTTGCGGACATCAAGCATGAAATCTGCAAGGCTTATGACGTTGAGTCGGAAGATGGCGTGGCATACCGGGGCTCTTTCCTGATCGACCGTGCTGGCATCGTCAGACACCAGGTGGTTAATGACCTGCCGCTGGGACGCAATATCGATGAAATGCTGCGCATGATAGATGCTTTGCAGTTTACCGAAGAGCATGGCGAGGTTTGTCCTGCAGGCTGGAACAAGGGCAAGGCAGGCATGAATGCCTCCACGGATGGGGTTGCACAGTATCTGGCAGAGCACGCCCAGGCATTGTGATGCCTGAGTAAAGTAAACCTTGTACAGATGCACAATATTGGGGCTCCCGCGGGAGCCCTTTTTTGTTGTCGGCACATGCATTGCAAACTGGGCTGAATTACAATGGCAGCCGTCATTTCAGTTAACAAGGCTTGATCATGCTGCTCTGGTTCGTCATTGCATATTGGGTGTTTTCCATCGGTATTGGCCTTTATGCGGCAACGCGGGTGCACAATACCAAGGATTTTGCAATTGCTGGCCGCCAGCTGCCCTTTTACATGGTCACAGCCACTGTATTCGCGACCTGGTTTGGCTCGGAAACGGTACTGGGAATACCGGCAACGTTCCTGAAAGAAGGCCTGCATGGTGTTGTGGCTGATCCGTTCGGTGCGGCGATGTGCCTGATACTCGTGGGATTATTCTTCGCGGCGCCGCTGTATCGCATGAACCTGCTGACCATAGGGGATTTCTACCGCAAAAAATTTGGCCGCAGCGTGGAAACCCTGACAACCATCGCCATTGTCATTTCCTATCTGGGCTGGGTCGGTGCGCAGATCACCGCGCTTGGACTGGTATTCAACGTGGTTTCAGGCGGCGAAATCTCCAAGCTGGCCGGCATGTGGATAGGCTCGGTGACCATCCTGATCTACACCTTTATCGGCGGCATGTGGGCGGTGGCTGTCACCGATTTCCTGCAGATGATCATCATCGTGATCGGCATGCTGTTCATCGGGCATGAAATCAGCGGCCAGGTAGGCGGGGTGTCCGTCGTGGTGGAACATGCCATGCAGGCCGGAAAATTCGAGTTCTGGCCGGCGCTGGACATGAAGGAAATCATCGGCTTTGTTGCGGCATGGATCACGATGATGTTCGGTTCGATTCCGCAGCAGGATGTGTTCCAGCGTGTGCAGTCCGCCAGAACCGAAAAGATTGCCGTGTGGGGATCGGTATTGGGTGGCAGCCTGTATTTCCTGTTTGCCTTTGTGCCGATGTTCCTCGCTTATTCCGCTACCCTGATAGACCCGAAAATGGTGGACGGGCTGATAGAGGCAGACCCGCAGATGATCCTGCCCAGCCTGGTCATTCAGCATGCTCCCTTGTTTGCGCAAGTGATGTTTTTCGGCGCGTTGCTTTCAGCCATCAAGAGCTGTGCTTCGGCAACCTTGCTGGCGCCATCGGTGACATTCACTGAAAACATCTTAAAGCCGATGATTGGACACAAATTGTCCGACCGGAAACTGCTGACCACGATGCGTTCGGTGACCGTGGTGTTCACCATCCTGGTAACCCTGTATGCAATCAACTCGGACGCCAGCATTTTCAAGATGGTGGAAAATGCCTACCAGGTGACGCTGGTGATGGCATTTGTGCCACTGGTTGCCGGCGTATACTGGAAGCGGGCATCTACTCAGGGAGCTTTGCTCGCCATCTTCCTTGGACTTTCTGTGTGGCTGGGCATACTGGGATTCGGACCGGAAGATCCGTTCATGCCTGCCCAGTTCGCCGGAGTGCTTGCAAGCGCAGCCGGCATGATCGTGGGCTCCTTATTGCCCAGCATGGTCCGTGGCCCGGTACATGAGGTGCCTGAGCATGCATTCATGCATCATCATGCCGCGAGCCTGACCGATCACGTGGCAGAACCGTTGCATTCCCCGCACAAGTGATTGCGCGAGCTGTCATATAACTGTAATAATTCTTTCATAACATACCTGCCCAATATGAAGATTATTGTTAGGATACGTTATGACAGCGAACATACTGATCGTTGAAGATGAGCCCGCCATTCAGGAGCTGCTTGCGTTCAATGTGAACCAGTGCGGTTTCAAGGCCACCCAGGCGCTGGATGCAAACAGTGCTGCCCGCCAGATCAACCAGGCATTGCCGGATCTGGTGTTGCTGGACTGGATGCTTCCCGATACGCAGGGTGTCGAGTTTGCCCGTCGCCTGCGTGCAGACCAGCGCACGCGGAACATTCCTATCATCATGCTTACCGCCCGAACCGAAGAAAGGGACAAGGTCATGGGACTGGAGTCGGGTGCCGATGATTACATCACCAAGCCGTTTTCCCCGCGTGAACTGATGGCGCGCATCCGGGCAGTATTGCGTCGCCGCATGCCTGAAATGAGCGAGGAAACGGTGACTTTCGCCGGTCTTTCCCTTTCCCCGACCACTCACCGGGTGACGGCAAATGGTGCTGCACTTGACCTTGGGCCGACCGAATTCCGCATCCTGCACTTCTTCATGACCCATCCGGAGCGGGTATATAGCCGCACGCAATTACTTGATCAGGTGTGGGGTGACCATGTTTTTGTGGAAGAAAGGACCGTGGATGTGCATATTCGCCGGCTGCGGCAGGCGCTGGAACCTTCCGGCCTCAGCGGACTGGTGCAGACCGTACGGGGCAGCGGCTACCGCTTCTCGCCGGACTGATTTCGGAAAAGCCGGGAGACATCCGGGGCTAGCAAAGTATAATGGCCACCTTCGCAAATCTGGGGTTTTAACGTGTTTGAAGTCTGGCGCCAAGCCCTGACATTTCTGTCATTGACATCGATTTTGACCATGATCGTCTGGTCAGTGTCGGGTCCATTGCCTGCCGCGATCATTTTTGGCGTCCTGCTGACCATACGCTGGTTCTTTTATGTACGTAACCTGGTCAAACTGGGGCAGTGGCTGGAGGATCCGGAATCCCGCAGCGTGCCGGAAGGTGAGGGCCCGTGGGAGGATGTGTTTGCCCGCCTGAACAAGATGGTGCGGGAACACCGCAAGGAGCGCACGAAAAGTGCTGCGGCGCTGCATGATCTCGAGCTGGCCACGTCAGCCTTGCCGGATGGGGTGATCAGCCTGGACAAAACCGATCATATCGAGTGGTGCAATCCGCTGGCAGAACATCATCTGGGCATAGATCGTGCGCGGGATATCGGCCAGCAACTTACCTATCTGGTGCGTAACCCCGAATTCATCGAATATCTTGCCGAAAAAAAATACTCTGATCCCTTGATCTTGCGGGATGCCCGGCACGATGGAACGGTGCTTTCCCTGAAGCTGGTAGGTTACAGCGGAAACAAAAAGCTGCTGATCACGCGTGATATTACCCACTTCGAGCAGGTTGAAACAATGCGGCGCGATTTTGTGGCAAATGTTTCGCATGAACTGCGCACGCCACTTACAGTGGTGAACGGATTTGTGGAAACCCTGCAGGATATGCCCAATCTCAATAACGATATGGCGCGCAAGGCATTGCCGATGATGGGTGAGCAGACCATGCGGATGACCAACCTGGTCGGTGACCTGCTGACCTTGTCCAAGCTTGAAGACAGGCTGAATGTATTGAAGGACGAAGAAGTGAATGTGCCCATGATGCTGCCAGGATGCATGGAGGTCGGCAAGGTGCTGAGTGGCGGGCATCATCAGCTGAAACTGGAAATGCAGGCTGACTGCAAGCTGCTGGCCAGTGCGGAAGAGCTGCGCAGTGCGTTCGGCAACCTCATTTCAAATGCCATACGCTATACGCCTGAAGGTGGCGACATCGTGGTGCGCTGGGCGCTGAATGCAGATGGGCAGCCAGTGCTCAGTGTGCAGGACAGCGGACTGGGGATTTCACCCCAGCATATACCCCGCCTGACCGAGCGCTTCTATCGTGTGGATAACAGCCGCTCACGTTCTACAGGCGGGACCGGGCTTGGGCTCGCGATTGTGAAGCATATCGCCAACCGCCATCAGGCTCAGCTTCAGATTGAAAGTACCGAAGGCAAGGGAAGTACTTTCAGTCTGGTGTTCCCGGAACAGCGCCGCATCGATTGAAGCGGGCGATGCACTTTCCTCCCGGCCGGGAGGAAATGGCGGGTGATCAGGCGGTACCCGCTTTTTCCTCGATGAAACTGACGCGTTCGAAATCGGCGCCGCCCTGAACGCTGAATCCCATCTTGATGAGCATTTTGCGCTGATCGGCAAGGAGCGTTTCCGCCATGCGTCCGGTATGGAAAATGTCGCGTGGCATCAGTATGCTGGCAGGAATTTTCATCGAGGGCAACGACGGCAGCAACAGGACAGGAATGCTGCGCTGTATTATGCCGTCAGCATCTTTGTCGGTAATTTTCATGACCACTGGCTCCGGGACGCCTGGCAGGTAGTGCACACCCATGCGCAACTGCCCGGACAGTGTCACCGTGCGCCAGCTGACCACGCCAAGCATGAATGCTTTTGCATCCGGTGTACGAACCGCAATGATCTGGTTATTGCCGATACGTTCGCCGTCCCTGCTGTCACGTATCATTCTTGCGCCGAGAATGCTTTCGTTTTCGATGGTCCAGTTTTCCAGCAAGTCTGTGCCGGACTGGTTGCCGGAATTGTATGCATGGCCAATTGCGGCAATCTGTTTGTGGGCAGCGGTGTCAATATCGGAGGAATTGCTGCCGGTGCGTGCGGTGCGTTTGTAAGGCTTGCCGGATATCTGTGCATTGATCAGATCAAAGCCAATGGCGAGGCGTGCTGAAACGCTGACATTCTGCCGTTCTGCGGAGCGGTCACTGTTGCCTTCACACCACATTTGCAGCAGGTGGTTGAGCAGTGCGAGGCAGTCTACGCCATAAAATTCGTCACCCAGTTCAAGCTGGCGTGGATCCTGTCCCTGTTGCAGCAGGATGATCTTGACGCGCAGCAGCTTGCTCAACGGAACCATCGCCATATATCGGATGTTGTCGGAGGGGATGATTTGCTGGATATTCTGCAGGCCGCTATTGCTGCGCAGGTCAACAGCCAGTGGCGGTGCGTCACCCTTGCTGGTCATGTAGCGCCGGTCCAGGCTAAGTGAGTCGACCCAGGCGTTCAGCCAGCGATCCAGCAACTGCAGCTGGGTGCGGGATAATTCCGAAGGGCGCGCCAGGCAGGTCAGCAATATTTTTGCATACAGGCTCTGGCAGGAAATGCCGCGAGGGGCGCCATACAGCGGATCCTTGACCTTTTCTTGCTGCAAGCCATTGCCTTCGGTGAATGAATGCAGTGCATGCAGTTGCTGCCAAAGCCTGCCGTCAAACTCATATCCGCTTCGCAGGTGCTCGATGATCTGCAGGCTGCCATACAGCATGAAACGCTGGCACAACATAGGTCCGAATTTTTCCAGCTGGCTGTCTCCATCCATGAAATCCTGCAGACAGCGCTGGTAACCGGTGAGCATTGCCTGCCACATGTCGATGATGGATTTGAAGATATTGTGTTCTTCTGCGCTCAGTGGCAATTTTTTCGCGATCAGCTTTTTTGCGTAATCGCCTTGCACAATGGAAACGGTTTCGCGCAGCTTCTCCAGGGTATTCATGCGCTCAAGCGCACGCATGGGGAAACTGTTCAGCTCATCGATCTGGGTGCGTAACAGATTATGTACTGCATGCAGGTTGGTGAATTGCAGCTGGGTCAGCCACTTTTCACAGGAGGCAACATCCCGGAACGCCGGGTTGGCGCGATCATCAGTAGGTGCTAGCGGCAGGGTCAGCATGTTAAAGAGCCAGATGTTGCTGAACGGCCGTGCGCAACTTCTCTGCCAGGCCGGTATTGGGTGGTATCACAGCTTCGCGTTGCGGACTGCCCCACACTGGATTGGGAAAGTGACGGTCATGCCGGAAGCGCGGAATGATATGCCAGTGCAGGTGTGGTACCACATTGCCCAGGCTGGCCAGGTTGATCTTGTCCGGATTGAGCACTTGCCGGATGGCAGCCTCAACTGCAAAGATGATCTCCATCAGTTCATTGCGCGTGGAAACGGGAAGATCGGTCATTTCTTTTACGTGCTGGTTCAGGATGACCCGGCAGAAGCCTGGGTAGTCCTTGTCATCGACGAGGATGATGCGGCATAGCGGATTTCCCCAGAGTACTGATTCATTTGAGCTATTGCAGAGTTCGCAGGTCATGGCATGCCAGGTTAATGATTAGATGGTTATTGTAATGGTAAAGCGTACACCTGAAAAAGGGTAGAATGCCGAATGGTGATTCATCAAGCGGGAACGAGGGAATGTTTGCATTGAACCTGGATAAGCTGATTATAGAATTCGACAAGGGCCTGCGTACTCTGTTGGCAGATGCACAAAGCATACGTTCGCACCCGGATGCGGGCATGATGGAGTCGGAACTGAGCGCACAGGAAAAAAAACAGGCTGCTGCGCTGATGCGGGTTAACCATAGTGGCGAGATCTGTGCACAAGCCTTGTATCAGGGGCAGGCGCTGACCGCGCGCGATCCGCAGATACAGCAGACGCTGCAACAGGCTGCGGTGGAGGAAACCGAGCATCTTGCGTGGACGGCACAGCGCGTACATGAACTGGGCGGGCATCTCAGCCTGTTGAATCCTTTGCTGTATACGGGATCACTGGCGATAGGCGCGGCAGCCGGCCTGCTGGGCGATAAATGGAATCTGGGTTTCCTTGCGGAAACCGAGCGTCAAGTCGGTGCTCACCTGCAGGGTCATCTGCAGCGCTTGCCGCAGAATGACGAAAAAAGCCGCGCCATCGTCGGGCAGATGCTTCAGGACGAGACACAGCATTCAGAGATGGCGATAAAGCTGGGTGGTGCAGAATTGCCCGCCCCGGCACGAGGCTGGATGAAGCTGAATGCAAAGCTGATGACGGGTGCGACTTACTGGGTCTGAGCGGCAAGATTCAAAGCATGCATTCAATTCCGGCACATTCCGTCAAGCCGCACATCCCTGTCAAATCTGGCTAAATCAGTCAGGCTGCACTTCAAAATCATGGGTGATGTCGGCAGCCTTGCCCAGCATGATGGATGCCGAGCAGTATTTTTCTGCGGACAGCTTGATGGCTTTTTCCACCTGCTCCGGTTTCAGCTCACGTCCTTTCACGATGAAGTGGAAGTGGATTTTCGTAAACACCTTGGGGTCTTCCGCTGCGCGATCGGCATTGATTTCCACCACGCAGTCCGTCACCTGCTGACGGGCTTTCTTCAGGATGTGCACCACATCATAGCTGGTGCAGCCACCGGTCCCCAGCAGCAGCATTTCCATGGGACGCGGCCCCAGGTTGCGACCACCGCCTTCCGGCGGACCATCCATCAGCACGGCATGGCCACTTTCCGTTTCGCCAAGAAATGCAACCTGTTCGACCCATTTGATGCGAGCTTTCATGATTCTTCCTTCATTTGATTGTGCTGGGCGGAATTTTAACCGATAGCGGCCTCAGTATTTCAGCTTATACCAGAGTCTGCCGATCAGTTCATGGCAGAAAATGCGGCTGTTCAGCAATGCACCGGCATCGGGCAGCAAGGCCAGCAAGTCGATGCGGTAGCGGGTGGTGAACGCCGTGGGGGCAGGTATTACCTGAAAGCCTGCATGCCGGAATGCGTTTACTGCACGCGGCATATGCCAGGCATCCGTCACCAGCAGGATGTGTCGCACGCCTGCTTCATTGAGGATGCGGTAACTGTGATCAGCCGACTGCAGGGTATTGTCGGAACGCGTTTCCTTCCATTGCACAGGGACATTGAACTCCTGTTCCAGCACGCCCGCCATCAGGTCGGCTTCGGCTAACTCGGATCCGGTCGGTGTGCCGCCACTGACGAGCAGCGGAAGCCTGGTCTGGTGTGCCAGCAGAGCGGCATAGCGCAGTCGTTGCAGGGTAGTTGTGCTGACGGTATCGCCGGCATATTCGGGCGCTTGTGCATAAATGCCGCCGCCCAGCACCACGATGGCCTCTGCATGCAGCTGGCCGAGATCGGCGGATGCGGGCACAGGCAATGCGGTTGCCGGGTCTTCAAGGCGTTGCAGCAGGAAATTGGCAATGACCGGCGTGGCCAGCAGCCACAGCAAGAGCAGGGAAATGCCACTCAGCCAGCGCGCCAGTACCGGCCGCTTGCGCCATAACAGCAGGCCGGCCAGCGCCAGCAGAAACAGGTTAAGCGGGGGCAGCAGAAATGCGCTGAACAAATTGGTGAGTAGCCAGGACATCAGTCTGGTGCTTGGGCCGGGAGGAAAGGCTGTGAATTATAGCCAACCTGCCAGCAGGGCTCCATGAGGCCAGGTAAAAATTTATTATGTATTTGAATATATTAATCATTCCATAGACGGAATGTCACTGGCAACAGGCGCAAGCGGAAGGCATCCAGCATGAATTTGTCCTGATGCGGCGGACTGGCAAGCAGCAGGGTTTTCAGTTTCAGCATGGTCGCCATATGTTTTCGGGTATGGCCTGGCTTTACCGGGCAATCGGCTTGTTGCGGCAACGCTACGGGTAAAGACGCAGTCAGGGCCTGGATATGCATGGTTTGCTCCTGCAAGTTGAATGCAGGCAGCATAAGGCGCAAACATTGCCGCCATATTGCATGGCGATGAATTTTTTGAGTCAGGCGCGGCGTCACCTACTCCAGGTTCTGCACCTGTTCCCGCATCTGTTCGATGAGGATTTTGATCTCGATCGACGTGCGGGAAATTTCAGCATCGGCGGCCTTTGAACCCAGGGTGTTGGCTTCGCGGTGCAGTTCCTGCATCAGGAAATCCAGGCGTTTGCCGACGTTGCCGCCCTTGTCGAGGATGCGCTCGACTTCAATCAGGTGGGTATGCAGGCGTGACAGCTCTTCGTCCACATCAATACGGTTGGCAAACAGCACGATTTCCTGCCGCACGCGCTCGTCGTCCTGCGAGCCAAGTGCTTCCTTCAGTCGTGCAGCCAGCTTTTCTTCATAAGCGGAAATTGCTGCCGGGATGCGCGGCGCGACTTGCTGCCTGAGCAGCTCGATCTGTTGTGTACGCTGCAGGATGAACTGTTTCAGTTTCTCGCCTTCCCTTGCGCGGGATGCCATGAAATCGGCCAGGGCCTGTTGCAGGAGCTCGCGCAAGGTCGCATGCAGCGTATCAGCTGCGGGTGCGCTGCTTTCTAGGACGCCATTCCAGCGCAAAACGTCGTTGATGCCAAGCTCGCGTACCGATGGAATGACGGAACGGATTTCATCGCTCCACTCGGCCAGTTGCCGTAATACGGTATGATTGATTTTCGCAGTGGCTACGCCAGCAGCCAGTGTGGAGATATTGATGCGGCATTCTATCTTGCCGCGAGTGACCCGCGCGGAGATGGCTTCACGCATGGCGGGTTCCTGCGTGCGGATTTCGTCGGGCATGCGGAACTGTATGTCCAGATAGCGGTTATTCACCGAACGCAATTCCAGCGCAATGGACAGGGTTTCCAGTGTCCGCGTGGCCGATGCAAAGCCTGTCATACTATAGTTCATTGTTTTATCCGTTGTGACGGGTGGAAAATAAGAATGGATGAATGACCAACATTATATTACGATTACGGGTGTGCCCATTTTCAGTAGACCGAAATTGTCGCGGATTGCATTGTATTTATTATAAAAAATGAATTTCTCCATCTACCAGGCTAGTCATCAGGGGGGGCGCAAATACAATCAGGATTGCGTGGCGCATGCCTATACAGACCAGTCATTGCTGCTGGTGCTCGCGGATGGCATGGGTGGGCATTCGCATGGAGAGCTCGCCGCACAAATCACCATCAAGACCTACATGGAGGCATTCTCAGATGAGGCGAAGCCCATGTTGCAGGATCCTGAACATTTCCTGAGCCGGGTGATGCGCAAGGCGCATGAGAACATCGTGCGTTTTGCGCGCGAGCAGAAATTGCTGGGCAATCCGGGTACCACCTGTGTCGCCGCAGTGATACAGGATGGCAAAGTGTGCTGGGCACATGCCGGTGATTCGCGTTTCTATTTCCTGCGCGACAAGCAGGTGATTGCAATGACGCGCGATCATTCCGTTGTGCAGCAGTGGGCTGATCTCGGGTTCATCACCGAAGAACAGATGAAAACCCATCCGGACCGCCATCGCATCACGAACTGCCTGGGCGGTGAGGGTGAATATTTTTATGCGGAGTCTTCGCCGCTGGTGGAGTTGCAGCAAGGGGACGTATTGCTGCTGTGCAGCGATGGTTTGTGGGGGCCAATGGAACCGAAGGAAATTGCCGGTGCCCTGATGACAGGACCACTGGATCTTGCGATGGACGAGCTGATGAACACAGCGCTGTACCGCGAAGGTTCGCACGCTGACAACACCACTGCTGTCGTGGTGCGCTGGAGCGACAAGGAAAAACCGCACAAGCCGGCAGAAACCGTATTTGAAATACTTGAACCATTCTGAAACCGCAACCTGCTTCCGGGCAGTGCCGTCAAAAGTTCGCTACACCTGATCCCATGAAAAATCTTGTCATCGCGTCCAGCAACCAGGGCAAATTGCGTGAATTCCAGACCATGCTGGCACCGCTCGGCATTGCAGTGCAGACCCAGTCGCAGCTCGGCATCGGCGAGGCCGAGGAGCCGCATTGCACTTTCATTGAAAATGCCCTGGCCAAGGCGCGCCATGCCAGCAAGGCGAGTGGCATGCCGGCACTGGCTGATGATTCCGGCATCTGTGTCAATGCGCTGGGTGGTGCGCCGGGTGTTTATTCGGCACGCTATGCCGGTGACAATCCGAAATCGGATGCGAGAAATAACGAAAAGCTGCTGCAGGCCATGCATGGCGTGGCTGACCGCCGCGCACATTATTACTGCGTGCTGGTTCTGGTGCGCCACGCGGAAGATCCGCAGCCGCTGATCGCGGAAGGCGAATGGCACGGCGAGATTGCCCTGGCCGAACGCGGCAGCGGCGGCTTCGGTTATGACCCGATGTTCTGGCTGCCGGAGCTGGGCAAGATGTGTTCGCAACTTGCGCCGGATGAAAAACATGCGCTGAGCCATCGCGGCAAGGCAATGCAGATCCTGCTGCAGAAACTGGAACAGGCATGAGCGCGTATCCATTGCATCCGGTCGGCCTGAAACAGCAGGCTGTCAATTTTCAGGCACTGCCGCCGCTCTCGCTATACGTCCACATCCCCTGGTGTGTGCGCAAGTGCCCGTATTGCGATTTCAATTCGCATGAGACGCGCAGTGAAATGCCGGAGCGGGCTTATGTCGATGCACTGGTGCGCGACCTCGAAATGTCATTGCCGCAGATATGGGGACGCAAGGTATACACCGTATTTATCGGCGGCGGCACGCCAAGCCTGCTGTCAGTAGCGGCGCTGGAGCGCATCATGACCCAGCTGCGCATGCTGCTGCCGCTGGATATCAATGTGGAAGTCACCATGGAGGCCAATCCGGGTACGGTAGAAGCCGGCAAGTTCCGTGAGTTCCGTGCGGCCGGCATCAACCGCCTGTCACTGGGCATCCAGAGCTTCAACGATGCCCACCTGCAGAAGCTGGGGCGGATTCATGATGCGCGCGAAGCGAGACGCGCTGTGGAAATCGCGCAGGAAAATTTCGACAACATCAACCTCGACCTGATGTATGCCTTGCCAGGGCAGAGCGTGCAGGAGGCGGTGCAGGATGTGCAAACCGCGCTGGCCTTCCGGCCGCAGCACCTTTCCTGTTACCACCTCACGCTGGAACCGAATACGCTGTTCCATCGCTACCCGCCCGCGTTGCCGGATGACGATGCCAGCAGCGACATGCAGCAGGAAATTGAAAGTCTGCTCGCTGCGGGCGGGTTTCAGCACTATGAAACCTCTGCCTTCGCCCAGCCCGGAAAACGCTCGCGGCACAATCTCAACTACTGGCAGTTTGGCGATTATCTGGGCATCGGTGCCGGCGCGCACAGCAAGATCAGCGCGCATGACAGCGTGCTGCGCCAGTCGCGCTACAAGCAGCCACAGCAATATATCGACAGCGTGCAGCAGGGCAACATGCTGCAGACGGAAAACAGGCTGGAGCGCGACGACCTGTGTTTCGAATTCATGATGAATGCCTTGCGCCTGACCGAAGGCTTTGCGCCGCAACTGTTCACCGAGCGCACCAGCCTGCCGTTGCTTCTGCTACGCAGCCAGCTGGATGCGGCAGAGCGGCGCGGCCTGCTGGTGCAGGACATGCAGCGCATTGCGCCGACGGAACTGGGGCAACGATTCCTGAATGACCTTCTGGAAATCTTCCTGAACCGTTAATGGGTACTTAACAAATTCTCGGCAGCTGTTCGCCGGCCAGCCAGTCAATGACCCGTCGCCCCCCCAGCTTGCCGGTCATCTGCACAAAGCAGTGCGCATCCTCCACCACCTTTCCGATAATGGCGGCATGCTTGCCCAGTGGGTGTTCGCGCATTGCCTGCAGCAATTGATCCGCATCCTCCCATGCGCAGATCGCCACCAGCTTGCCTTCGTTGGCGATATTGAGCGGATCAAGTCCCAGGAATTCGCAGGCAGCTTCCACGCCAGGCTGCACGGGGATGGCAGCTTCCTGCAGCATCATGCCGACGCCTGCTTGCTGCGCGATTTCGTTCAGCGTGGCAGCCAGGCCACCGCGAGTGGGGTCGCGCAACACGCGCAGCCTTGCACCACTATCCAGCATTGCAGCAACCAGCGCATGCAACGCTGCGCTGTCCGAGGCGATCGGTGTGTCGAAATCCAGATGTTCACGCTGTGACAGCACCGCAATACCGTGTTCGCCGATGCTGCCGGAAAGCAGGATGCAATCCCCGGGTTGCACACGGGATGCGGAGAGGTCTATGCCGGCGCGTACGCTGCCCAACCCGCTGGTGCTGATGAATACGCCATCCCCCTTGCCCTTTTCCACTACCTTGGTGTCGCCGGTGACGACCGCCACGCCGGCAGCCCTGGCTGCTGCAGCCATTGAATCGGCGATGCGTTTCAGGTCGCGCAGCGGCAGGCCTTCTTCGAGGATGAACGAGGCGGTGAGATACAGTGGACGAGCCCCCAGCATCGCAAGATCGTTGATCGTGCCGTGAACGGCGAGGCTGCCAATGTCGCCGCCATTGAAAAACAGTGGTGACACGACATGAGCATCACAGGTCAGCACCAGTCGCTCCTGTAGCGCGGGCAGGACGGCTGCATCGCTGTGTTGCGCCAGCCAGGGATTGTCGAAAGCCTGTGCGAATAGCTGGTGTATCAGTTGCACCATTGCGCGGCCGCCTGCACCGTGCGACATCTCGATGCGGCCATGTGCAATGTCTAGAGGGTGTGATTGTAATATCATGATTATAATGTTATTTTAAATTGCTCTGCCGTAACTGTAATGCGCAGCGCAAGCGCCTTCTGACGACACCATGCAGGAACCGATGGGGTGCTCCGGTGTACAGGCCGTGCCGAATATCTTGCACTGTTGCGGCTGCTTTTCTCCACGCAAGATTGCCGCGCATTCGCAGGCCTTGTGGTCGGCCACTGCGACATAGGGCAGTTTGAAGCGCAATTCTGCATCGAAATTCTGATACGCGTCGCGCAAGCGCAGCGCACTGTGCGGCACGCTGCCCAGCCCGCGCCACTCGAAACTATCGCGCACAGTAAACACCTGTTGCACAAGCTGCTGTGCCTTGCGGTTTCCCTCATGCGTCACAGCACGTGTGAATTCATTCTCCACTTCGGCGCGGCCGGCATTGACCTGACGCACCAGCATCAGGATGGCCTGCAGCATATCCAGCGGCTCGAAGCCGGCGATCACTACCGGCTTGCCGTGATCACGGGAAAAGGTGGCATAGGGCTGGCTGCCGATCACCGTGGAAACATGCGCCGGGCCAACGAAGCCATCCAGCTGTATGGTGTTATCCGCGGCAAGGATGGCATGCATCGCTGCCGGCGTGAGCACGTGATAGCAGAGCAGGCTGAAATTCTGCAGTCCCTCCCTTTCCGCCTGCAGCACAGCAACCGCGGTGGGCGGTGTGGTGGTTTCAAAGCCGATCGCCATGAACACCACTTCGCGTTGCGGATGGTCGCGCGCAATCTGCAGCGCATCCTGCGTGGAATAGATCATGCGTACGTCGGCCCCTTCGGCGCGGGCCCGCGCCAGGCTCAGTTTGCCGGAAGCGGGAATACGCATCGTATCCGCATAGGTGCACAGGATCACCTTGTGCTCGCGTGCCAGGCGTATTGCCTGATCCACGCGCCCGACCGGCAGCACGCACACCGGGCAGCCGGGGCCATGGATCATGTGGATGTTATGCGGTAACAAGTCGTTGAGACCGAAACGCGACAGGGCGTGCGTGTGGCCGCCGCAAAATTCCATCAAGTGGTAGCTGCGGCCTGCCTGCACTTCGTGCGCGATGTTGGCAGCGATGTTGGCTGCAAGCTGCGGGTCGCGGAATTCGCTGACGAATTTCATGTATCGCCTTCCTGCGCCTGCATCTCGGCAAACAGCGCCAGCGTCTGCAGGGCTTCGGCTTCATCAAGCGTTTGCAGGGCATAGCCGGCATGCACGATCACATAATCGCCCACGGCAACTTCATCCAGCAGCGCCAGCGAAATTTCCTTGTGCACACCGCCGAGGTTGATAATTGCACTGTCGGTGCCGGTCAGCTGTTCGATGCGGGCGGGCAGGGCGAGGCACATCTCAGCGTCCCTCCCGCAGGGCCATGATCGCAACCCAGGCCTGGCCGAGCGCGATCGCGCTGTCATCCGGTGCCATATTGAGGGGATGAAATACAGTCAGGCCATGTGCTTCCAGTCTGGATTGCAGCTCGCGTTTCAGCAGTGCATTGTGGAAACAGCCGCCGCCCAGCGCAACCTGCTTGATACCGGTTTTTGCAGCAGCAGCGGCTACCCACTCTGTCAATCCTGCAGCCAAGGTGACATGAAACACTGCAGCGCCCCGAGCGGCATCCTGAGTTGTGGCGAGTGCTTCCAGCAGCGGCAGGAAATCCAGTTGCCTGTCTGTTGTGATGAAGTATCCGTTTGCTAGCGGCAGGCAATGATTCTGCCGCAGGTATTGCGCTGCTAGCTGTTGCATCTGTATGGCTGCTTCGGCTTCATGCTGCTGCACAAAGTTGATGCCCAGCAATGCCGCGGCAGCATCAAACAGCCGCCCCATACTGGAGGTGGCCGGACAATTGAAATTTTTCTGCAGCATGCTGGCCACCACAGGGGCTGCAGGCTGGTTTGCATAACGACTGGTAATTTCAGGCGAGCGACCCATGCGATGCAATGCAGCAGCTGCCATGCGCCAGGGTTCGCTGGCGGCGCGGTCTCCCCCCGGCATCATCAGCGGTGCAAGATGCCCCAGACGCACACATTGTGCCCCGTCCACCTGCAATAACTCTCCACCCCAGGCTGTGTTGTCATGCCCCAGCCCCACTCCATCCAGCGCCAGTCCCAATATGGCATTTGTCACGCCATGCTCTGCACAGATCGCGGCAATGTGCGCATGGTGGTGCTGCACTGCCAGCAGCGGGATGTTGTGTGTCCTCGCAAAATTCTGCGCATAGAGCGTACTGTAGAAATCCGGATGCAGGTCGTGCGCGATCAGGCAGGGCATTGCCTGATCCAGCATCTGTGTTGCCTGCTGTTCCAGTGCAGCTCGCGCTTCAGCCTGGTCGAGGTTGCCATTCATTGCGGAAAGTTTGGCTTCCTGCTGATGCGTGACGCAGATGGTGTTCTTCAGCCAGGCACCACAGGCGAGGATGGGTGGTACGGCAAAAGGCAAGGGAATGATCATGGGGGAATTACTCACATCCTGGCTAGTCACTTTTTCCAGACGATATCTACGGAAATTTCCACCGCCGGAATTGCCCCCCTGTTTTCCAGCCAGTGCAGGGTGTTTCTGTCCTCGGGCCAGCCTGGCCCAGGACCATATTCCGTGGTCACACCATTCCGGTGGTCGGTGATCGTACCCTGCAGGATGTAAACGGTGCCAGGCCTGTCGATATGGTCATGCAGCGGGCCGAACACGCCGCCCGGTGCGATGGTGACCTTGCGCATACGCAACTCGCGCCCAGCCATTCCCTCGATCTCGGGACCAAGATCTACCGTCGAAAGCAATTCCACGGTAACGCCTTGTGTTTCCGGTGCTGCCTGTTCCTTGTTCATCAAGTCCTTCCTTCTGATGTTTGCGGGTCAAACGGTTGACTGCTTGTAATTGAGGTTACACATGGCATCGCTAGCTTGCGACTGTCTGGGCGCAAAGGCTGCGCAGCCAGTCCAGCCAGTCCGGCATGCCGTTGCCGCGCGTGGCCGATATACTAAATACTTTCAGCGCCGGGTTGATTTGCAAGGCATAGCGGATCGCCAGTTCGGCATCGAATTCAATATAGGGCAGCAGGTCGCATTTGTTCAGCAGCATGACATCGGCGGCACGAAACATGTCGGGGTATTTGAGCGGCTTGTCTTCGCCTTCGGTGACTGACAGGATCACCACCTTGTATGCCTCACCGAGATCGAATGCGGCCGGGCATACCAGATTGCCGACATTCTCGATCAGCAGCAGGCTGTGGGTTTGCAACTGCAATTGCTGCATGGCCTGCGCCACCATGGCGGCATCCAGGTGGCAGCCTTTGCCGGTGTTGATCTGCACGGCTGGGGCGCCGGCGGCACGAATGCGCTTGGCATCGAGCTCGGTCTGCTGGTCGCCCTCGATCACCACGATCGGCATTTCATTGCGCAGCGACTCTATGGTCTTGACGAGAAGTGTGGTTTTGCCCGAGCCCGGACTGGAAACCAGGTTGAGTGCAGTAATGTGTTGTGCGGCATATTGCTGGCGATTTGCTGCTGCTAACTGGTCATTCTTGGCCAGCAGATCATGCTCCAGCCTGAGCCTGCGTGCAGGCAGAGAGGGTGGCGGAAGAACGTTTTTATCTATTTGATTTAATTTAATAATATTTTGATTCGAAACGGGTGGCCTGAAATGGAGTGGCATGCTGGAAGCACTGGCTCTGGGTTTGCGGCCATTGATCAGGAGCTGGCTGTTTGCGCATCCGCAAGTTGTACACATAGCGTCTATTCCTATTCCACTTCCAGTTCGCGTACCCGCATCGCGTCGCCGCCAGTGATGTTGATGGCGTGATTTCCGCAGGCGGGGCAGGGTTCGTACAGTGCTGAAATGGTAACAGTGCGGCTGCAGTTTGCACACCAGCCGCTACCGGGCGTGCGCACGATTTCCAGTCTGGCCTGCTGTGCAATGCTGTGCTGCATCACCACATCGAAACAGAAGCGCATCGCTTCGGGTTCGGCACAGGACAGCTCGCCCAGTTCGAGCCAGATGGTTTTCACGCGGCTGAACTGCTGTTCGGCTGCGGCATCTTCGATGATCTGCCGCACATTTTCCATCAGCGACATTTCATGCATGCTGCAGTATCCTGCGCCAGTATTCTGCATCGGGTGATTCGACAAGCTGCTGTACCAGGTGCAGCGCTGCTTTCAGGTTGTGCTGGGCCTGCGCGCTGAAGGCATCGCCCAGTTCAAACTGGTAGCCGCGCATGCGCAGCAGGAATGCGGGAGGTGCATTTATTCCATAAAGTTGCTGAAACGCATGCAGCAAGGCCTGCGGTGTCATCGCATGGCTGGTATAGCTGACATCTTGTACAGGATAAATTTCTTCCAGCATTACTGGTGCAGCGCAGGACATGTCGGCATCGGCAAACAGCACCAGTTGCATGTCGGCGAGGTCGCTGACATGCTCCACCTGCAACTGCATGTCGCTGAGACAAATCAGGCTGGCAGGCGCATGGGGACTGGCAGCTTCGATCAGCGCCGGTCCCAGGCCGTCATCGCCACGCCCCGGATTGCCATAGCCGAACAGCAGCATGGGGTTCATGCGGATAGCCTTTCATAGCTGCCATCGGCATGGCGGTACAGGCGCTGAGTCACGCTGCCATCCGCCGCAAGCAATTCCAGCTGCAACGGCATCTTGCCCAGCGCATGGGTGGCGCAGGACAGGCAAGGGTCATAGGCGCGCACCGCCACCTCCAGATGGTTGAGCAGGCCTTCCGTCAGCTCGTTTCCATCAAGGTGCGAGCTGGCCACCGCACGGATGGATTCGTTCATCGCCTGGTTGTTGCTGGTGGTGGAGACGATCAGGTTGGCCTGGCTGATCAGCCCGTCATCGTCGATGCGGTAATGGTGAAACAGCGTGCCGCGCGGTGCTTCGATCACGCCGATGCCTTCGTTGCGCAAGGTGCCGTGCCCCGCGGCCAACTCCGTGCCGGTTATTTCCGTGTCTTGCAGCAGCTCGCGGATGGATTCAGCGCAATGCAGTGCTTCTATCATGCGTGCCCAGTGATAGGCCAGGGTGTCATGCAGGTAGTCGCCGCCGGCAAAGGCGCGGAAACGCAGGCGTGCGTCTTCCGCCAGTGGTGTCGGGATGAAGTCGCACAGGTTGATGCGGGCCAGCGGGCCGACACGATACCAGCCAATGTCCCTGCCCAGGTCACGCAGGAACGGAAATTTCATGTAACTCCAGGGTCTGACTTCCTCGCGCAGCACGTCGTTGTAATTGCGGTAATCCAGCTGGTCGAACAGTGTGGTGCGATCTGCGCTGCAGGCACGCAGGCCGCCATGGTAGAACTCCAGTTCGCCCCTGCAGCCTGTCATGCCAAGGAAATTGCTGCGCAGCGTGGCAAAGCTGCGATGTGCGGCATGGGTGGTGTGGATATGTTCATTCAGCGCGACTGCATCCACACACCAGCCGATGGCATCTTCGATACCCGCCAGCAGTTGCCTGCGCTCGTCTTCGGTCAGCGGCTTGTTCATGCCGCCAGGTATCGTTGCCATGCCATGCACGCGTTTGCCGGAAATGGCAGCGATGATCTGCTGCCCGTATTTGCGCAGCTTCACGCCTTTCATGCCAAGCTCGGGATATTGCTCGAGTACGCCGACAATGTTGCGTTTCGCGACATCGCTACCAAAGCCGAACAGGAAATCGGGAGATGACAGATGAAAGAAGTGCAGTGCATGGGATTGCAGGATCTGCCCGAAATGCAGCAGCCGGCGCAATTTCAGTGCGGTGGGGGTCAGCGTGTCCACCCCCACCAGCTGGTCTACTGCTTTGGCAGCGGCCAGCTGGTGGCTGACCGGACAGATGCCGCATAAACGTTGCACGAAGAACGGCACCTCGCGGAACGGGCGGCCCTGGATGAATTTCTCGAAGCCGCGGAATTCGACAATATGAAAGCGTGCCTCGCGGATTTGCAGCTGCTCATCCTGCAGCAGTGTGATCTTGCCATGCCCTTCCACCCGTGTGACGGGGTCAATGGCAATGCGGCGCAGATTGGGGGCGGTGTCAGTCATAATGGATCAATGCCTGTGGCAGGGAAGGTTCGCGACCTTGCAGGATTGCACCGAGCACCTGCAGGAATGCTTCCGGGGTGGGCGGACAGCCGGGCAGGAAATAATCCACCTGGACGATATCGTGTATCGGGTGCACCTTGTCGAGCAATAGTGGGAGTTCCGGGTCATTTGGCATCAAGGGTTGATCCAGTCCCGGGTTGTACAGGTAGGACTCTTCCAGACATTCGGTTAGCGTGTAGTGGTTGCGCATGGCGGGGACGCCGCCATTGATTGCGCATGCGCCAACCGCAATCAGGATGCGGCACTGCTTGCGGAACTCGCGCAGCACATGCACATTGTCCGCATTGCATACGCCGCCTTCGATCAGGCCGATATCGCATGGGCCGACCTGCTTGATGTCGGTAAGCGGGCTGCGGTTGAACTCGACATCCTTCAGCAGTTCCAGCAGCTGCTCGTCCATGTCGAGAAAGGACATATGACAGCCGAAGCATCCGGCAAGCGAAGTCGTGGCAATGCGCAACTTGCTCATGCGGGATCCTCGGGTGTTTGCCATCCGCGGTGATGATGCAGCAGCATTTCACGGGTACCGATGTCGGCAATGCGGTGCAGGTCGAAGGTACGCTTGCCCGGCGCAATTTCGTTGATATGCGCCTTGGGCATGATGGCGCCTACCGGGCAGATATGGGCGGCAAGATCATTCATGTCGA
>JAJXUI010000045.1 GCA_021782995.1 Pseudomonadota bacterium | reverse complement strand
TATTCCGGAAAAGCGCGGGATTTAGTCGACTGCCTGTCATGGCAGGATTGATGTTGCTGCTTTTCTTCTCTCCTGCCATGCATGCGGATTCATTGAACGACATTCCGGGTAAATGCAGTCGCAGGTCAGTTGTCTGACTACATACTTGGTGCGAACCCCATTTTTTATGGCGCAAGTGCGGATATGGGGCCCTTATCGATCTATGGTATCAGGCAAACGGTCGAAGGACTGGATGACCGACAGGCCGTGGGTACTGAGTTGCGCTATTACGACCAGAACAAATCCGCATATTCGCTGCTCGACTATGACACGCTGTACTCCGCTCTCAATATCGCCATGTTGCAGGCTACATACACCGTATCACAGGACACAACATACAATATGCTGCTGGATCATCGCCGTGCTCCCTATATCAGCACGCGCAATGCTTTGATAGGTTCAGCCACCTTGTATCTGAATGACTTGCTGCAACTCATGACCGAAGACGAGTTAAGAAAGATGGCCGCAGACCGGACCGGTACTTCCGACATGGCACAAATGGGGGTCAACCGGCAGCTTAACCAGAAATGGCAAATCGGCGGTGATCTACGCTATTCAAGTTTCAGTGGTTTGCCTGCAAGCGGTATTACCGACCCTGCAACCCAGCTGCCTACCATTACCGGTGTGATACCAGAAACTGCGGGTACCGGTGGTGAATGGGGCATTTCATCACAACTGGTAGGCAGCAATCTCTATTCTGCAAATGACTCAACAGTCATCAGCATAACGCTGACCAGCAGCCCCGTGTATAAAGGTCAGATTTTCTACATTTATAATCGATCCAACCCTGCACAGAAATTGTCGTTCGACACAACCTTGCAGTATTACCGTTTCAATTACGACTCGGGCATGCTGATGAACCGCATCGTTCCTGTAATACGGATGGCGTATAAACTTCGTAAAACAGTCAGCCTGGATATGGATGCAGGCATGGAATTTTCCCATACTGAAACGGCCCTGCAAGTGTCTGACGGTCAGCGCCAATTCTATTCAGTCGGTTTTCAGTGGGATTTCTGAGCCGTCAGGGTATCCGCACATGGACCAAAATTCATCCCGATTGAAATCCGCCTGCCCTCACTTTGATTGACTGCAACTTCATGCAGGATGTCGGGGGAGAAAAAAACAAACATGCCTTCTTGGGGCACAACTTCAACAGGCATATCCTTGTCATACAGGATAAGATTGCCGGAATGATCCGGGACGCTGACATAATAAACGCCCGACAATAGCTCATCGTACTCGACATGGTCATGCAATGAAGTGCGCTGACCGGGATAAGCATCATTAATCCAGAACCCGCTCCGGATACTTTCAGATGGCATACCGAGATGGGCTGCGGCATAATGCACCGCTTGCTGCATGAGCAAATCAATTTCCGGAATCTGGCTTTTCTCCAGATATAAATTTTCGAACCTGCCTCCGAAAAAATGTGAACGCCTGAAGAAATCTTTCTCGCCAAGATTCAGGTATGCCTGCAGAATATTGTGATTCAACACTTCAGCGCCCGGCATGAAGCCAAGCTGATACAGCGTTTTATCCTGCAACTCATGCATCAAAAAGCCTTTCAGGAAACAACTGGCAGCTGTGCTGCGAGCGTAGCTTTCTCGCTGACCGCACTTCCCATCAGGGCAAAACCCAATAGCTGGCCATTATGGTGGTTGAATACTGCCTTCACTCCATCCTTGCAGTCCTCAACCTTCCACTCGCCAACAGCATTCGCATCAGGTGGCGCAACTACCGTCTGACATGCGGGCGTTTTAACCGCTACAGGCATGGCCGGGTAATGCACCTCAGCCGTTTTACCTGCAAGGGTTGAGGCAAGCGCACGTGCGGCAGTCATGATCGGCATCACAAATGGCAATACGCGCCCTTCCACCTCTGCACAATCGCCTAACGCATATATATCCGGGAAATTGGTCTGCAACAGATTATTGACCATGATTCCACGCCCGACTTTGATGCCGGCTGACGCTGCCATCGATATGCGGGGCTTCAGCCCAACTGCAGACAATACCGCTTCTGCCGCAAGCGTGCGGCCATTGGCGAGTGTCAATTGCATGCCATTGGCCGTAATATCGATGGATTGAACTGTCGTGCCGAGATTGAACACAATCCCTTCCCCTTCCAGCTTATGCTGGATGTAGCTGGCAGATTGGGCAGGCAGCAACCTGCCCAATACCTGAGGCGCGAGGTCTATCACCTCAACCTGATATCCGGCAGTTGCCATATCATTGGCAAATTCGCAGCCAATCAGGCCTGCGCCAAGAATTGCTACCGATTTCTTGCCTTCAATTGTTGTTCGGAATCTACGGTAATCGTCCAGATCGTTTACTGTCATTACCTGGTTAGCTGCATTCCCCTGTATGGGCAAGCGTATCTGGTCGGCCCCTAATGCCAGTACCAGTTTTGCATATTCAATGGTTTCACCATTCACAACGATGTTTTTCTGCTGTGGATCGATGGCAGTTACTTCTGCATGGCTCCTGACAGTTGCTTTTATTTCTGCCGCCATTTTCTCGGCATCCTTCATCAGCAGGCTATCCGCAGTTTTCTTTTGCGCAAAGGCATTCGATAGCATGGGCTTGGAGTAAAAACCGCCATGGTCGCGAGACAGGATCCATACCGGAGTGTCGGCATCGAGCTTGCGGAATTCACGTGCCACTGTGTAGCCCGCAAGCCCGCTGCCTATAATGACAACGGGCTGCTTGTCCATGGTCAGACCTCCACCATTTCGAAATCGGATTTTGCCACCCCGCAGTCCGGGCAGGACCACTCATAAGGTACATCATCCCATTTGGTGCCGGGCGCAATACCATGCTCCGGATCTCCTTTGTTTTCATCATAGATAAAACCACATACCAGACATTGCCATACTTTCATGATTGTTCCTTTCGTTAATATTCGTCAATTTTAAATCAGCACACGCTCAAGCGTGCAATTTTATCCAGCGTGTTCCTGTAGTGATTGGCATGCTTTTCTTCCACTTTAGCGAGGGCGGCAAAACGCTTGGCGGCCTTTTCAAGTGTTACCTTGAATTGCTGAGCATGTTCGCGCGACTCCTCAATCTGCTCATCAATCTCGGCAACAGCAGCCTGGTTACCCTCTTCCACAGCCGTGTGCCTGAATTTCGGGTACATTTCAGTGTATTCGTAAGTTTCTCCTTCAATCGCCATTTCCAGGCAACGCGCCGGGTTCATGGTTTTCGGTGGATACAACAGATCGAGATGTCCCAATGCATGCTGAACTTCCTGCGCTGCAGTTTCCTCAAATACCGTGGCGGTTTCAATATCGCCATGTGCGCGGCAAATCTTTGCAAAATACATGTATTTCGTATGTGCCATCGATTCACCGGCAAATGCGGCTTCAAGATTCTCTATTGTCGTTGGGGCTTTCATTCAAATTCTCCTTTTAGATTGTGGGCTGTGCTGCAGTGCACGGTTCGCATCTTAGGGAGATTCGATAGATAAATATAATTGTATATATTAATTTTTATGATTTATAATACTTATCAAATGGAAACTTAAATAAACACAATGTAATCATGACACTAAATGAATTGCGCTATATCCTGGCGGTGCAACAGACCGGTAATTTCCGCAAGGCTGCGGAAAAAACATTTGTGACACAACCAGCACTTTCACTCGCCATCCAGAAACTGGAGGAAGAACTTGGCGTGCAGATATTCGAGCGCAGTCGCACGCATGTTGCATTAACGCCGATAGGTGAGCAGATCATTGCACAAGCGCAGATCGTACTGAATGAAGTCGCGCAGATCAGGGAAATTGCCAGCCAGGGCAAGGATCAACTGTCTGGTCCATTGAAACTCGGCGCCATCTATACCGTTGGCCCCTATCTGTTACCACAATTGATACCCGTGCTCAAACAGAACGCACCTGACCTGACGCTGGAAATGGAAGAAAACCTCACGGCTAACCTGCGTGAGCAATTGATCAAGGGCAACCTGGATGTCATCATCATTGCCCTGCCCTTTACCGGCCCGGGGCTGACCACGCAGCCACTCTACGATGAAGATTTCAGTGTGGTCGTACCGCAAGATCACCCATGGGCAAAAAAGAAACAAATCAGGACTGCCGATCTATCAAATGAAAAGGTGCTGCTGTTAAGCAGCGGCCATTGCTTCAGCAACCAGGTGCGCGAGGCCTGCTCAGAATTCAATACCGCAATTGGTGACACACAACAGGGCAATTCGCTGGAGACTTTGAGAAATATGGTGTCAAGCGGCTATGGCATTACTGTGCTGCCTATGTCCGCCAACAGCGAGCGTTACCGCAGCAAGCTGACCAGGGAAATTCCGTTTGCATCTCCTGCCCCGAGCCGGCGCATCGCGCTTGCCTGGCGGCGAAACTTTGCAAGAAAGCAGGCAATTGAAGTGCTGGCGAAATCCATACTTCAAACAAAATTACCGGGCACGCTGCCCATCACAGGTAAATAAACTATGCGAATCCGAAATTGATCTGACTTAAAACGTCTGTTATGTCGGAAATAACTGACTGTTGCAATTTGAGATCAATACTTCCGTAATGTGCCCTTAAGGGACGTTTCAAATTCCAGATAATGGACATTCAATACCATATACCAACTGACAGAACTTTCACTATTCACTCGGACTGCGGTCTAAAATTCTTTTAGATTGTTTTAGCTCGCGCCTCACGCACATGACGTACAAATTTCGCGACATCGCTCACAAGTTCTTCGGTGTCGCCGCCATCGTGATATGTGATGTAGACGGCGTCGTCAATAGTTGCTCCTGGTTTCAGATATATCAGATCACCATCACTGTCTGCGAATGGAACAATTTCGATCCCAAGCCACTCTTTTGAATCAATCAAACCTTCCATGTCCAATGGTTCGAATTGTGAAATGTAAATATTGAGATCCTTTATGGCTAAAGGTGCTTGCACTAGTTCTAGGTTTGCGAAAAGTTCTCGAAGTGGCTCTGGTGCTTTTCGCTCAAGATGACGCTCATAAAATGACCAATCCGGAGCCGAGAGTCTTTGAAAATGGCGTGCTCGTTCAGCTGCTTGCTTTTCAGGTGGATTCCTCCAGTTATATTTCAGAGATTCTATACGATCACTTAAAAGAACAACTAGCACGGAAATGCCGACGAGGACAGCGATAGACACAAGAGATTCGAACATTTCGAATGTTTTTTTACTGAAAAATAGCCTTTAACGACTGATTCAATATTGTGATTTGAAGGTTATACCTCATGACCGCTTCTGGGACTCATTTGACATAGCGTACCTATTCAATTTATGACTGATAAGGAACTAAGTTCTGTCATAAATACTGAAGAAATGAGGCAGGCTTCAAAAAACATTTCTTCATTCATAATGTTACTGCATGGGAATCTGCATCATTTCAGAAACTTCAAGCGAGCCACCGATTTCCAGGAAAGGACAAGCTTGTGCTATCGACAGTGCTGCTTGCATGGAGTCTGCCTTGATCACCGAAAAACCCGACATCGCACTGCTGCCACCTTCCTTGATCGTGCCATCGGAGCTGATCGTATTGGTATCCTTCAAGGGAATGGTCGGTATCACGAGTGCTTCACCCAGCGAAGTCAGCCACTCCACATATTTCATGTGATGACGCCGGGCTTCTTCCTGGTTGGTTGGATGGTTGCCGCCCAGATAAACCAATACATATTGCTTCATGTTATTCCCTTCTCCTGTAATTATTTCAAAAATTGTTTCAGGAAATTAGAAACCTTCTCATACCTGCTTGCGGATTTCTTGCTTTTTATACAACTCAGCATGAAACATTCCCTGCGTTCAGACATCCAGTCCTGTTTATAAGCATCATTTCCCGTCAGAAAATCGATCTCATCCACTTTATCGGTATCGATCACATACTTCATCAGGAAACTGGTCAGGATGGAGCCTGCTGAATATTGCCGCCACGCCTTGTCATATGCAAGCCTGAATATGCTGGCTTTATTGTGGTGTACAAACCAGAGCTGTGCCGCGACAGGTTGATCTTTGATATACAGGATCGCCAGCCTGGACCAGCCCGCCCTGGCAAAGGCTTCGATAAAGCAGTTCTGGTAATCAGCATTCCAGATTTCATTCTGCTTCCAGCTGGCATTATAGACGATATGATAATCAGGCATGTGCTTAAGAACCTGATCTCCTTCGGTAAACAGACGAATTTCATATCCATGGTCTCGTTCGAGTTTGCGAGATTTACGTGAGATGGTATTTCGCAACAGGGCGGGACGTCCTGCCATATACTCTTCGAATGACTGCCCTTGCAGCTTGTAAATCCAGTTATATTGCCTGAAATTATATTCGCATTTGTACCCGGCATTTTCCAGTAGCCGCGCCAATCGGTTTATGTTGATGTCATCTTTGCTTACAGGCTCCAGCAGCAAGCCATTCACCGGAAACTGATCAAGTGACTGTGCCAAACACTCAAGAACCTGCCCCTGCTTATCTTCCGCAAGCAGCAGGCTGTATATCGGTGTCAGTCCATGGCTAAGCGCATACCAGGTTTTAACGCCGGTACATTCCATCAAAGGAAGGATTGCCATCACCCGGCCCTCATCCTCTACACAGGCAAACAGCATGGAGTGTTCGGGCTCAAGTGCACTGGCAGTGAGACATTCAAACCACTGACGCGTGAAAAAAATGCTGCCCTGGGCAGCATGTGCAAAAAGTGGATTCGCACTTTCAGGTATCTGGCTCCAGCCTGAATAACAGACAAACTTCATGCATCAGTCTGCTGAATTGTCGAATGGAGCATCTGAAGCAAATAGGTTCAGATACGGCGCATAGGTTAACGCAGCGCCTTGCAGGAAATTGGGTGTATTGAAAGCGATGATCACTCCAGTCTGCAAGATTATATTTTTCGGTTTGGATTTCTGGGGTTCCAATTCAGTAAGCAAGGTAGCTTGCAGTTCATTATTCCTGTATAAAAAGTGTTTCAATGTCATCCGCGTGTTGTTCATACTTTGCTCAGCAAATTCTGCATATATCCATTCAACAGTGCAGCTGCATTTTCCGGTTTGTGCATGATATCTGCAACCAGACTGAATAGTGGATAATCTTCTGAACTGAACAGCCGATACCTTTCGATCATCTGCAGGGTATGAACGCCTTCTCCCTGCAGGGTTGTATACTCTCCACGCGAAATTTTCACTCCCAACGCATGATGATGTGAATCAATACTGGTGGCAGTGGTGACAAGATCACCCAAACCAGCATAACTGATGCAAGAAGCGGCGTCGCCTCCCATCTGCCTGACAATAGAAGAGAGTTCGGCGATAGCCTGCACCATCAAATGTCCTCGCATGTTATCGCCAAGTTGCAAGCCATCTGCTATGCCAAACAGGATTGCATAGACATTTTTCAGGATGACACTCCATGAAATCCCTGTCATGTCTGTAGAGTGGCGGAAGATCAGCTTGCTGCCGGATAAAAGGCGGGTAGCAATTTCAAAATTCTCGTGTTTGCTCATGGCCACATCTGCAAAAGAATATCTGTCTCGGCGAATTTCTTCCGAGATCATCGGGCCATAGATCACACCAAATGGATACTTGCCTTTCAATCCTGACTCAAAGATCTGCTGGGCGGTCAACCCTGACTCATTCAAACCTTTTGCAATCGTGAGACATAGTGTGCCAAGCTGCATGTACGGTAGCAGTTGCTGCAAGACTTCTTCATGCGCATTGACTGGCAGACAAAAAATGATGACTTCGATGTCCTTGCTGAGGTCTTCAAGACAGCCTGGTAATTCGAGACTCCAGATGCGTACTTCATGATGTCTGCTTAGCATAAACTCGAATGCATGGCCCATCTCGCCATACCCCAGTAACAGCACTTTCATTTTCGCCCCCTCAGCAATTTATTCTTTAAGGATTGTAGGCTGCAGCTATCCTGTTCGTATATCATCATCGTCAGTCACAATGCGCAATGTCTGCTACTCTAAATGATTGAAGAATGGCATCCAAGCCAGCGAATTATCCTATTGATGCAATTGTGAATATTATTATATCTAATTGAATATATTAAATTAATTTAGTCCATGTCGCAATATTCCTTCCCGCTGCCCGAGAACGGCAACACCAGCCCAGCTGCATGGTATCGCCAGTTTTCAGCAACGCCGGGATTTATCCATGATGCCGCGCAGGAAGATGCCGTTCAGCAACTGGATGTGCTGTGGCATGAGCTGGTGGATTTCAAGGCAAAACGCAATCAGTTCCTCGGTCGAAGTCTGTTAAGCCCGGAGGTGCCCATGGGCTTGTATCTGTGGGGCGGTGTCGGCCGGGGAAAAAGTTTCCTGATGGATATGTTCTATGCCTGCGTGCCCTACAAACGCAAGCGTCGCATCCATTTCCACAATTTCATGAGTGAAGCCCATCATGAAATGAAGTTGCTTGCGCATGAAAAGGATCCGCTGATCGCATTGGCTGACCGTATTGAAAAATCCACGCGCCTGCTCTGCTTTGATGAATTTCATGTCACGGACATTGCCGATGCAATGATCCTCGCCAGATTGCTGCAGGCCATGTTCGAGCGTGGTGTGGTGATGATCATGACTTCCAATTCTGCACCGGATGATTTGTATGCCAACGGCTTGCAGCGGCAGAAGTTCCTGCCCGCCATCGCATTGATCAAGCAGCACCTCAGAGTGATCAGGATAGACAGCGGCAATGATTATCGCCTGCGCGCCATTGCCACGGCACCGCTCTATATGTTGAGCGAGGATGCCGACAGTGAATCCCGCATGCAGGCCATCTTTCAGCGCTTAAGCGGAGAGACCGGTGTTGGACATGCCAGCCTGCAGATTGCCGGAAGAATCATTCCCTTGCGCCTGCTCTCAAAGTCGGTAGCCTGGTTTGATTTTGACAATATCTGCGGCGGACCTCGCGCTCAGGAAGATTATCTGGAAATAGCCAGAAAATTCCCTGTAGTGATGATTTCCGGCATACCACAAATGGGCGCTACGCATGCCGCGGCAGCCCAGCGCCTGATCTGGCTGGTGGATATACTTTATGACAATCGCGTAAAACTGGTTGTCCAGTCAGCCGTAGCGGTAGAAGCATTATGTACGGATCCTGCGAAATCGTTTGAATTTGCACGCACCATCAGCCGCCTGACTGAAATGCAGTCGCAAGACTACCTGAAACTGCCCCATCAGACTGAACTGGCTACCCTGACCCATTAATTGCCTGCCTTTACAAACCGCCGCACATTTCGTACAGTCCCGGCATGTCCAGAATTTCCATGATGATTTTAGTGTTATGCCTCGGTGCCTGCCAAAGCGCCAAGGTGCACAGCTCGAACAATGACCCTGATCCGGCAATGAATGATCTCGCAGTTTATGCACTCAGCCTGGAGGGTACCCCGTATAAATATGGCGGTAATACGCCTGATTCCGGGTTTGATTGCAGCGGATTTGTCGGTTACGTTTTCAGGCACTCCCTGGGCAAAATATTGCCACGTACAGCAGAACAGATCAGCAGGGTTGGTGAAAAGACAGATGAAGATGAACTGCAGCCGGGCGACCTGGTATTTTTCAATACCCTGCACCGCAAATATTCACATGTCGGAATTTATCTGGGAGATGGGCAGTTCATCCACTCGCCCGGTAAAGGCAAATCCGTGACTACGGTTAACATGAATGAAAACTACTGGAGAGAACGCTACAACGGTGCGCGCCGGTTGAATCCGTAATATCGCGCATTCGTATGCAATTCCTGGGCGAGCTGGTATACCGACATCGCATAATAAACGCTGTTGTTGTAAGTCGTGATCACTGCAAAATTGTTGAAACCGAACCAGTATTCCTTGCCACCCGGAATCGTGAAATCCAGCAGGTAAGCATAAACCCCGTCACTGTACTTGCTGTTTTGCGGTGTCACGCCGAGTTCACGCCAGGCTGACATGCTGCGCGCCGCATAGACATCGTCAGGTCGATCGGGGTTGGGAGTGACATTTGCACGCACGGCAACGGGTTCACCCGGTTTCCAGCCATTCACCCGCAGATAATTGGCCACACTGCCGATCGCATCTTGCGCGTTGCCCATCAGATCGATTTTTCCATCCCCATTGAAATCCACCGCGATCTTGCGGTAATTGCTGGGCATGAATTGTGGAATACCCATCGCGCCGGCATAGGAGGCCCGGATGTTCAGGAGGTTGAAACTCTGCTCCCGCGCCAGCAACAGGTATTGTTCGAGTTCGCTGCGAAAGAATTCCATGCGCCGCGGATAATCGAATGTCAGTGTAGTCAAGGCATCAAGCGTACGGTAATTCCCGGCATTGCGGCCATATAACGTTTCCACGCCGATGATGGCGATGATGATTTCCTGTGGTACGCCATATTGTTTCTCGGCACGCGCCAGGGCATCGGCATATTTCATCCAGAACTGCATGCCACCCTTGATGCGTTTGGCATTGACGAATGAAGCACGATAATCCAGCCAGGGCTTGGCTGTCGCCGGCAGGTTCATCGCATCGATCACATCCTGGCGGAATTGAGCCGCGTCAAAGACTTGCACCAGCTCTTCCCGCTTGAACTGGTGCCTGGACACCATATCATCAATGAACTCCTTGATACCCGGCAGGTCAACCGCTTCAGCGCTCGGCAAAAACAGCAAGAAAATAAAGATATAGGTGCAATGTCTCATAACAGGGTCAGTATTCTACTCGACAGGGATGCTCACGACTGATAAATTTAGCGTTTTAACCAATACTTGAATTTGCAAATTACGGGCTACTGATATGGAAAATACGAAACAGCATCATCGCCTCATCATTCTTGGTTCCGGCCCGGCCGGATATTCTGCTGCAGTTTATGCCGCACGCGCCAACCTCAAGCCGGTGCTCATCACTGGCCTGGCCCAGGGCGGTCAACTGATGACCACGACCGAGGTCGATAACTGGCCCGCAGATGCGATGGGCGTACAAGGCCCCGACCTGATGGCGCGTTTCCAGCAACACGCTGAACGTTTCCATACTGAAATCATTTTCGACCATATCCATACCGCGAAACTTCAGCAAAAACCCTTTGAACTGATCGGTGACTCGGGCACCTACACTTGCGATGCCCTGATCATTGCGACCGGTGCATCCGCCCAGTATTTGGGCCTGCCTTCCGAAGAAAAGTTCATGGGTAAAGGCGTATCCGCCTGCGCTACCTGCGATGGTTTCTTCTATCGCGGTCAGGATGTGGCTGTGATCGGTGGCGGCAATACCGCCGTGGAAGAGGCCCTTTATCTCTCCAATATTGCAAAACATGTCACGCTGGTGCATCGTCGTGACACCTTCCGCGCCGAACGTATCATGATTGACCATCTGATGGAAAAAGTGAATGCAGGCAAAATCACCTTGCAACTCGATCACACACTGGATGAAGTATTGGGCGATAACAGCGGGGTGACTGGCATCCGCATCAAGCATACGCAAACAGGCGCGAAGCAGGATATTCCTTTGATGGGCCTGTTCATTGCAATCGGCCACAAGCCGAATACGGACTTGTTTGCCGGTCAGCTGAAAATGACCAATGGCTATCTGGATACACGCGGTAGCGGCGGTCATCTCGGCAATGCCACGCAAACCAGCATCGAAGGCGTATTTGCCGCGGGTGACGTGCAGGACCAGATCTATCGCCAGGCTGTCACCAGTGCGGCAACCGGATGCATGGCAGCGCTGGACGCAGACAAATATCTTGCCGCCCACGCCAAATCCTGATCCCTTGAGCTGACATGAGCAAAAAGCCGGAACAGTCATCGTCTGCAACTGACGACCTGTTCCGGCAAGCCATGCAGGATGTCACGCCTCTTCCGCCTGACAACCGGATTCACACCTCTCCTGCCCTCAAGAAACGCACGCTTCCGCGTTCAATTGCCAGCCAGGTGCAGCAAAGCGATGATCCATTTTCCGATCATGGCGCCAACAATATTCCTGCAACTTCATACCTGAGACCCGGCTTGAACAGCATGACATTGCGCAAATTACGGCGTGGAAACTGGCCTGTGGAAGATGTACTGGATTTGCACGGGGATACCCTGGAACAGGCGCGAGCTACGCTATTCCGCTTTTTGCAACACGCAGTGCATCAGCATTACCGTTGCGTCAACATCATTCACGGAAAAGGCTGGCAGGCAGGTGGAAATGAGGGCGTACTGAAAATCCATACTCGACACTGGTTGCCGCAATTTCCGCAGGTCCTGGCATTTAGCGAACCGCCAGTGAACGCTGGCGGTGGAGGGGCTGTGTGGGTATTGCTGAAAGTTTCAGCAGATTAAAATAAAAATATAATAATTAAATCAATTGGTTATTATATTGCTGCATCATCTGTTTCGCCGGTGCGAATGCGTACCACTCGCTCAACTGAACTGATGAATATCTTGCCATCGCCTATCTTGCCTGTGCGAGCGGCTTTCAGTATCGCTTCGATCACGGTATCGACTGCAGTGGAGGCAACAACAACTTCTACCTTGATTTTCGGCAGGAAGTCCACCACATATTCAGCGCCACGATAAAGTTCGGTATGTCCCTTCTGACGGCCGAATCCCTTGACTTCGGTAACGGTCAGGCCGGTGATGCCGACTTCGGACAACGCTTCACGCACTTCGTCGAGTTTGAATGGCTTGATGATGGCTTCTATTTTTTTCATGTTTTCTCCGCTGTATATTCTGTTTTTATGGATTATAGCGTATCAGATGCGAGTGTACTTTTTCAACGCACGCTCTTGCTTGTTGAATGTTCCTGCAGCAATTTGTATGCGCTGCGCACATCAGCGGCGCGCTGTGTAAATCCTGCAGCCAATTCAGGTTTTCCCAGTTTTTGTAATGCAGCGGCACTGCCTTCAAGATCCTCTGCAATACGGCCACTCAACGCCAATGACTTATCCAGCTGCAACGCTGTCTCATAATATTGCAATGCCAACGCCGGTTTGTTCAACACTAACGCAGCCATGGCTGCCGTACGATTAGCATTGGCCTGCTCTTCGGGCATGCTGCCATTGCCAATCACCTGGCTGGCGAGCGCAAGTGCCTCTTCAGGTTTTTCTTGTTGCAACGCAATGCGTGCCTGCAGGTTTTTCAGTCCCGGCTGCAACACACAATTGTTGTGACAATAACGGTTTGCCAGCGTAATACTGTCAGCTGCCTCCTGCAATCGGTTGCCATCCAGCAGGATCACGGCGCTTCTGAAAGCGGCGGCAGCCTTCATGTCTTCCGTCACCAGATGATTTGCCTCTGTCAGGATGGC
Source organism: Pseudomonadota bacterium (assembly GCA_021782995.1). Taxonomy (GTDB): domain Bacteria; phylum Pseudomonadota; class Gammaproteobacteria; order Burkholderiales; family Gallionellaceae; genus 39-52-133. Next base: position 11,604 of record JAJXUI010000045.1, on the reverse strand, counting down.
ATGCAGCGCCTGCAATGCGTCTGCATCCTTACCCAGTTTATGCAATACCGTTGCCAGGTTAATCGTATCCAGGCTGGCGTCCGCAATATTTTCCAGTGCCTGCTGCATGGTCCTGGCCTGAGCAAACAGTTCACGCGCGCGCGGCAAGTCGCCTTCCCGCATCGCACGGTAGGCCGCCTGTTCGGTTTTCCTGGCCCGGTCCAGCGCCTCAGGCTGCCTGGGAGGCGGACTGCCACAGGCGACCAGCATCAGCAGTATCAAACATGAGGCAAATAATCGTGCACGGACTAACATATCAATCATTGCTATCCATTTTCACCAGACCCTGCTCGGTCGGTTGCATGATGTTTTTCAGCGGCCAGGATTGGCTAGCAGAATCCATCAGGTTGCGCGTATCACTGACCAGCCCCCGCGTTTCCCCTGCCAGTCCGGAAACATCCGGTGCGGAATGATCTATGGTGGACTGGATGGTTTCAGTGGTCTTGCGCATGTTTTCCAGACTGGCATTGACCTTGTTCATCATCGCGGGGACCTCCTGGTTCATTTTCTCCACCAGCGACTCGGCATTGCCCAGCGATTTGTGCACAGACTGCAAGGATGGGCGGATATCCTGCACCATGCCCTCATCGAGTTGCGTCACAATGTGGTTGATATGGGCATGGGTATCTTGCAGGTCTTCGGTAAATTTGCGCATGTTACCCAGCATCATGCGGATATCCCCCTTAGGGTCATTCAGGTTTTTCAGGAGCTGGTTCACTTCATCCAGTGCTGGATAAAGCTTTTCCCGCAGGTCGGCGGCAATCTGGTCCAGCCCACCTCCCCGGTAGAACGCTATCCTTGCTTTCGGTGTCAGCTTCGGCTTGCTTTCGCTGCCACGTCTGGCCTCCAGAATGGCATCGCCTATGACCCCTTCCTTTTTCAGGCTGACTTCGGCATCTGCACGCAACAAGGGGAAATAACGGTTTTCGATCAACACTTCAATTTCTGTTTTGGCCTGATCGTCGAGATCTATCTTGCTGATTGCGCCGATCTTGAAACCGCTCAGTTTTACCGGCGTACCCACTTTCATGTCCTGTCCGGAATCTGCCACAAAGTAAATGGCAGTCTTGGGGGTAAAGAAACCCTTCTTTACTACGGCATATACCAGATTCAACACCAGTCCCAGCACTGCGAGCAGGATCAGCAAGGAAACCTTGACGAAAAGCCCCTTGAAGCGCTCATCCCTGTCGGCCAATAATTTCATTTCGTCATTCCACCTTTGCCCACGGCAGGCGAGTGCCCTGATGGCACAACGCTAGTACGGCCCGTGCCGGGTTTTCACCTTGATATTGTTCGATTACTTCGCGCCAGCGTGTCGCCTTTGCCTCTTCCACCTCATCAAACAGCGCTGCATCGAGCACCAGCAGATCGGGTGCGGTGACCAGCATACGCATGATGCCAGCCAGCTTTCGTTCTGAATTACGGAGTTTTCCGACCGGGCTGGCCATGAATCTTTCCCAGTCCGTCACATCGGGCACCAACACACCCAGCCACTTTGCAACAACTTCTTCCATTTTGCGTTTTTGTTTTGCAGCATGGTACCACCCGGGCAGCGTGATATTTTCCCAGACCTTCAGGTTGCTGATCATGCCGCCATTACCCTGTATCACGCCTGCCTTGCCAACCTCGCAATCAGCAGCTGCAACGCCATCAAGGATGACTTCGCCCTGCTCCGGCAGCAGCTCGCCCACTATCATGTCTGAAACCACGTGTTTTGCATCCTTGCCTGGCAACAATAGTACCTTGCACTGGCCTGCGTTCAGGCTGAATGACATTGGTGGCAATTTTTCATGCCCGGCTTGCCTGAATTGCAATAGTGGCGTCACAGCAACACCACCAGCACGGTAATCAGGCCATCCCCGACGAAAATTGCCATCAGGCTGCGTATCACTGCCTGGGAAACCGCCTGTGGCACTTCCGTCATCGCAGATTTTTTACGCATGCCATGGTAGCAGGAGACCACGGAGACCAGGATGCCGAACAGCAAGCTTTTCAGGAAAGAAGTGGAAAAATCATCCAGCGTGATGATCTCGAAGGTATTGCTGATTTCACTGCTGAGCAGGAAATCCATGCGGATTGCGGTGACCAGCCAGCCGGTAATGAATGCGACAATCTGGAAATAGAAAGTGAGTGCGATACTGGCCAGCGTCATCGCCAGTACACGCGGCATGATCAGGTAGGAAATGGGGGAAATGCCCATCAGGCGCAGGCTCTTGATCTCGCCATTGACCTGCATCGCTGACAATTCGCTGGCAAATGCGGAACTGCTGCGGCCTATCAGGATGATTGCGGTCAACAATGGCCCGAGTTCGCGTACCAGGATCCAGATCATGATCTGCTGCGTCAGAATTTCATTACGCCCTACCAGGAAATTGATCTGGGCGATCACAATCAGCCCGACCACCAGGCCTGCCAGTGCCACCGTGCCCAGGGATTCGAGGCCGGTGAAATACAGCTGCTTGTAGAAAACCTGGCGTACCGGCCAGCGATATAACGCGGAGAGCCGGCACAGACTTTCCCATGCCAGCCGGAAATGGCCGGTAAACACCCGCAGGTACCTGCCGGGCTTTCGCAGGTTTTCCGTGACGCTATGGCTCTGGAAAATAAGCACTAGTAACTGTCCTGATATCGCGCTGTAATCGGATAGCGCCAGTCCTTGCCAAATCCACGGTCTGTAATACGTATGCCAACCGGTGACTGGCGTCTTTTGTACTCGTTGATCCGGATCAGGCGCACGACACGCTGGACATCAGACTCGGTATAGCCCTGCTCGATGATTTCCGGAATGCTCTGGTTCTGCTCGACATAGCAAGTCATGATGGCATCCAGCACATCATAGGGTGGCAGGCTGTCCTGGTCGGTCTGGTCCGGCCGCAGCTCGGCGCTGGGAGGGCGGGTAATGATGCGATCCGGAATGACATGACCCAGTGTATTGCGATAGCTGGACAGGCGATATACCCAGGTTTTGCTGACGTCTTTCAGTACGGCAAAACCACCTGCCATGTCGCCATACAGGGTGCAATAGCCAGTGGTCATTTCAGACTTGTTGCCAGTGGTCAGTACCAGTGCACCAGACTTGTTGGAAAGTGCCATCAGCAAGGTACCGCGGATACGTGCCTGCAGGTTTTCTTCGGTGGTATCCGGTGCAAGGTTCCTGAACAGGGGATGCAGCGTATCCTGCAGGGCTTGGAAGGTCGGCTGGATATCCAGTTCGTCATATCTGACCTTGAGGATGTCTGCCATTTCACGCGCATCATCCAGGCTGATCTGTGCCGTATAGGGGGATGGCATCATCACGGCATGAACTTTGTCAGCCCCCAGCGCGTCCACCGCCACTGCCAGTGTCAAAGCGGAGTCGATACCGCCACTCAAGCCGAGCAACACGCCGGGAAAGCGGTTTTTGCCGATATAATCTTGCACGCCCAGGCATAAAGCCTTATAGATGCTCGCCTCATCCGGTATCGGATCTGCGATCTCGCCCGGGACCAGCTTTCCATTCTGAAGTTCAATGATTGCCAGCGCTTCTTCCAGAGAAACCAGTTGATGTGTGAGTTCGCCCTCAGCGGAAATGGCAAACGAGGCACCATCGAACACCAGCTCATCCTGTCCGCCGACCAGGTTGGCATAGATCACCGGCATGCCATTCTCTCTTGCCCGCTCCGTGACGACATCATATCGTGAAAGCTGTTTTTCGAAATGGTAGGGGGATGCATTCAATACCAGCAAAACCTGTGCCCCTGCGCGTTTGGCCAGTTTTGCAGGCATTTCATGCCAGACATCGGCACAGATATTCAGCCCGAAGCGGATACCCTCATGTTCAAACACACATGCATCCACGCCATGGGTGAAATAACGTTCTTCATCAAACACACTGTAATTGGGCAGTTTGTGCTTGTGATAGGTGGCGATGATTTCGCCTTGCTGCAGCACCGAGGCCGCGTTGAAGCGCTGGCCACCGGCGGATACCGGGTGGCCTACGACAACCGTTATATCCGGTAAGTGCCGTGCCAGTGTGACCAATGCCTTGTCGCATGCTTCATAAAAACCTTCACGCAGCAACAGATCTTCCGGTGGATAGCCACACAGGCTCAGCTCCGGTGTCAGCAGCAGGGTAGCGCCTTGCGCTTTAGCCTGATTTGCCGCTGCGATGATCCTGGATGCATTGCCGCTCAGGTCACCAACCGTGCAATTGATTTGGGCGATGGCTATTTTCATAAATTACAATTAAATCAATATATTAAATTAACTATTCATCTTCAGGAGGGAGCGCTGCCAGATGTTCCAGATCCACCTTTTCGATGCTGGCAAAACGCTGCGTTATTTTACGGCTGGAAATCTCCACCTGCCCTGCCTCTTCATGCGCCTTGCGAATATTGTCCGCCAGTTTTTTCATGCGCTCGTCAAAACGACCAAAATCCTTGCCCAGCTTGCCCAGTTCATCCTTGATGATATGCACCTGTTTGCGGGTTTCCACGTCCTTCAGTACGGCACGCGCAGTATTCAGCACGGCCATCAGCGTAGTCGGCGATACCACCCACACGCGTTTCTGCATCGCGTAATCCACCACTTCGGGATGATGGGCATGAATCTCGGCAAACACCGCCTCCGCCGGCACGAACATGACCGCGCCATCCGAGGTCACCCCTTGCAGGATGTATTTGCTGCTGATGTCATCAATATGTTTCTTGATATCCGATTTGAACTGGCGCGCTGCAAGATTCTGTTCGACTTCGCTGCCATCAAACATTTTATGGTAATTCTCCAGCGGGAATTTCGAATCTACCGCCACCATGCCGGTCGGTTCCGGCAGTTTCAATACACAATCGGCACGGCTGCCATTGGGCAAGGTATGCTGCATGTCAAAGGCCTGTGGCGGCAGGATATTTCGTACCAGTCCTTCCAGCTGGACCTCGCCGAATGCGCCGCGCGAACGTTTATCACCAAGCAATTCCTGCAGGCTGACAACATTGGTGGTGAGTCCGTCGATTTTTTTCTGCGCCTCATCGATGGTGGCAAGACGGGTCATTACGCTGGTAAAGGTTTCGTTGGTCTTCTTGAAGCCCTCTTCCAGCCGCTCGTTGACCTTGCCGGAGATCTGCTCCAGTCGCGCATCGACCGTTTTGGAAAGCGTTTCCACATTGCCGGACAAGGTAAGTGTCGCATTGCGGAAGGAATTCTGTATCAGTTCCTGGTCCTTGCGTCCCTGCTCTGCCAGCTTTTCCAGCGTCTGCGTGAGGATTTCATTGCGCAAGGCATCCTGCTTTGCCTGTAAAGCCTGTACGGCGTCACGTGTGGCGCGCAGCTCTTCTGCCACGGCCTTGCGCAAGCGTTCGGCATGGTCGGTTTGTGCCTGGGTCATGCGATCCCCAAGCCTGTTCAGGCCATCATGCAAATCAGCCAGCATGGCTCGGTGTTGTTGTTCCAGCACTGCAGCAGATTGCCCGGGCAATTTACGCAGCATCCAGATCATCACGATCACGGCAAGCAGGGTCAGGACCGCTGCAATCAGCAGGATTTCATTCATAAATCAGCAGGTTCTAAAGGATATTGCAAGTATAACGCAAGCGGCTGGTAGATATTTTAATGGGCAAAAGAAAAGGCGCCGCAGCGCCTTTCCCATTCTCCTGGCGATCCAGGCCTTTTCCCGCAGATTACTCCTTGGCCTTGTACTCGCGTTTACGCTCATGCTCTTTCAGGTAGCGTTTGCGGATGCGAATCGACTTGGGAGTCAACTCCACCAGTTCATCGTCATCGATGAATTCCACCGCGGATTCCAGCGTCAGCTTGATCGGGGTGGTCAGGCGCACTGCCTCATCCGTGCCGGAGGCACGCACGTTGGTGAGTTTCTTGCCCTTGATCGGGTTGACTACCAGGTCGTTGTCACGGCTATGGATACCGATGATCATGCCTTCATACAGTTTGTCACCAGGGCTCACAAACATACGGCCGCGGTCTTCCAGGTTCCACAGTGCGTAGGCCACCGCTTCACCATCTTCCTGCGAAATCAGCACACCATTGTGACGGCCCGGCAGGTCGGCTTTCACCGGACCGTAGTCGTCAAACACATGGCTCATCAGGCCGGTGCCGCGAGTCATCGTCATGAAGTCGGACTGGAAGCCGATCAGGCCGCGCGCAGGAATATGATACTCAAGGCGGGTACGCCCCATGCCGTCGGACTCCATGTTGGTCAGTTCGCCACGGCGGCGGCCAATTTCTTCCATCACCGCACCCTGATGTCCGTCTTCCAGATCTATCGTCAGGTTTTCATACGGCTCGCATTTTTCGCCATTGATTTGCTTGTATACCACGCGCGGCTTGGCCACGGCCATCTCGAAACCTTCGCGGCGCATGTTTTCCAGCAGGATCGTCAGGTGCAACTCACCGCGTCCGGACACGCGGAATACATCGGCATCCTGGGTGTCTTCCACGCGCAATGCAACGTTGGTCAAAAGTTCTTTGGTCAGGCGGTCGCGAATCTGGCGGCTGGTCACGAATTTGCCTTCCGTACCCGCCAATGGCGAGCTGTTCACCATGAAGTCCATGGTCAGGGTAGGCTCATCCACCGACAGCATCGGCAGGCCAACAGGATTTTCCTTGTCGCAGATGGTGACGCCGATGCCGATATCTTCCAGCCCGGAAATGATGATGATGTCGCCTGCTTCGGCGCCATCCACAGCCACACGATCCAGTCCCTTGAAGCCCAGCACCTGGTTGATGCGGCCAGAACCGACCTGCTCCTCGTGGTTCATTACCACCACGTTCTGGCCGGGTTTGATGCGGCCATTCAGCACGCGACCCACGCCGAGACGGCCGGTGAAAGTGGAGTAATCCAGTGCGGCCAGTTGCAGCTGCAATGGTGCATCTGCGTTTCCAGGCGGGGTTGGAACATGCTTCAGTACGGTTTCAAACAGCGGGTTCATATCCGAAGCTGAACCTCCTTGTGAAGGCGCATCTTTCAGATCCATGCAGGCCCAGCCATTCAGGCCGGAAGCATAAATGATCGGGAAATCGAGCTGCTCGTCTGTGGCACCCAGTTTGTCAAACAGGTCAAAGGTGGCATTCACCACCCAGTCCGGACGGGAACCAGGACGATCAACTTTATTGATCACCACAATAGGTTTCAATCCCAGCGCCAGTGCCTTTTTGGTCACGAAACGGGTTTGCGGCATCGGACCTTCCACAGCATCCACCAGCAACAGCACGCCATCCACCATGCCCAGCACGCGCTCCACCTCGCCGCCGAAGTCGGCGTGTCCGGGGGTATCGACGATGTTGATGTGCGTACCGTTGTAATCGATCGCAGTATTCTTGGCCAGAATGGTAATGCCGCGCTCTTTTTCAAGATCGTTGCTGTCCATGATACGTTCATCGACCTTCTGGTTGTCGCGGAAGGTACCGGATTGTTTAAGGAGCTGGTCAACCAGCGTGGTTTTGCCGTGGTCAACGTGGGCGATAATGGCAATATTGCGAAGCGCGCGGGACATGTCTGCTACCTGAGGGTACGTTAAAAGGCGCGCATTCTACCATAGCGTGCTGTTTATAGATTGTTTATTCAGATTACAACGAAACGGCGAAGATCTCGATATCAGTCAATAAAATTCGATATCCATATGTTTTATAAAATAAATATAATGGAACGAAACGCAATGCAGCAACAAAAAGGGCAGCATAAGCGCTGCCCTTCGACTCCGGTGAATAGCTCTGCTCAACAATACATGAAATTCAATCTGCAACAACCGCTGAGTGCAATACACCAATTGCCTTGCCGCCCTCCAGTACAGGTGCTGATATCTGTACGGTTTTCTTTTGAGTAGTCGGGTCTGGTTTAATTTCCTTGGCCGCCCATACTCCTTTCAGGCCATTCTGGAATGGCGGACGATTGGCATTGTTATACAACAATGGTTTGCCGCTGGAAGGGGAAAATCCGGCAAGGTTGCCCTTTTCATCTCGCAAGTTCAGCTTGTCCAGGTCTTTTGTGGAAGATTCCCACTGATTGATCTGCTTGCTCGCAGCATTCTGCTTGATGTCGGTTACTACCGGGTCATTATCACTCAACTCATCCCATTTGGCATTGCTCATGCCCGCAATACCGCCCTTGTCGTTGGATGCCTTGGCTGCAGCAACTATCACCGGGCTGGCTGCCCAGCCGGCCAGGGTTTTCTTGTATTTATCCACTTTTGCGGTCATGGCGGGCGTAAGTTCTTCGGCCATCACCACTTGAGATGCCATACAAACAGCCAGCATCAAGGCCACCATCACTGTTTTGCTGCATGTAGCAATTGCATTATCTTTATTCATTATGCCTCCCTTGTTATACAAAAATAATTTCGGATCATCCTGCCGGAACAATCCAGGAAACTGTTTCAAACCAGCTCCACATTCAGTCTGCACCAATCAGGCAGGGAATTGCAAGCTGAAAAAGCGAAACCCGGGATTTCAGGAATGAATGGCAATTGCACCGCTTATCCTGAGTTTGATTCCATAAAAATGGAATCCTGTGATAATCATCCTCAAGTTTCTTGAAGTGCTGCCGAAAGGATAATCTGGAGATGGCCTGTAAGACTCCATGCATTAAGCGGAAAAATTCAATTGAATCAGGAAGGAACAGAAAATTCCATGAAAACGCCATGCTTATTGCAGGCGATTGATTGCAAACATGATGCGTTTCAATTACAAATTATCCGGAATCGTGCAATGGCGTAACATAACTATCCACCCCCTTTCGATGACGGTATGTATATGTGCGAGATGACATACTGGCAGTTTTCACATAAGAACTGAATAAGAGAATGCAATGAACATATTTTCAAACCTGAAAGTTGGCATGCGGATGGGTGCAGGATTCGGCCTGATTTTGATCCTTCTGACCATCCTGATGCTGATCGCAATTAACCGGTTGTCATTCATGCAGGCAAATATCGACAATATCGTGAATCAGAATTACCGCAAGATCGAGCTGACCAATACCATGCGTGATGCGGTGCGATTCCAGGCGGTGGCCTTGAGGGATGTGGTATTGCAGGAGGACTTGGCATTCAAGAAAAGCGAACTCAAACGCATGCGTGAAGCGCGCAAGAATTATCAGTCTGCAGAAGAGGAACTCGAAAAGGTCGTATCAGCCAGTGATCAGGACAAGCTGCTTTCCGGCATCAAGGAATCGGAACGCATGATCCAGCCAGCCGTCGATGAAGTCATCAATTTTTCGCTGAATGACCAGCATATTGAAGCAGGCAACGCTATACGTGACAAAGTCAGGCCGGCTCAAATCAAATTGCTGGATCAGCTGAACGAAATGCTGGCTCATTTTGAGAAAGACAACCGGCAAGCGGCTACCGATACCCAGCATTCATACCGGATTACCCAGATCCTCCTGTTTGTACTGGGGGCAATCGCCATGGTCCTTGGCGCAGCCATTGCCTATTTCACAACCCAAAGCATTACCCAGCCTCTGCATGTTGCCGTGGCAATGGCAGAAAAAATCAGCCAGGGCGACCTCACATCAAAATTGCAGCAGAACCGCATGGACGAGCTGGGTAACCTGCTTGATACGTTGCAGAAGATGAACCTGAATCTGTCCAACATCATTGGAGGCGTCAAGACGGCATCGGGCAGCGTGGCCAACTCCTCCATCACCCTTTCCGATTCTGCTGGAAAGGTTTCCCAGCGCGCTGAAACCCAGTCTGAGCAGGTCATGCAGATTGGTGCCGCAATGGAAGAAATGTCGGTATCCATCTCCGAAGTCGCCGTAGGTGCCGGAAGCGTATCGGACGCAGCCATCAAGACACGTAAAATTGCGGAAAGCGGCAGTGAAAATATCATCAAGAGCGTCAATGCCAGCAAGCGCATAGCCGATAGCGTCAATGCATCAAGCAATTCAATTTCAGAACTTAGCCTGGAAATCATCAAGATCAATGAAGTTGCAAAAGTCATCAAGGACATTGCCGAGCAAACCAACTTGCTGGCCTTGAATGCAGCGATCGAAGCAGCACGTGCCGGCGAGCAAGGCCGGGGCTTTGCAGTTGTTGCAGATGAAGTGCGCAAACTGGCAGAAAGAACTGCAATCAGCACCAATGGCATCACCGAAACTGTCGCCTCCATTTCCGGCATGACAGATGCCGTGGTCAAATCCATGGGTCAAGTGCAGGATGATGTAAATGACGGAATTGCAATCAATCAGGGCACACAGGAAATCCTGTCACAGATCGCAGTATCAGCCAAAGAAGTGAGCGTCATGGCGCAGGATATTGCGGCTGCGACGAGCGAGCAGAAATTGGCAACTTCCGATACAGCTGTCAGCATGGAGAAAATTTCCGTCATGACAGAAGAAAACACACACAATATTCATGCGGTTACCTCCGCAGCGGATAGCCTTGCTGAAACGGCTACCGACCTGAAACGACTGGTGGAGCAGTTCAAGCTAGCCTGATGATAAAATATAATATATTGATTATATTATATTAATTTATATGTTTCGCGATCCTTGCCAAGGCGACTTCCCGTGGAAAGGTAGCCACCAGTGCATCAACAGATGGTGTCTGTGTCTGCCCGACCAGCATCACACGCAGTGGCATGGCCAGCTTTGGCATCTTGAGATTGTATTTTGCAATCAGCTCCTTGATCACCCCCCCGATTGCCGGCGCTTCCCAAGTAACTTCGCCCAAGCGCGCAAGCAATTCCTTCAGTGCCGGCCTGGCTTCCTCAGAAAGTTGACTGGCCAGCAATGACTGATCAGGATGCAAGTCAATATAAAAAGGTTCTGCCGCATCGGTGAGTTCATTCAATGTGGCAACTCGCTCCTTGTATAGCGTAATGATTTTTTCAAGTGGTGGGGAGTCGGCCAGTTTGACATCGCGAGCTTGCAGGCGGGGCCGCACAAGTTCTGCCAGACGCTGATTGTCTGCCTGCTTGAGGTAATGGGCATTCAGCCAGTTCAGTTTTTCGGTGTTGAACTGTGCAGCGGAAGGCGTGATATGGTCCAGGTCAAACCACTCGCAGAATTGCTGCACTGAAAATACCTCATCATCGCCATGCGACCATCCCAGGCGGGCCAGATAATTGATCACCGCTTCAGGCAGGTAACCGTCTTCATCATACTGCATCACGCTGACCGCGCCATGACGCTTGGATAATTTCTGTCCGTCATCGCCAAGTATCATCGACAAATGCGCATATTGCGGTACGCTTGCACCCAGAGCCTTCAGGATGTTGATTTGCCGTGGCGTATTGTTGACATGGTCATCCCCCCGGATGACATGGCTGATGCGCATGTCCCAGTCATCCACGACCACACAGAAATTGTATGTCGGTGTGCCGTCGGTGCGCGCAATGATCAGGTCATCCAGCTCAGCATTGTCAAAGGCGATATGCCCCTTGACCAGATCTGTCCATTCTGTGGTTCCATCCTGCGGATTCTTGAAACGCACAACCGGCTTGATCCCCGCAGGCACTGCTGGCAGGGTTTTACCAGCTTCCGGGCGCCAACGACCGTCATAACGCGGTTTTTCATTGCGGGCACGTTGTGCTTCGCGCATTGCATCCAGTTCATCGGGTGTCGTATAACAATAA
>JAJXUI010000044.1 GCA_021782995.1 Pseudomonadota bacterium | reverse complement strand
CAGCTGCTCGCGCCGAGTTGTATCAGGGCAAGCGCGTCGTGCTGACGCTATTGCCGGAAAACGCAAAAGAAGGTGCGGAACGCGTGCGCAAGGCGTGGGAGATGTGCGGTGCGAATGTCAGCGAGTTGACGCCTGAACTGCATGATGAAGTGTTTGCCGCAGTCAGCCATCTGCCGCATCTGTTGTCATTCGCACTGGTGCATGATATTGCGCAGCGCAAGGATAAGGAGCTGCTGCTGTCGTTTGCTGCCAGTGGTTTTCGTGACTTTACCCGCATTGCCGCCAGTTCTCCCGAGATGTGGCGCGATATCTGTCTGGCAAATCGCAATGCGCTGCTGAAAGAAATTTTGCAATATGCAAATGAGCTGCATGTGCTGTATCAGGCACTTGAATCAGCCGATGCCCGCAAGCTGGAGCAGGTATTCAGTGAAGCACGACGGGTTCGTAGCAACTGGACACCACAATAATTCATAATTTTCTATCATGTCTCAAGCCAAATATCTTGATTTGCCGCCATTGATGTCTGCGCGCGGCACCGTGCGTCTGCCTGGCTCGAAAAGCATTTCCAATCGTGTGCTGCTGCTGGCCGCTCTGTCAGAAGGAACAACCGAGGTGCGTGATCTGCTGCATTCGGATGATACCGAACGCATGCTTGATGCGCTTCGCATGCTGGGAGTCAAAGTGGAAGCGGCAGGTGCTCAGGCTTATCGGATTACCGGCTGTGCCGGCAGCTTCCCGGTCAAGCAGGCTACGCTGTATCTCGGCAATGCGGGTACCGCGTTTCGCCCGTTGACTGCCGCACTGGCGCTTTCGGGCGGCAATTATGAATTGCTGGGAGGGACTGTTGAAGCGCCGGGTGGGCGCATGCATGAGCGCCCGATCGGTGATCTGGTGGAAGGCTTGCGACAGATCGGCGCGGATATTCGCTATCTGGGCATTGAAGGTTTTCCGCCACTGAAACTTTCATCTTCCATGCTGGCGGGCGACATGTTGCAGGTGCGTGGCGATGTTTCCAGCCAGTTTCTGACTGGCCTCCTGATGGCGCTGCCATTGATGGGGCGTACGGTCAGTATTGAAGTGCTCGGAGAGCTGATTTCGAAGCCGTATATTGAAATCACGCTGGCGATGATGACGCGCTTCGGTGTGAAAGTGGAACGCCAGGGTTGGCAGAAATTTGTGATTTTTGGCGGGCAGCACTATCAAAGCCCCGGTACGGTTTATGTGGAAGGTGATGCTTCCTCTGCTTCCTATTTCCTGGCGGCTGGTGCGATTGGCGGTGGCCCGGTACGCGTGGAAGGGGTGGGAAAAAGCAGCGTGCAGGGGGATGTGCGGTTTGCTGAAGCCTTACAACAGATGGGCGCGCAGATCACAATGGGTGACAACTGGATGGAGGCTTCCGGTCCTGCCAGCGGCAAACTCAAAGCAATTGAACTTGATTGCAACCACATTCCCGATGCGGCAATGACATTGGCCACAACGGCATTGTTTGCAGCCGGTAAAACCACGCTGCGCAATATCGGCAGCTGGCGCGTCAAGGAGACCGACCGCATAGCAGCAATGGCGACCGAACTCCGTAAAATCGGCGCGACAGTTACAGAAGGTAATGATTTTATTGAGATAATTCCGCCTGTAAATGCAGAATTTGCGGCGATCGATACTTATGATGACCACCGTATGGCGATGTGCTTTTCCCTTGCTGCTTTTGCCAGGGTCGGCGTGCGCATCAATGACCCCGCCTGCGTCAACAAGACTTTCCCGGAGTATTTCAGCATGTTTTCCAAAGTGACCCGGTCTATCCCGGTAATTGCCATTGATGGACCATCAGCTTCCGGCAAGGGAACCGTAGCGCAGCGAGTGGCTACTGCGCTGGGATTCCACTATCTGGATAGCGGGGCGCTCTATCGGTTGTTAGGACTGGCTGCACAGAAAAAGGGTGTTGCTTTGGTGGATGAGGCAGCCTTGTCCAAGCTTGCGCTGGAAATCGAGATACGCTTTGATGGCGACCAGATGTGGCTGGATGGCTGCAAGATAGGCGACGAACTGCGCACTGAGCTGGCGGGTGCGGCTGCCTCAAAAGTGGCCGCCTTGCCCCAAGTCAGATCGGCATTGCTGGACAAGCAGAAGGCTTTTCGCCAAGCACCTGGGCTGGTGGCCGATGGTCGTGACATGGCGTCGGTGGTATTTCCGGATGCGGAATTGAAAATTTTCTTGACCGCGAGCGCTGAAGCGAGGGCAGATCGTCGCTATAAACAGTTGATGGAAAAAGGAATCGGTGTTAATATTGACGACCTCCTGCAAGAGATCCGTTTACGTGATGAGCGTGACAGTCAGCGCAGTGTGGCTCCCTTGCAACAGGCTCCCGGGGCCGGTCTGCTCGATACGACCAATCTGAATATCGAACAGGCAGTTCAGGAGGTGCTTGCGCAATATCGCGAAAAGCAGAAAAGTGCCGGATGAAGCAAATTTGTCCGGCTGTGTCCAACTAACCCCCCGTCACAAGCGGGAAATGTCTTAAGGTTCAAATCAAATGTCTAATATGAATATGGAAAGTTTTGCCTCGATGTTCGAAGAAAGCCTGACACGCAAGGAAATGCGTGCAGGTGAACTGATCACAGCACAGGTTGTGCGCATCGAGCAGAACATGGTTGTCGTTAATGCCGGCTTGAAGTCCGAAAGTTTCATCCCGGTGGATGAATTCCGCGACATGAATGGCGCGATTGAGGTCAAGGTAGGCGATTTCATCACTGTTGCAATCGAATCCCTGGAAAACGGCTATGGTGAAACCCGCCTGTCCCGTGAAAAGGCCAAGCGTCTGGCAGCATGGATTGACCTCGAGCAGGCCATGGAAGAAGGCCGCATCGTTGAAGGCTTCGTCAGCGGCAAGGTAAAAGGCGGTCTGACTGCCATGGTCAACGGTATCCGCGCATTCCTGCCGGGCTCTCTCGTTGACATCCGTCCGGTGAAAGATACAACGCCGTACGAAAACAAGACCATGGAACTGAAGGTCATCAAGCTGGATCGCAAGCGCAACAACGTAGTGGTATCCCGCCGTGCGGTTCTGGAAACCACCATGGGTGCGGACCGTGAAGCGATGATGCAGAACCTGCAGGAAGGCGCAATCGTCAAAGGCGTGGTCAAGAACATCACCGACTACGGCGCATTCGTTGACCTGGGCGGTATCGACGGTCTGCTGCACATCACTGACCTCGCATGGCGCCGCGTGAAGCATCCTTCCGAAGTGCTGGCTGTTGGCGACGAAGTAGAAGCCAAGGTGCTGAAGTTCGACCAGGAAAAGAATCGCGTTTCCCTGGGCATCAAGCAGATGGGCGACGACCCATGGCATGGTCTGGCACGTCGCTACCCGCAAAGCACGCGACTGTTCGGCAAGGTAACCAATCTGACCGACTACGGTGCATTCGTGGAAATCGAGCAGGGTATCGAAGGCCTGGTACACGTGTCAGAAATGGACTGGACCAACAAGAACGTACATCCTTCCAAAGTTGTCCAGCTGGGCGACGAAGTTGAAGTGATGATCCTGGAAATCGACGAAAGCCGTCGCCGTATCTCGCTCGGCATGAAACAGTGCAAGAGCAACCCTTGGGAAGATTTTGAGCAGAATCACAAGAAGGGTGACAAGGTTAAGGGCCAGATCAAGTCCATCACCGACTTCGGTGTATTCATCGGCCTGGAAGGCGGTATCGATGGTCTGGTACACCTGTCCGACATTTCCTGGAATGTGCCAGGTGAAGAAGCCGTGCGCAACTTCAAGAAGGGTGATGAACTGGAAGCAATTGTGCTTGCGATCGACGTTGAGCGTGAGCGCATTTCGCTCGGCATCAAGCAGATGGATGGTGATCCCTTCAGCGGCTTCGTTGGTGCGCATGACAAGGGTGCCATTGTTTCAGGTGTTGTGAAATCGATGGATGCAAAGGGTGCTGTAGTGATGCTGGAAGGCGATGTTGAGGCTTACCTGAAAGCTTCTGAAGTGTCCGCTGACCGTGTTGAAGACATCCGCAATCACCTGAAGGAGGGCGACACGGTTAAGGCGGTGATCAGCAATGTTGACCGCAAGAACCGCTCCATCAACCTGTCCATCAAGGCAATGGAAAAGGCCGATGAAACGGCAGCGATGAAGAAACTCGCAGCTGAGGACAATGGCACTGCCGGTACAACCAATCTGGGTGCCCTGCTGAAGGCGAAGATGGCCGGCAGCAAGGTGGATGCATAAATAGAGAGGTGATTAATGACTCGTTCCGATCTGATTCTGAAACTGGCTGAACGCTATCCACAATTGCTTGGAAAGGATGCCGAGCTTGCTGTCAAGGTGATTCTTGACAGTATGGCAAGCACGCTGAGCAACGGGGATCGTATAGAAATTCGCGGTTTTGGCAGTTTTGTACTGAACTATCGTCCGCCCAGGGTTGGGCGTAATCCCAAATCGGGCGAGAAGGTGCAAGTTCCGGCTAAATATGTGCCGCACTTCAAGGCTGGCAAGGAATTGCGCGAGCGAGTTGATTTACCGGCACAACCCTGATCTTTAAGTTGCACGCTTTCAGTCGTGATCAGAATAAACGGCCTGTCGCAAGACAGGCCGTTTTTTTTCGCATGGTGTGAGCATGCTGGTGAGTGTAAAATGATCAGCCTCAGTACGCTAGCTGAGTCTCGATATTCAATTGCGGCCAAGGGGCTGCTGATGTTCATCTTCCGACAAGGTAAGGTTCAGGTATGAAATATCTGGTCTGGTTGTTTCGCAGTATATTATTTTTGCTGTTACTGGGTTTTGCCGTGAAAAACGACAAACCTGTCATTTTGAGCTTTTTTTTCGGATATCAGTGGGAAACCTCACTGGTGCTGTTATTGCTTCTTTTTTTCACTGCAGGTGTCATTGTGGGAGTGCTGGTGATGCTGATTTCATTTTTGCGGCAGCGGAGGGAGCTTGCGCAACTCAGGGATGAATTGCAAATGAAGGAAAAGACGTTGGAAGGCAGATAGCAGTCAAATTGTGTAACGTGTTTTCTGCTGACTGCACTTGTATATGAAACAGGTTTTGAGATATGGAATTTGAACTCTGGATGTTGCTGGTCTTCCCGCTGTTTTTTGCGATGGGCTGGTTGACGGCACGTATGGACCTGAAAGAACTGCTTTCGGAATCCAGTTTGTTACCGCGCTCTTATTTTCAGGGGCTGAATTTCCTGTTGAATGAACAGCAGGATAAGGCTATTGAAGCATTTATCGAGGTGGTTCAGGTTGATCCGCAAACCATAGAGTTGCATTTTGCACTCGGTAGCTTGTTCAGGCGTCGTGGAGAAATAGACCGTGCACTGCGCATGCATCTGAATCTGGTGGAACGTGCGGATCTTGAAGCGGATAAGAAAAAGCAGGCATTATTCGAGCTGGCCCAGGATTACCTGAAAGCCGGTATCCTGGATCGTGCCGAGCAGACATTTCAGCAGTTACTTCATTCACCTTACGCCAAAGAGTCGGTCGAATTCCTGCTGGAAATTTATCAGAAGGAAAAGGACTGGCTGAAAGCAATCGACATGAGCCGGCGCCTGGTTGATCTGACCGGGCAATCTCATGACAAGGAAACCTCAGCGTTTTATTGTGAACTCGCCTCTTATGAACTGACAACAGGGAGAGACGAGGCTGCCAGGGTTCATCTGGGGCAGGCACTTGAGGTCAATCCGGGCTCAGTGCGTGCTGTCATCATGCTGGGGGATATTGAACAGAATGCCGGAAATCACAAGCAGGCAATCGATTTATGGAAGCGTATAGAGCAACAGGACCCGCAATATCTGCAGCTGGCAGCAGATCGATTGCTGGGAGCGCATAGGAATCTGGGTCTTGAAGCTGATGGTATCGATTTGCTGATGGAATATCAGAAAAGGTATCCGTCACAGGATCTGGTGGATGTGCTGTTCAAGGCGGTATTGCAAAAGGATGGAGCTGAAGCAGCCTATCAGATGGTAAGAAATGAGCTGCATCGTAATCCGACATTGCTCGGGCTGGATAAATTTCTGGAGGCAAGGTTGCTGGAAGTTACAGAGAAAAACCGGGCTGATGTTGAAATGGTCAAGAAGCTGGTGCATCAGCGTATCCGTGATCTTGCAATGTATCATTGCTCCAGTTGTGGATTCAGGGCGCGCCAGTATTATTGGCACTGTCCGGCATGTCATGGCTGGGAAAGTTATTCTCCTCGACGTAGTGAAGAGAATGGTGGGCGTATATGACTGACCCGAAAATCATAGTTGCACTGGATTATCCGGATGCAATGACAGCACAGGCCCTTGTGGCCAAACTCAGTCCATCATTGTGCAGGCTGAAGGTGGGCAAGGAATTGTTTACCACAGCCGGTCCGGCTATTGTTGAGCAATTCATGAAAGCAGGATTCGAAGTATTTCTTGATCTGAAGTTTCATGACATTCCCAATACGACAGCGCAGGCGTGCAGGGCCGCTGCAAATCTCGGCGTGTGGATGGTAAACGTTCATGCGCTAGGCGGCCGAAAGATGATGGAAATGTCACGTGAGGCACTTGAAGGATTTGGCAAGCGCCCGAAGCTGATTGCAGTAACGATACTGACCAGCATGGCACAGGATGACCTGAAAGGAATCGGTATTGCAGAAACGCCAGCTGCTATGGTGCAGCGTCTGGCTGGCCTGGCAAAGGATAGCGGCCTGGATGGCGTGGTGTGTTCCGCACAGGAAGCTGCACTGTTGCGCGACCAGTGCGGCAAGGCATTCTGCCTGGTCACCCCCGGGATACGTCCGGCTGATGCGGCAGCGGATGACCAGTCTCGCATCATGACACCTCATGCTGCGCTGCAGAATGGTTCAAGTTATCTGGTGATCGGCCGTCCCATCACAAGGGCGGATGATCCGTTGCATGCATTGATAAAAATTACAGAAGAAATGGGAGAGGTTGCATGAGTGCATTGCCGTCATTCGACAAGGCAAGAATTCTGGTGGTGGGGGATGTCATGCTGGACCGTTACTGGTTCGGCTCGGTAACGCGCATATCTCCGGAAGCGCCGGTGCCGGTGCTGAAGGTGGAACGCATGGAAGAGCGTCCTGGTGGCGCAGCCAATGTGGCACGCAATATCACCTCGTTGGGGGCACAATGCACGTTGTTGTCCGTGGTGGGGGATGATGAGGCCGGCAGGGCACTGGAAGATTTGCTGACCAAACAGGGGCAAGTGAAGGCTCTGCTGCATCGTGACGATAGTATCAGCACCACCGTGAAATTGCGTGCCGTGGCACAGCACCAGCAACTGCTGCGTATCGATTTTGAAACCTGGCCCAGCCATGAAGTGCTGAAAGCGAAGCTTGAAGATTTTCGAACCAAGCTGGCAGATGCCGATGTGGTCATCCTTTCCGATTATGGCAAGGGTGGCCTGACGCATATTGCCGAGATGATCAGGCTGGCGCGTGCGGCAGGCAAGCGTGTGCTGGTGGATCCCAAAGGCAGCGATTATGCTCGTTACAAGGGGGCAACCGTGCTGACCCCGAATCGCAGTGAGTTTCGGGAGGCGGCAGGCAGCTGGAAAAGTGAAATTGAACTGGAAGACAAGGCGCAGACGCTGCGCAAGGATCTGGAACTCGAAGCCTTGCTGGTGACGCGCAGCGAAGAGGGCATGAGCTTGTATCGGGAAAATGAAGCATTGCACGAGCCTACGCATACGCGTGAAGTCTTTGATGTGAGTGGTGCGGGTGATACCGTGATTGCTACCCTCGCGGTAATGCTTGCCAGTGGTGCGACGTGGTCGGATGCAGTGCGTATCGCCAATCGTGCTGCGGGTGTTGTGGTTGGAAAGCTGGGCACTGCAACAGTAAGCCGGGAAGAAATAATTCATGATTTGAAGCGCCAGGATACTGTTGTCCGAAGCGAAAAATAATCATCTGTTGCACTGCAGTATGTTGAGTGCAAATTAGTAAAAAAGGGAGCACATATGTATTACATCGTAACTGGCGCCATGGGGTTTATCGGTTCCAATCTGGTAAAGGCCTTGAACGACCGAGGCATCAAGAACGTGATTGCGGTGGACAACCTGAAGCAGGCAGACAAGTTCAGGAATCTGGTGGACTGCGACATCGTCGACTACCTGAGCAAGGAAGATTTCATTGACCAGCTGAATGGCGGCCTGTTTGATGGTGCTGTGGAAGCCATCCTGCATCAGGGTGCCTGTTCCGACACGATGGAAACCGACGGCCGTTACATGATGCAGAACAACTATCGCTATTCCCTGGATGTTCTCGAATTCTGCCAGCAGGAAGAAATTCCGTTCCTGTACGCCTCTTCCGCTTCGGTATATGGCATGGGTCCTGACTTCATTGAAGGCCGCGAGCATGAATCGCCGCTGAATGTATATGCCTATTCCAAATTCCTGTTTGACCAGATCGTTCGCCAGCGCTGGGATGAGCGTACTGCACAGATTGTCGGCCTGCGTTATTTCAATGTATATGGCAGCCGTGAACAGCACAAAGGGCGCATGGCATCGGTTGCCTATCACTTCTTCAATCAGTATCGGGCCGAAGGTTATGTAAAGCTGTTCGAGGGCTGTGACGGCTATGCCAATGGTGGCCAGTTGCGCGACTTTGTGTCGATCGAGGATGTGGTCAAGGTCAACATGCACTTCCTTGATCATCCGGAGCAGTCCGGCATCTTCAATCTCGGCACCGGCAAGGCGCAAAGTTTCAATGATGTGGCTGTAGCCACCATTAACGCATTACGTGCTGTCAAGGGTGAAAGCAAGCTCTCTTTGGAGGAAATGCATAAGCAGGAGTTGATCCGCTATATTTCCTTTCCTGAGGCGTTGAAAGGAAAATACCAGAGTTACACCCAGGCCGACATCCAGGCACTGCGCGCAGTGGGTTATACCCAGCCATTCTTCAATGTTGAAGAAGGCACCACACGTTACGTGAATTATTTACTCGAAAAAGCCGGTAGCAAGTAATAGGAGCTGGTCATGACCCTAGATGAAGAAGCCATTGCCGCAATCAAAGAGTATATCGATTCCATCGCAATGAATGCGGTCAACATGGTGTATGAAGCTTCGGGTCGTGATACAAGCTTTGCCGAGTTTATGGAAGCGGTCACGATGAAGTTCAATCAGTTCTCGGCCGAGCTGGTGGCTTCAGAAGTGTTGAATGTGCCACCGCGTACAATCGAGAGTTTCAACGGCGGCGATGGCATGACGGTGGAAGATGTGCAGGACATCATAGACAACGATGGCGAGCTGGAACTTGATGACGGGGATGAAGATGACTTGCATTGAATTAACTAATTGATTATATTATATTAATATGCACAAAAAGGGCGTTCAATGTATCACTCTCTCGAAGACTTTGTTGGCAATACGCCCCTCGTCAAACTGAAGCGACTGCCCGGCATTACCAGCAACACTATTCTCGCCAAGCTCGAAGGCAATAATCCTGCCGGTTCGGTAAAAGATCGTCCCGCACTGTCGATGATCACCAAGGCGGAGGCGCGCGGCAACATCAAGCCTGGCGACACATTGATCGAGGCCACCAGCGGCAACACCGGCATCGCGCTTGCAATGGCCGCTGCGATGCGTGGTTACAAGATGATCCTGATCATGCCGGAAAACCAGAGTGTAGAGCGGGTGCAGACCATGCGCGCATTCGGCGCCGAGATCATCCTTACCAGTCGCGAAGGCAGCATGGAACTGGCGCGAGACACCGCGGAGAAACTGCGCGATCAAGGCCGCGGAATCATCCTCGACCAGTTCGCCAATCCCGACAATCCCATCGCCCACTACGAAGGTACAGCTCCAGAAATCTGGCGCGACACCAACGGGCAGATCACCCACTTTGTCAGCAGCATGGGTACGACCGGCACGCTGATGGGCTGCTCGCGCTACTTCAAGGAGGTGAATCCGAAAATTGAAGTCATTGGTGTGCAGCCGGAAGAGGGTGCGCAAATACCAGGCATTCGCAAATGGCCAGATGCCTATCTTCCGAAAATCTACAGCCCGAAAGATGTCGATAAACTCGAGTATGTCAGCCAGCCTGAGGCAGAAGAGATGACGCGCCGCCTTGCTCGTGAGGAGGGTATCTTCTGCGGCATCTCCTCCGGCGGTGCACTGGCGGTGGCACTGCGCATCTCGCAGCAGGTGCAGGATGCAACGATCGTGTTTATCGTGTGTGATCGTGGTGATCGTTATTTGAGCACGGGAGTGTTCCCTGGTTGATACTGCGCCCCTCCATGTTGCGATCATAGGCGCAGGTCCTGCTGGGTTGATGGCGGCCGAGGTGCTGAGCTTGCACGGTGTGCTGGTGGATGTGTATGACGCGATGCCTTCAGTGGGGCGCAAATTCCTGATGGCGGGCAAGGGCGGCATGAATATCACGCATGCTGAGCCTTACACCACTTTCTTCACTCGATATGGCGCTCGGCAAAAGCAGTTGCAGCCCATGCTGCAAGCTTTTCCACCGGAGGCCTTGCGTGAGTGGATACATGGGCTGGGCATCGCAACCTTTGTCGGCTCCTCTGGCCGCGTTTTTCCAACCGATATGAAAGCTGCACCGTTGTTGCGCGCCTGGCTTCATCGTTTGCGCGAGAGTGGGGTGCGGTTTCATATGCGCCACCGCTGGCTCGGCTGGGATGCGGCTGGTGCATTGCGGTTTGCAACGCCTGAGGGTGAGCGCTGCATACGGTCTGCTGCCACGATGCTGGCGCTGGGCGGCGGCAGCTGGCCGCAGCTGGGCAGCGATGGAGGCTGGGTTTCACTATTGCAGGCAAAAGGCGTGGAGCTTGCACCATTACACCCGGCTAACTGCGGATTTGAGGTGTCATGGAGCGATTATTTCAAAGACAAATTTGCCGGAAGTCCGCTGAAAGCAGTTGTCGCCAGCTTTATAGATGCTGCTGGTATTGAACATCGCAGGCAGGGCGATTGCGTACTGACCCAGTATGGCATCGAAGGCGGGCTGATCTATGCATTGTCAGCACCATTGCGCGAAACGATTGCGCTTCAAGGAAGTGTTACGCTGTATCTCGACTTGTTGCCAGGCAAGGAATCTGTAAAGGTGTTAAATGAAGTTTTGCATCCGCGCGGTTCACGATCGCTCTCCAGCCATCTGCAGAGCCGGCTGGGCGTAGGCAGTGTGCATACCGCATTACTGCATGAAACCCTGTCAAGGGAACAGTTGCTGGATGCGGCAACACTTGCGCAAACGCTCAAGGCATTACCTTTAAAACTGCAAGCGCCAAGGCCCCTGGTCGAGGCGATCAGCAGTGCAGGCGGGGTGAGGTTTGAGGCATTAGATGAAAATCTGATGTTGAAAATAATTCCCGGGGTATTTTGTGCAGGTGAGATGCTGGACTGGGAGGCACCCACGGGAGGTTATTTGCTGACCGCGTGTTTTGCCAGCGGACGCAAGGCGGCGGAGGGTGTGTTGGCTGCCCTTAAGACTTGATATATTGAACTTGTAATATTTGAATCGAAAGTGGGCTAGTGATCCGGACTCGGTATTTTTAAGTCTTGTGTTCAGTACAAAAAAATAGCCAGGTCATCAAGACCTGGCTAATGGGTGTGACAGGATTGATATTATTCCTGGTTTACAGATCTTCTGTAGGCTTCCAAAGGATCCTCATCTTTCCGGTTTCTCATTTCGATGGCTTTCTCCTTTTCGGCTTGTTCTTTTTCCGCTTGTTCCCTTGCCGCTCTTTCCCGATCCGCCTTCTCTTTTTCCGCCTTAGCAATCTGGCGATTTTTCTCTGCTAAGCGCTCAGCTTCGAGTTTTGCAGCTTGTGCAGCGCGAATGGCCTCATCCGCTGCCTGTTTTGCTGCCTTCGCTTCACGTACTGCTTTCTCACGCGCCAGCTCATCTGCCTGAAGTTTTGCTTTTCTGGCCTCGGCGTTGCGGCGATCTTCTTGTGAAGCTTGTGCTTCAGCACGGGCACGTTCGGCCTGGGCTTCAGCTGCAGCTTTGGCGCGGGCAATTTCCTGTGCTTTGTCAGCAGTACCTCTGCTTTGAGGCTTGCTTGCGGCTGAATTGCTGGCTATGGTCTCCATGCGACCTGCAATGGATCTGGAAAGCGCGTCCGGGATGGCAACAAAGTTGTGCAATGTGGGTTTCAGGGAGCCAAACTTCAGGCCATTGCTTAAGATGCTCATCAGGTCTGAGATTTTTTCATCATTCAGCCTGTTGTTGCTGATGACTAGAAATACAAAATCTGAAAGGGGCCAGCTTGCATTGCCGCTTGCGTTGATCAATGTAAGTCCTGCATAACGCCCGTCATCTCCTTCTGCTTTCGAGGCAGCAGCCAGGATTGAAGTGTCACTGAGGCTGGTAAATTTCCCATCCTTGTTCATCAGGTGAACAGCAGAGATTGAAGGCTGTGACATATATTGCATGGGCAAATAGCCTATGGAATACGCCGTGCCTTTCAGTGCCGCAATTCTGCCTGAGAGATCATCAGTGTTGATGCTGCCATTGGGCCAGGTACGTTTGCGCCCTGCAGCATCGCCGGCTTTCCAGTTCGCATTGATGGTGTTCAGATAGCTGTTGAATACCGGGTAATCTGCTGAAGTTTCATCTGAATGGATGATCGTGATGGGTTTGGCTGGCAGGTCATGCTTCGGGTTCAGGGCAGTAATGGCAGGGTCATCCCATGAACTGATTTCACCACTGAAAATCTTGCCGAGTGTACTGCTATCCAGTCTCAATGCCCCGGCCATGGTGTTGGGCAGATTCACAACGATCGCTACGCCGCTCAAGGCAAAGGGATATTGCTGAAGGTTCAGGCGATTCAGTTCTGCATCACTCAGCGGCGCATTCAGAATGGCAAAATCCAGTTTCCCGTTCTGTAGCTGGCTGAGATCCCCGGCAGACAGGCTGCTGGTGAATTTGAGCGTATTGTTGCGGGACTCGGCCTTGAATGATGCCCAATCCTGCAATAATTTATCTGCTGCATTGCCATAGCCGCCGGTAATTTCGCCCGCCCAGCCTGGAGTGGAAGCCATCAAGGCAAAAATGGCAATCGTTGACGCAATAAGGGTTCTGCTTTTCAGCTTCATTTGGTGTTCCAGTTATATTGTCAGTTGAACAGGAGGTCAGGACTGGACTTGCCTGTCCTGACTTGCCGATAAATCAGAATACGAAGTTGATGCCCATGGCAAAGATGTTCCAGTCAAGTTTGGCGGTGCTTGGATCGAATTTTCCGCCATTTGATATTGGTCCGCCCTGGGCATAGGTTGGAATTGCATAGCCCGTATTCCAGTGGTTTTCCATACGCAGCGAAACGTTATTGTTCAGTTTGTATGACAGGCCGAGTACTTTCACCTTCTGGTAATACATGGGCTCATCGGGCTGTTCATTGTTATAGGAAATGGAGTCGTAGCGCACATAGGGCGTGTACTTGTCGGCAAAGGTGTAACCCATCTGTGCATAGTAAGACGTTCCCCGCTGTTCCAGCGAGGTACCTTCAAATTGTGAAGCAATCGCATATTCCATCTTGATGTCCAGATTGCTGCCGCGGTAGTCAATCGAGCCTGATGACAGTCGACGTACACTTTGGCCGGACATGGAGTTGGAGGCAGGCTTGTTTGTACCAGTATTTGTCAGCAGGTCATTCTGGAATGTCGAGGCGGAAAATTTCAGGCCGTAAGGTGTCTTGTAGGTGATACGCACGCCATAGATGTTCTGCACCAGGAACCAGTTGCCCGGATTGATCTGCACATAGGTATTGGAGCCCCTGGGTTCGCCGCCATAGAGGTCGAATGTCATGCGGTGACGACCCATATCCAGATGATAAATGCCTTCCATTCCGCGGAACGAATCTGGCAGCGTACCTGCGGCATCCTGATACATCAGGGGAGACAATACTGATTGTTGCAGGAATTTGATGTCACGCAATTCGTTGAAGATACCTACTGGTACTTTCATCTGGCCTGCGCGGGCGGTCAGATTGTCGGTGGCGTTGTAGTTGATATAGGCCCCCATGTCGGCAGAGATTTCCGAACCCTGGCGCATTTGCGCAACCACTTTGGTTTTGTCATCCAGCTGGGCACTGACATTCAGTGACAGGTAGTTATAGTCCCAGCTATTGCCATTGTATTTGCCTGTATAGTTATTTTCTGTGGCGCGGACAAATGCGGTGTCACCGTAACCGTGAATGGTGATTCTGTCATCCGCTGCGTACGTGGGTGTGTGAATGGCGACCAGCAACAAGCCAACTGGCATCAGTTTTAATTGATTGAGCTTCATTATCGCTTCCCTTGTTTGTTGAATTATTGTCTTGAATCAATGTTTGACCGTAGCAAAACAGTCCAATTCTAACATATTGGTTTATTAGGCTTTCGTAAATGCAATGATCACGGAAAAGCATCTGCTGTCATTTGGCGTGAAGATGGGAATTATACTTAATAAAATCAATGCGTTATTTATTTAATGACGTTTAAGGAATTCTGTTGCATGAAAACATCATTTTATGGCATTGGTCTGATCGAGGTACAGGTATCGCAGCGTATGGGCTGAACTGAATCTGTGCGATGCCGCAGTGCTCGTTTTATCCTGATGGTGCAGGGTCAATTTTGCGCCATTTTTTGTTTGGCGAGCGCGGGATTTTTCGAGAAATAATGTTTGATGCCTTTCAGGATGGCCTTGGCCAGCTTTTCCTGATATTCCTCATCCGTGAGCCGCTTTTCTTCAGAGGGGTTGCTGATGAATGCGGTTTCAACCAGGATTGAGGGAATGTCCGGCGCTTTCAAAACTGCAAAACCGGCTTGCTCCACACGTCCGCGATGCAGGGTATTCACATTGCCGAGCTCGCCAAGCACCTGCTTGGCCAGTTTCATGCTGTCACTGATGGTGGCAGTCTGCGACAGGTCGAGCAGGGTGCGTGCAAGGTAAGGGTCCTGCACGGCAATATTCACGCCGCCTATCATATCCGCTTCATTTTCCTTTTTAGCCAGCCAGCGCGCATTTGCACTGGTTGCGCCACGCTCTGACAGCGCAAACACTGATGAGCCTTTCGCATGCGGTTTTACAAATGCGTCAGCATGGATGGATACAAACAGGTCGGCACGCGCAGCACGTGCTTTGGTGACGCGCATGCCGAGCGGTATGAAATAGTCACCATCGCGTATCAGGACGGCACGCATGTTGGGTGAGGCATCTATCTGTGCTTTCAGTTTGCGAGCAATCGCCAGGGTGACATTTTTTTCGCGGGAGCCGCCGCGGCCATGTGCGCCGGGGTCCTCCCCGCCGTGGCCGGCATCTACTGCAATGATCAGTGTGCGTCCATTCTTATTGCCCTGAGCAACATGCGTCGGCTCCGGGGGCGTTTCCTGCTGATTTTGGCTGTCGTTACTGGAGGGACCTACTACCTTTGGCGAGGGCATCGATGCTGCAGCAACTTCAGGTGTGCTTGCGGTCGCAGACTGCCCGGGATGCACGGTGATGCCGTTGGACTGCAACAGGGCAAGGATAGGGTCTGCCGGATGGGCAGGGTAAATGTCCAGTACCAGGCGATCGCCATAGTCAGCGACGGGTTTCAGGTTGAATATCTGTGGCTTGATCTCGGTCTTGAGATCAAGCACTACCCTGATGACGTCCGGTTTGAAACGAGCCACGCGTGCAGCCTTGATATACGGGTCATCGCTGCCGATCTTGCCATCCAGGCTTTTCAGCACTTCATTGAGTTCGACTTTTTCAAGATCAATGACCAGGCGGTCAGGGTTGCCAATCGTAAACTGGTTGTAACGGACTGGGTGGTTGGATTCCAGCGTGATGCGGGTGTAGTCCTGGGCCGGCCAGACGCGCACGGCCTTGATGGACACGCTGGTTGATGCATTGGCGATGCAGCCATAAGTCAGCAGGATGAAACATAAGATTAGTGCAACCGGGCTACGCATGCTTGTCCAGACGGGGTGTTTGCATTGAGGCAGATGCTGCGTCCCTTTGGCAGGATGTCAATGAAGATTTCCAGATCGGCGGGGGGCACCAGACCTGCAGCCTGCTCGGGCCACTCCACAAGGCAGATGTTGATGCCGTCAAATTCATCGCTGAACCCGGCGCCTTCCCATTCATTGATATCCTGAAAGCGATACAGATCAAAGTGACGCAAGTGTAACCCGCCCGCCTCATATTGCTCAAGCAAGGTATAGGTCGGGCTTTTGACTTTCCCCTGGTAACCCAGTGCCTGCAGCGTGGCGCGTACCAGCGTGGTTTTGCCTGCACCCAGATTGCCGCGCAGATAGATCACCATGCCGGGGGTAAGGGCCAGGGCCAGGCGTGAGCCAAATGCTATCGTGGCGTTCTCATCGGTCAGCCTGATTGGGCTATCATGCGGGATATGCAAAATGAAGATCCTCAAACATTAAGTGGTGACATGAAACTGCTTGCAAACCAGGTCTGTATCTGGGGGCGGGAGCTGGGTTTCAGCGAAGTCGGCATCACCGATACTGACCTTGCTGTAGCCGAGGCCGGATTGCAGCAATGGCTGGGCAAGGGTTATCACGGCACAATGAATTATATGGCAAAACATGGCACAAAGCGCTGTCGCCCTGGCGAGTTGTTGCCTGGCACTGTGCGGGTTATCAGTGTGCGCATGGATTACCTGCCGCAGGCGAAGGATTCCTGGGACGTGCTGCATCAGCCGGAGCGTGCATTCATCTCCCGATATGCACTGGGACGGGATTACCACAAGGTGTTGCGTAACCGGCTGGAATTGCTGGCTGGTAAATTGCGAGATGCTGTTCCGGGTAGCAGTTGCAGGGTGTTTACGGATAGTGCACCGGTAATGGAGGTGGCTCTGGCGGAAAAGGCAGATTTGGGCTGGCGTGGCAAACATACATTGCTGCTGACGCGAGAGCGGGGCTCCTGGTTTTTTCTGGGTGAAATCTATACCGATGTGCCGCTTTATGCGGATACAAATCCAGTTAAGGATGCAGTTGTCCCTTCCGGTCACTGTGGTACATGTACCGCCTGTATTTCTGCCTGTCCCACTGGAGCGATTGTTGCACCTTATGAAGTGGATGCGCGTCGTTGCATTTCCTATCTGACTATCGAGCTCCAGGGCAGCATACCCGAAGAATTCAGGCCGCTGATCGGTAATCGCATTTATGGATGCGACGATTGTCAGCTGGTGTGCCCGTGGAACCGTTTTGCAAAGATATCAGCAGAGAAGGATTTTGCAGTACGGCATGGGCTGGATGACCGGTCACTGCTTGAATTGTTTGCATGGGATGAAGCTGAATTTAATTCCAGAATGGCAGGAAGTGCCATATACCGTATTGGTTTTGAGCAGTGGCAAAGAAATATTGCGGTTGCGCTGGGGAATGCCCCAGGCACAGAGGAAGTTAAAACAGGCTTGAAGGACAAACTGCAAAGTCCTTCAATGCTGGTGCGGGAACATGCAGCGTGGGCGTTAAGCCGGCATGTTTAATGCTGTGAGTGAGACAGCAGTTTGCGGATGCCGTTGAAGTCCTTGTCATGTGCAGCTTCAAAGCCGGTATAGGTGCTTTCAAGTGCAGTCAGGATGGCGCGATGTGCGTCATTGTCATCCTTGAGCATAATCAGTGCTTTTTTCAGTTTGCTGGCTGCTTTGGGGTTCAGGTGCCTGTTGATGGCAAAGACATAGGAGGGTAGTGCTGGCGAGGTGTGGATGATTCGCAATCCTTCCTCGCTGTATTTGTCTGCGACGGAGTCTTTCAGGATTCCAGCATCAAAGTCGCCATGCAGCACCGCTTTGGCGATGTTGTCATAATGATTGAGGTAATCATAGGATTTGAAGTCTTCCAGCCTGAAGCCTGCACTTGTTACCACTGCCGGTTGCAGGATGGCTTTCCGGTCGCCAAAAGCAAATGTCCTGCCTTTCAGGTCATTCAATTTCCTGATGGGGCTATCATTTCTGACGGCGATCTTGAGTGTAAAGGTTCCCTTGCCCTTGCTGAGCGGATTCACCAGCGGTATGGCGCCATATTTTTCGTGTGCTTCCAGATAGGCCGCGGGGGTCAGGTATGCTATCTGTGTGGTTTCTGAACCCAGGTCATCCACGGCAGAACCCAAGTCAGCAGAAGCACGAAACGTCACATTCATGCCGGTTTCCTTGCTCAGGTAATCTGCAAGGGGACTCAGTCGCTTCACCATCGCAGCGGGAATGTCCATGGCAACTGAGCCAAGCGCAATATCTTCAGCATGCAAGGTATGAACCGGGATAATGAGCAGGATTGCTGGTAACAGAAGACCAGCAATCAGGTTCCAGGTGTGTCTGAAAAAACGCATTTTGGTTTTCCCTGAATTGAACATCCCTGTCTATGCTAGATACAAAGTGCTGTATTGTCAAAGGAATATTGGGGGGTGGGCGTGAGTCACGAGTGAAGCTGCATGTGTAGCAAATGCGGCGTAATGCGGAGCGTCAGTGTAATTGCAGTTGCGCGCATGGCGCATGAGCAAAGATAATGTCGTGTACATGCAGGAGGATATTCAATGAAAATGATGCTGAATATGGTCGTGGCAGTTTGCCTGCTGGCCGTCACCAATGCCATGGCGGTTGAAGCCGGTGTGGTTTTGAAAGATGAGATATTGCGTAAGGAGCCATTTGGTGACGCGAAACCATCAGGCAAGCTGAAAGCTGGGCAAAAAGTCACTATCGAAAAAAAGGATGGTGGGTGGTTGAGCGTAAAGAGTGGTGCTGCAAAGGGCTGGGTGCGCATGTTGAGTGTGCGTCAGGGGAGCCTGCAAAAATCCAGAAATGTTGCTGACAGTCTCAAGAGTCTTGCTTCTGGCCGGAGTGGAACGGGTCATGTGGTTGCAACGACCGGTATACGCGGTCTTGATGAGGAAGATCTGAAAACTGCTAAATTCAATGCTTCGGAACTTGATAAAGCGGAAAGCTATGCGGTATCCAGGGAGGCTGCAATGCAATTTGCGGCGCAGGGAAAATTGAAACCGCGGCAAGTTGAATATTTGCCGGTATTGCAGTGAGGCAATAATGAAAAGATTTAATATATTCATTGTATTGTGCATGATAATGTGCGGGCATGCATGGTCCATGGATTTCGGGGCGGAGCTGAACAAGGCGCTGCGTGAAAATGTAAAGAAACAGATTTCCGACAACCCGGGTTCTGCTGCAAATGTGGTGTCTGGCATGTTCGGTACCTCGGATGATGAGGAGATTGCCATAGGCCGCCAGATAGCAGGGAACTTGCTAGGCGCTTCTCCGTTGGTGAAGGACGACCGCCTGCAGAAGTATGTGAATGACGTCGGGCGATGGGTTGCCAGCCAAAGTGAAAGGCCTGATCTTCCCTGGCATTTTGGTGTACTCGACACGGCCGACATCAATGCTTTCGCTGCCCCGGGTGGATATGTATTTGTTACCCGCGGTTTGTACATGCAGCTGAAGAGTGAAGCACAGCTTGCCGGTGTACTCGGGCATGAAATTGGTCATGTGATCCGCAAGCATCATCTCAAAATCCTGCAGCAAAGCAGTGTAATTGATCTGGGGGGCCAGGCACTTGCGCGTAGCGTTGGGGAAAATGACAAAATAAAGCAGCTTATCGGAAGTGGTGCTGAAGTCATGTCAAGGTCACTCGACAAAAATGCAGAATTCGAAGCAGACGGTATTGCCGTGGTTTTGGCTGCACGCTCAGGTTATGACCCTTTCTCATATGTCCAGGTGCTGCAGGGTTTGAACCAGATCGCCAAGGACAGCAATAGTGTGGAGCTTCTGTTCAAGACCCACCCGCTCCCTGATGCCCGCCTGGAAAGACTGAGTGATGTGATGGGTGACCGGCTGGATAACTTCAAGGGGCTCACACTCGACAAGCGTTATTATCATCTCAGGCAATGAAGGTAAATGTTGCTTGTATTTTCAAAGTGTTGTGCTGGATAATCCAGCCTGAACAGTTACAGTGACCCGGAGAAGCAATGAATCAGTTGACCCCATCGTTCAGCCTGTTTGCATTGACCAACATACCTGGCATGCGAGTCATGCGCTTGCCTTTGTCTCAGGAAGTTCAGTCGGGTGTGACGGAGCTTTTCAAGGCGCAGGAGTATGAGTTTTATCAGGGTATAGAAGAGGAAGTCCGGTTTGACGGGATGTATCGTCCGCAGGAAAATGAACTTTTGTATATCGTCAACTTTGATGATGTTGATGGTATCAAGGCGGCCATACTTCGGCCACAAGGTGTGCCGGAGTTTGAGCAGAAAGGCGGCGCGCTTGAGTCGATCAAGGCAATTTTCTGCGGTTACATCAAAAATGGAAATATCCGCGTCTTGCTGCAGGGGTTTGACCGTCGCCGCATCATTACTGCTGGTGGATTTGCGCTGGTTCAGAATGACAATATATTCGGGCGTTTCGAGGGAGGTGGGTTGACGCTGGATAACAAGCTGACCGCCGTCATAGAAGACGATAACCTGAAATTTTCCAGCTTTCATTATTTGCGCCAGATGTTCGACATGAGCGCCTATTGCCGCGAGGCTTCCGAACAGGACTTAAAAGTGTTTGTGCAGAACCCGGTACTGCAATTTGCGGATCCACAGGTGTTTATTGATACGGCTGACAGCTGGGTCAAACGCAAGGTTATCCTGATTCAGCAGTCCGGCATACTGGATTTGTGTCCCGCAACCAGAATTGCCGCAACGGCAAAATATTGCGACCTGAATATCCAGCTCTCAGGAACCGGCAATGCAGGGCAGGAAAGGATCGTGATTCCAGCGGACCGGCAGGAGGTCAAGCAGATCATGCGTTTCCTCGATGAGGATTTTTATCTTTCCCCGCAAAGCACTGCCAAATACATGGCAAAGTCCAGGCGGGTCATGGATAAGTATTGAGCTGTATTTTCTTCCCTTCTCCATTACCCTGTTTTGTGTATTACAGGGGATGACTACCAGGAATTTTTTGATTGAATCCCGTACTTGTTTTTGACATAGAAACCATTCCCGACATCGCCGGATTGCGCAAATTGCATGATCTGGGGGCTAATGTCACTGATCGCGATGTTGCAGAAATGGCTTTTCAGATGCGCCGGCAAAAAACCGGTGCTGATTTCATTCAGCATCATTTGCAAAAAGTGGTAGCGATATCCTGTGTGCTGCGAGAGGGAGATACATTCAGGGCTTGGTCACTGGGCGGTCTGGATGATGATGAAAGAAGCATCATCCAGCGCTTTTTTGACGGCATAGACAAATATACGCCGCAGTTGGTGTCATGGAATGGCAGTGGATTTGATCTTCCGGTATTGCATTATCGCGGCCTGATCCATGGTGTGCAGTGCGCACGTTATTGGGATATGGGCGAGGATGATCGGGAATTCAAGTGGAACAACTATATCAGCCGTTATCATACCCGGCACATTGACCTGATGGATCTGCTGGCAATGTATGGTGGTCGTGCCAATGCACCACTGGATGATCTTGCCAAATTGCTGGGATTCCCGGGGAAGCTGGGCATGGATGGCAGCAAGGTATGGGAGGCCTATCAGCAAGGCAGGTTGGAAGAGATCCGTAATTATTGTGAAACGGATGTGGTCAACACTTATCTGGTTTTTACCCGCTTCCAGATGATGCGTGGTCAAATCAGCTCCAAACAGTTTGAGCGAGAGTGCGAACTGGTGCGAGCCACACTGGCGAAATCTTCAGAATCGCACTGGCAGGAGTATCTTGCTGCATGGCTTGCAACTGATCACCCGTAGTTTGATTATCCGTCCTGAATACAATCTCGTTCTGAATTAAAATAGCGGTTTTCATCAAAGCGGTCACTGAGGTGTGCCCGTTTCGGAGCGTCATGTCTAATACTAGTATTCAATTGCAGGTTGCCACCATCGAATCCCTCGACCAGGAAGGGCGCGGAGTCGCCCATCGTGATGGAAAGGTGGTGTTCATTGAAGGCGCCATCACGGGTGAGCGTGTCGCATATCAAACGTTGCACAAAAAGAGCAGTTATGAGCTTGCCAGGCTGGAACAGGTGATACAACCCTCTTTTATGCGTACGCAGCCGCGTTGCCGGCACTTTGGCATGTGTGGCGGCTGCTCCATGCAGCACCTTGAAGCAAATGCCCAGGTAGCGGTCAAGCAGCGCATACTTGAAGATAACTTGCAGAGAATTGGCAAGGTCAAGACGGAACGCATGTTGCCACCCATACACGGCGAAACCTGGGGATACCGTCAGCGCGCACGTCTGTCAGTGCGTCATGTCCTGAAAAAAGGCAAGACACTGGTGGGTTTTCACGAAAAGAACAGTCGCTACGTTGCGGATTTGCAGCACTGTGAAATCCTGCCGCCCAAAATCGGCCATATGCTCATCGAATTAGGGAGGTTGTGCGACAAGCTCACGATCCGCGAGCAGTTGCCACAGATAGAACTTGCATCAGGTGATCAAGTTGATGTGCTGGTATTGAGAATTCTTAAACCGCTCGCGGCAGAAGACGAGGCATTGCTGAAACAATTTGCAGATAGCCATAAAATTCAATTCTGGCTGCAGACCAAGGGGCCGGAAACGGCAAAACCATTCTACCCTCTGGATGCACCTGGCCTGAGCTACAGCCTGCCTGAGTTCGATATCATCATGCCCTATGGCCCAACTGACTTCACCCAGGTAAACAGCACGCTGAACCGGTTGATGATCAGCCGCGCGATGCGTTTGCTGGCGCCGCAACAGGGTGAGCGTATTGCCGACTTTTTCTGCGGCCTGGGAAATTTTACCTTGCCGATCGCACGCAGTGGGGCCAGTGTGGTTGGCGTGGAAGGCAATGAAACGCTGGTCAAGCGCGCGGCGCAGAATGCCGAAATTAACGGCTTGGCAGGCACTACATCCTTCCATGCAAAGAACCTGTTTGAAATGACCGCTGAAAGTCTGGCCAGCCTGGGCCACTTTGATAAGTGGCTGATTGACCCGCCACGAGATGGTGGGATGGAGCTGATCAAGTCTATCGGTGAGGCGGGTCCGAGTCGCATCGTGTATGTTTCCTGCAATCCGGCTACGCTGGCGCGTGACGCTGAAGTGCTGGTGCATGTGAAGGGGTATGCGATCAAGGCGGCAGGAGTCATGAACATGTTCCCGCATACTTCCCATGTAGAATCCATCGCCGTATTCGAGCGCGCATAAAAAAAGCGGCTTGCGCCGCTTTTTTATTTACAGGTCGGCTCTGACTCAGTCGCGCTCGCCTGTCAGTGCCATCAGGATATTCAGCAAGTTTACAAAGATGTTGTAAATGTCCAGATACAGGGCCAGTGTCGCCATGACATAGTTGGTTTCGCCACCATTAACAATCTGGCTGATGTCATACAGGATGTATGCGGAAAACAGCAGGATTGCTACGGCAGATATGGTCAGTGACAAGGCGGGAATTGCAAAAAAGAGGTTGGCAAACGATGCGATCAGCAGCAGAATCAGTCCGATAAACAGGAACTTGCCCATGAAGCTGAAATCCTTTTTGGTCACGGTTGCAAAGGCGGCCAGGCTGAAGAAAATCAATCCGGTACCACCGGCAGCCATGCCGACGAGCTGAGCGCCGTTTCGCAGATGCAACGCGTGCTGAAGGATGGGGCCGAGGAAAACGCCTGCAACAAAGGTGAATCCCAGCAGCATCACTACCCCCCACACGCTGTTACGCAAGGCGGTTACACCAAAGAGCATTGCCAGCATTGCACCAAACATCAGGAGTGGTGCCATGACCGGATGCAGTGCCATGAAGGAAAAATTGATCGACAGCCCGACAAAAGCCCCGATAACGGTAGGTACCATGGTGAGCGCAAGCATCATGTAGGTATTGCGCAGCACCTTGTTTTTCTCAAATGCCAGCGAGCCGGTTTGGGAAATGGTTTGATATTCCATTGCAGTTCTCCATTGTGTCGTTTTTTTAACAATTGTTAGATTATCGAATGCGTCAGGAAGTTGCAATGTTTCTGCAAGAATTTTGATAAGGTGAAGCTGGTATTCAAATTCAATACGTTTTTTAGTATAATCAGCGGCTCAGCAATAAAATCTGAAGATTCGAAATCACATAATCTGTTGAATTTATTGCATTTCAATATGGAAGTTTGGGTGAGTGGTTTAAACCAGCAGTCTTGAAAACTGCCGAACAGAAATGTTCCGTGAGTTCGAATCTCACAGCTTCCGCCAGATACTAGTTTTACCACGTCCAGTGACGTACAAAAAACCCGCTGAACTATATGTGTTCCGCGGGTTTTTTGTTTTTTGTCGTCTCGTCCGGTATATTGCAATCTACGCATATATGTTGGTATATTTTCAGTGTTTGTACCAACACTTGGGAAAATATACCAACAACTCGGGATTGCTATGAAGCTCACTGATACCGCAATACGCAAGGTAAAACCAAAGGAGCAGCCTTTTAAGATAACGGACGGTGGGGGCTTATTTTTACTGGTTCAACCGAATGGTTCAAAGTATTGGCGTCTTGCTTATAGATACGCTGATAAGCAGAAAACCCTTGCTCTAGGGGTTTATCCAGATATTACTTTGGCGGATGCAAGAGACCGTAGAAGTGAGGCGCGCAGGCTACTTGCCAACGGTAGAGATCCTGGGATGACTAAGAAAATCCAAAAAAGGCAAAACAAACTTGCTGCGACTAATTCATTTGAATTAATAGCCCGAGAATTACATGCTCTTAAAAGCCCAATATGGTCTAAAAGCCATGCATTAGATTGGATAAGGGGGTTAGAGCGAGAAATTTTCCCCAATTTGGGTAATCGGCCGGTTGCAGAAATTGAAGCCCCAGATGTTCTAAATGCAATCCGCGCAATTGAAGGGCGTGGTGCACATGAAATAGCTGCTCGAACATTACAACGGGTGAATGCAG
The DNA here is from genome assembly GCA_021782995.1 of Pseudomonadota bacterium. Taxonomy (GTDB): domain Bacteria; phylum Pseudomonadota; class Gammaproteobacteria; order Burkholderiales; family Gallionellaceae; genus 39-52-133. The sequence continues at coordinate 168 of JAJXUI010000044.1, read as the reverse complement.
TATGCACATATGCAATAGCAACCGGCCGTGCGAGAAGCAACCCGGCAGCTGAGATTAAAGGAGCGCTAGCACCTCAGCCGAAAGTAAAACATTTCGCTGCGCTAACTGAGCAGGAACTACCTGAATTTTTGCGTGCTGTTGCAGCTTATCCAGCTTAACCAATCACGC
>JAJXUI010000043.1 GCA_021782995.1 Pseudomonadota bacterium | reverse complement strand
GATCTATGGCGCAGAAAGGTATAAAGCTGCCGCCTTTTGGCGAGTATGGCGTGGGCATGGTTTTCCTGCCCAAGGAAAATGCATCGCGTATCGCCTGCGAGCAGGCAATTGAGCGCGCGATACGTGACGAAGGCCAGGTGCTGCTGGGCTGGCGTAATGTGCCTGTCAATGCCGAAATGCCGATGTCCCCGACCGTCAGGGAAACCGAGCCTGTCATCAGGCAGGTATTCATTGGTCGCAGCAGCGACGTGAAGACCCCAGAAGCACTTGAGCGCAAGCTGTATGTGATCCGCAAGGAATTTGGTCATGCCATCCAGGCGCTGAACCTGATTCATGGCAAGGAATTCTTTGTGCCCTCGATGTCGGTACGCACCATCGTGTACAAAGGTTTGTTGCTGGCTGATCAGGTAGGTGAATACTATAAAGATCTGGAAGATCCGCGCTGCGTTTCCGCGCTGGCACTGGTGCACCAGCGTTTTTCCACCAATACTTTCCCTGAATGGCCTCTGGCCCATCCCTATCGCCTCGTTGCGCACAACGGCGAGATCAATACCGTCAAGGGCAATTTCAACTGGATGCGCGCACGCGAAGGCGTGATGAAATCAGAACTGTTCGGTGAGGATATCAGGAAATTATTCCCGCTGATCTACGAAGGACAGTCCGATACGGCCTGCTTCGACAATGCACTTGAATTGCTGGTGATGGCAGGGTATCCGATTGCCCAGGCGATGATGATGATGATCCCGGAGGCCTGGGAAAATCATACATTGATGGATGAGAATCGCCGCGCCTTTTATGAATATCATGCTGCGATGATGGAGCCATGGGACGGCCCGGCAGCGATGGCGTTTACCGATGGCCGCCAGATCGGCGGCACCCTGGACCGCAATGGCCTGCGTCCGGCGCGCTACATCCTCACCGACGATGATCTGGTGGTGATGGCATCCGAGGCCGGTGTACTGCCCATCCCTGATTCAAAGATCGTGAAAAAATGGCGCCTGCAGCCCGGCAAGATGTTCCTGATCGACCTGGAAGCAGGCCGCATCATCGACGACAAGGAAATCAAGGATACCTATGCGAATGCCAAGCCTTACAAGGACTGGATCAATGCAGTTCGTATCAAGCTGGATGAGCTGAAGCTGCAGGACAGCAAAGTGCCGCAGACTGCCGCTGCTTCCTTGCTCGATCGTCAGCAGGCTTTTGGCTACACCCAGGAAGACATCAAGGTGGTGCTGGCGCCGATGGCCATCAACGGCGAAGAGGCAACCGGTGCGATGGGTAACGATTCACCGCTGGCGGTGATGAGCAGCAAGAACAAGCCGCTGTACAACTACTTCAAGCAATTGTTCGCGCAGGTCACCAACCCGCCGATCGACCCGATCCGCGAAGCGCTGGTCATGTCGCTGGTATCCTTTATCGGCCCGCGCCCCAACCTGCTGGACACCAGCAACGCCAATCCACCGAAGCGTCTTGAAGTTTCTCAGCCGATTCTTGCTGCTGATGATATGGCGCGCCTGTACAACATCGACAAACTTTCGGGTGGCGCTTTCAAGTCACAACCTGTCAGCATCTGTTATCCCGTTGCCTGGGGCAAGGAGGGTGTCGAAGCTCGCCTGGCATCATTGTGTGCGGAAGCGGAAGACGCCATTCATTCCGGCAAGAATATCCTGATCATTTCCGATCGCCAGATGGATGCCAATAATATGGCGATTCCGGCACTGCTGGCTACCTCGGCCATCCATCAGCACCTGGTGCGCAAGGGCCTGCGCTCTTCCACCGGCCTGGTGGTGGAAACCGGTTCTGCGCGTGAGACTCATCATTTTGCCTTGCTGGCCGGTTATGGCGCAGAAGCCGTACATCCATACCTGGTCATGGAAACCCTGGCGGAAATGGCCCAGGGCATGGCCGGCATGACCGCAGAGAAAGCGATCTACAACTACACCAAAGCCATTGGAAAAGGTCTGATGAAGATCATGTCCAAGATGGGCATTTCGACCTACATGTCGTATTGCGGTGCGCAGATCTTCGAGGCGATCGGCATCAACAGTGCGACCATAGATAAATACTTCCGCGGCACAGCATCGAATGTAGGCGGTATTGGTGTGTTTGAAATTGCCGAAGAAGCTTTGCGCAGGCATCTTGAAGCTTTCGGCAACGACCCGGTACTGGCCAACATGCTGGATGCCGGTGGTGAGTATGCCTACCGTGTACGCGGTGAAGAGCATATGTGGACACCAGATGCGATCGCCAAGCTGCAGAATGCGACACGTACCAACAACTACAATTCGTTCAAGGAATACGCTGACATCATCAACGACCAGAGCAAGCGTCACATGACGCTGCGCGGCCTGTTCGAATTCAAGATCGATCCGGCAAAGTCGATTTCCATCGATGAGGTTGAGCCAGCGAAGGAAATCGTCAAGCGCTTTGCCACCGGTGCGATGTCACTGGGTTCCATCAGTACGGAAGCGCATGCCACACTGGCGATTGCGATGAACCGCATAGGCGGCAAGTCCAATACCGGTGAGGGGGGTGAAGATCCCAAGCGCTATGTCGAAGAAATGCAGGGCGCCAGGATCAAGAAGGGTGCAACGATGAAGTCCGTCATCGGCGAGGACCGCGTGATGGTGGATATCCCGCTGCAGGCCGGTGATTCACTGCGCTCGAAGATCAAGCAGGTGGCGGCAGGCCGCTTTGGCGTGACTGCGGAATATCTTACTTCCGCAGACCAGATACAGATCAAGATGGCGCAGGGTGCGAAGCCCGGCGAAGGCGGTCAGTTGCCCGGCGGCAAGGTATCCGAATACATTGCGCAATTGCGCTTCTCCGTGCCCGGCGTGGGACTGATTTCTCCCCCACCGCATCATGACATCTATTCGATTGAAGATCTGGCACAGCTGATCCATGACCTGAAGAACGTGAATCCCAAGGCAGATATCTCAGTGAAGCTGGTGGCCGAGGTGGGCGTGGGCACGGTTGCTGCCGGTGTGGCGAAAGCCAAGGCTGACCATATTGTAATCAGTGGCTTTGATGGCGGTACCGGCGCATCGCCGATTTCATCGGTGAAGCATGCCGGTGGCGTTTGGGAGCTCGGTCTGTCCGAGACACAACAGACTCTGGTGATGAATGGCTTGCGCAGCCGTGTCCGCGTGCAGGCAGACGGCCAGATGAAGACTGGCCGTGACGTGGTCATTGCCGCGATGCTGGGCGCCGACGAAGTGGGTTTTGCCACTGCACCACTGGTGGTGGAAGGCTGCATCATGCTGCGCAAGTGCCACCTGAATACCTGCTCGGTGGGTATCGCCACGCAGGATCCGGTGCTGCGCAAGAAATTCTCCGGCAAACCGGAATATGTGGTGAACTACTTCTTCTTCGTTGCGGAAGAAGCGCGCCAGATCATGGCACAGCTGGGGATTCGTACTTATGATGAACTTATTGGCCGCTCAGACCTGCTGGACAAGTCCAAAGCACTGACACACTGGAAAGCCAAGGGACTCGACTTCAGCAAAATATTCTTCCAGCCTGCGCATCCTGATTACATGCGCGTTCGTCATGCGGACAAGCAGGATCACGGCCTCGACAAGGCGCTGGACCAGCAATTGATTGAAAAATCCAAAGCTGCATTGGAAAAAGGCAGCCAGGTGAAGTTCACCACCCCAATCAAGAACGTGAACCGTACCGCCGGCACCATGCTGTCCGGCGAAGTCGCCAAGCGCTATGGCCACGCCGGTCTGCCGGATGACACCATCCATATCACGCTGGAAGGCACTGCCGGCCAGTCGTTTGGCGCTTTCCTGGCGCATGGTGTAACACTGGATATGGTAGGCGAGTCCAACGACTATGTGGGCAAGGGCCTGTCTGGTGGTCGGATCATCGTGCGCAAGAGCCGAGACTTCCGCGGCAATCCGCTGGAAAACATCATTGCCGGCAACACCGTGCTGTACGGCGCGATTTCCGGTGAGGCCTTCTTCTGCGGCGTGGCGGGCGAGCGTTTCGCCGTGCGTAACTCGGGTGCCGCCACTGTGGTGGAAGGCACAGGTGATCATTGCTGCGAATACATGACTGGCGGAACAGTGGTTGTGCTTGGCGCAACCGGTCGCAACTTCGCTGCGGGCATGTCCGGCGGTGTAGCCTATGTGTACGATCCGGATGGTGACTTCGAGAAGAAGTGCAACATGGCGATGGTGGCGCTTGAACCGGTATTGAGCATCAGAGAGCAGGAAGCGAAAGTGGATCGTTCCATCTGGCACAGTGTATTGCGCGGCGGCAAGGCCGAGGCCGATGAAGTGATCCTTGAGCGGCTGATTGAGCGTCACGTGGAATTCACCGGCAGCGCCCGTGCGCAGGAACTGCTGAAAGACTGGAACACTAGCCGTGCCAAGTTCGTGAAGGTGTTCCCGAATGAATACAAGCGTGCGCTGGGTGAGCTGGCGGCCAAGGCAAACAAGGCAAAAGACAAGGTTGCAGCATAAGCCTGCACCGGTAGAAGAATGGATGAGTTGAGGTAAAGAATGGGTAAAGTAACCGGCTTTATGGAATTCAAGCGGCAGGATGAGGATTACCTGCCAGTTGCCGAGCGCGTGAAGAATTACAAGGAATTCGTCATCGCGCTGAAGGATGACCAGGTGAAAACCGAGGGGGCGCGCTGCATGGATTGCGGCACACCGTTCTGCACCAGTGGCTGCCCGATCAACAACATCATTCCGGACTGGAATGACCTGGTGTATCGCGGCAACTTCAAACAGGCCCTGGAAGTGCTGCATTCCACCAACAACTTCCCCGAGTTCACCGGCCGCATCTGCCCCGCGCCCTGCGAGGCTGCCTGTACGCTGAATGTGAATGACGACCCGGTGGGTATCAAATCCATCGAGCATTTCATTATCGACAACGGCTGGGCTAACGGCTGGATCAAGCCGCAACCGGCTGCCAAGAAATCCGGCAGGAAAGTGGCCGTTGTCGGCTCGGGCCCTGCAGGTCTGGCTGCTGCACAGCAACTTGCACGTGCTGGCCATGACGTGACCGTGTTCGAGAAAAACGACCGCGTGGGCGGTTTGCTGCGTTATGGCATTCCCGACTTCAAGCTGGATAAATCCATCATCGATCGCCGCATGGAACAGATGAAAGCCGAAGGCGTGAAATTCCGCACCAGCACCCTGATATGCGGCAAGGATTTCCCGAAACAAGTTACCAACCTGGCCAAGGAAACCGTCTCTGCCGACCAGTTGAAAAAAGATTTTGATGCGATCCTGTTGTCGGGCGGCGCCGAATTGCCGCGCGATTTGCCGATACCGGGCCGTGATCTGCAGGGCGTGCACTTTGCAATGGAATTCCTGCCACAGCAAAACCGCACCGTGGCAGGTGATACCGTGCCCAATCGCATCATGGCCAGTGGCAAGCATGTGGTGGTAATCGGCGGCGGCGATACCGGTTCCGATTGTGTGGGCACCTCCAACCGCCATGGCGCGGCCAGTGTCACCCAGCTGGAGGTGATGCCGATGCCGCCGGAAACAGAAAATAAACATCTGGTTTGGCCCAACTGGCCCTTGAAGCTGCGCACCTCTTCTTCGCAGGAAGAAGGCTGCGAACGTGATTTCGCCGTGTTGACAAAAAAATTCGTCGGCAAGAATGGCAAGCTGGAAAAAATCATCGCCTGCAAGGTCGAGTGGAAAGACGGCAAGATGCAGGAAGTGTCCAAGTCCGAATTCGAGATCAAGGCAGACCTCGTCTTCCTGGCGATGGGCTTTGTGTCACCGGTACAGCAGGTGCTGGCTGCATTCGGTGTGGACAAAGATGGGCGCAATAATGCCGGTGCGAATACGGAAGGTGAAGGCAGCTACCGCACTTCGATGCAGAAAGTGTTTGCCGCAGGTGACATGCGCCGCGGTCAGTCACTGGTGGTGTGGGCGATCCGCGAAGGTCGCCAGGCTGCGCGCTCCATCGATGAGTACCTGATGGGCAATTCTGTTTTGCCTAGATAAACTCTCTGTTTGGGTGGCAAATGAAAGCGGCGACCAGATGTGTCGCCGTTTCTTTTTGAACGGTAAAAAATTACAGAAAGCTTATACGTGAAGCATATGGGTGGAGTTTGACAGAAACCAATTGGCTTTATGTATTAGCGGACATTCTTGTTTGTGTGTGATGATCATGCATTGCTATGAAGGCTCGCTCCAGGTTGCGTGCATAAATCTGGTTGTCAAATAGCCGGGAGTTGCTGCGAATTGTTTTAAGCTTGTTACGGATGGCGGAAAGCTTATTGTGGTCAGTTGCTAATTCCAGTGCAGTTTTGAAATAGTCATCAGTATTATAGGTAATCAGATCCGTGACACCCAATGCAGTCAGCATGCTGCCTGCCACCCTCGATGGGAAAGTATCCCCTGCACAGGTGAGTACAGGCAAACCCATCCATAGGGCGTCACTGCATGTGGCGTGAGCATTATAAGGCGTCGTATCGAGGAATAAGTCGGCACATTGAAGGCGTGCGAGATGCATGTCATTGTTTGGAAGTTTTTCTGCAAAGATTATTCTTTGATTATCAACGCCCCTGTTGACGGCTTCCCGTCTGAGATTGGCTTCAGTTTGCGGAGGACAGGCTGGGATCCAGAGTACGCTATTCTCAACAGCCTTCAAAAGTCGGCACCAAATTTCGAAAATATCTGGTGTTATTTTGAGTAGCTTATTAAAGCAGCAGAATACAAAGACATCATCAGGAAGGCCGCACTCCTTGCGTGAAGGTGCTGAAAGTCGTTTACGTTTTGCATCGATTGGCATAAAACTGTCAGGAAGCCAAACTACATTTTCGACATAATGATCCCGTTGATCTTCTGGAATGACAAATTGATCGGCAATCAGGTAGTCAACAAAATCGCATCCCATAGTGCCGGCATAACCGAGAAAGTTGACTTGTATTGGTGCGGGGCGAAAGGCAAGAATTCTGCTGCGACTATTTCCGGTATGCCCTGTCAGATCGACAAGTATGTCGATATTGTCTTTGTATATCCTGTCTGCAACATCTGAGTCGGTTTCGTCTCTTATGTCACAAAAATTATCAAATGACTTTTCAAGTCTTTTTCGAATTGTGCTGCCATCATGAGGGCCATAAGAGTATGCGGATATATGGAAGGAATTCCTGTCATGATGCTCAAATATGCCGGCGATCTGAATTGCGACCGGATGCTGGTGAAAATCGCCGGAGAGATAGCCAATGCGGATCTGTTTGCCAGGTTGCCGATCGAATCTGTAGTTTGACTTTTTCTCCAAATAAAGTTGAGTCTTGCACCATCTAACGGCGCACAGTTTGTGTTCTTCCGGTGTTAGTCCTGGAATTGAAAAAAGAATGAATGGATTGATTGAATTTCTCGCATTGGCCAAGGACTTGTGCAGACTTTTTTTGAAATCCCGAATTATGCTAGTCTGATTATTTGACCAATTGCATTGGGTCAGCATTTGAATCAGCAATTCGAATTTTGCAGGGAAATGTGTTGAGTCGAGGGAGATGATTTTTTTGTAACATCTGATGGCCTCGGTGGGGTCATGTTTCTGAACAAGCTTCCCCAGTTTATACAGGGCATCGATATTGTTGGGATTCCTTGCGAGGACTTTTCGGAGTTTTTCCTGTTCGTCACTGAATTCCGAGAGTTCGAGTGAGGCAACGTCAAGATTCTTTAATGCGCCTTGTTTCCCGGCGTCTGGTTTGACATTAAATATGCTTTTGATGAAACTGAACAGAATACTCATTTAAGGAAAATTAGACCTGTATCGTGTTTTAAGGAGTTGATTAGGTTATTCAGGTGTACATCTTATGAATTGAATTCGGCTTGGCGTTATCCGTAGTGATAACCAGGGTACTTAAAGTTTTTGAAGTATTCCATTGGTTACTTGATGTACAAACTCGGTGTTATGGCCGGCTGCTATCAGTTCGTTCATGAAGGCATTACCCAGTTTTGCCTTTTTGTAAATATTCAGCTTGTTGGCTTGTTTGAATTGTTCAATCAGATCGTACATCTTGTCTATGACAACCAGTTGTTGCGCAATCTCCTTGTTGTTCAATTTTCCAGTCGAGGCGGGAAGCTTTTTTAAAAATGTTAATGCGAGGGATTTGCCAAATTCCTCGGCATTTTGAGCGTCAAACCAGTCGAATTTCATAGTATCTCCGAAGATTATTTACTGTCATTGGTATCTATGATCAGCTTCGTATTGAATTGAAAGTAAGTGAGTTAGTCTCAGCGCCAAATTCAAATATCATGAAATCAAGTAGATATGCGAATTAAGATTAGAAATAAAGTAGGCTCGAGATCGTTGTTAAGTTGAAAATATTATCAGTAACTTTGTAATGATTGTGGAGTGCTTGATTGTAAGGAATGTAGTATACCTTTGAAAATGCTCCTGCTTATACTATCCAAGTATCTGAGATACTTACAGTTACTAGTGAGTACGGATTGACCAGATGAGGCAGATTTGGTGCATGGTGTATAATTATCCTTTTAATACTTGCCTGGCCGACCGTGTGATAGCTAGCGCGGGGATGAGGTTGTGATCCTGATCTAAAGAGCATTTTCCAGAACCAATATGAATTTTAAAGTCAAAAACGATACCTTCCTGCGCGCGCTGTTGCGCCAACCCACCGAATATACGCCAATCTGGATGATGCGCCAGGCGGGGCGTTATCTGCCAGAGTACTGCGCCACTCGCAAGCAGGCGGGCAGCTTCCTTGATTTGTGCAAGAACCCCGATCTGGCTACCGAAGTCACGCTGCAGCCGCTGGACCGATTCCCGCTGGATGCGGCGATCCTGTTCTCCGACATCCTGACCGTGCCGGACGCGATGGGTCTGGGGCTGTATTTCACCGAGGGCGAAGGCCCGAAGTTCTCGAAGCCGCTGAATGATGAAGCGGCGATCAAGGCACTGCGCCTGCCCGATATCGACAAGGACCTGCGCTATGTGACTGATGCAGTTTCGCAGATCCGCAAGGCACTGGATGGCCGCGTGCCATTGATTGGTTTTTCAGGCAGTCCTTGGACCCTGGCCTGTTACATGGTTGAGGGTGGCAGCAGCTCGGATTACATGCGCGTGAAGACGCTGATGTACAAGGAACCAAAGCTGATGCACCACGTGCTGTCGGTCACCGCCGAGGCAGTGACCCAATACCTGAATGCGCAGATCGATGCGGGCGCGCAGGCGGTGATGATTTTCGACTCCTGGGGCGGTGCACTGTCACACTCCGCATACCATGAGTTCTCGCTGGCCTATATGCAGAAAATCGTGCAGGGACTGCAGAAGGAAAAGGACGGCGTTCGTATCCCGTCAATTATCTTCACCAAAGGTGGCGGTCTGTGGATAGACAGCATTGCCAATAGCGGCTGCGATGCGGTAGGTCTGGACTGGACGATGGATATCGGTATCGCACGCCAGCGCGTGGGACAGAAGGTTGCGCTGCAGGGCAACCTGGATCCCAACGTGCTGTTTGCCCCGCCGGAGGTCATTCGTGCCGAAGTGGAAAAAATCCTGGTCAGCTATGGCTTCGGCAGTGGCCATGTTTTCAACCTGGGCCATGGTATTTCGCAATTTACCAACCCGGATCATGCAGCGGCGCTCGTGGCCGCAGTGCACGAGCTTAGCCGAAAATATCATTAAAAATAAAGCGGCTGCTTTCAATAAAACAGGCTTGACAGAAGCCGGTTATGCACAATTCCCGCGTCAGCAAAGGGCTGCAGGCAAATTAAGCCGCAGCCCTTTGTGTTTTTGTGTATCTTATTGATTATAAAATATAATATTTCGGGTTATTTTTTAGGCAAGGCGAAAATACCGTATATATCATTAGCAGTTAGCTCAGTTTTCAGCGAGTTGTACACATAGTTATCCACAGCTTATGTGGGTAAAATAAAAATCCCAATTGAGACAATATATTTGCGGGATTTCTGAAGAAAATACTGGAGAAATCATTTCCAAAATGCGCCTGATACGAGTTGCACTCGATATTCCGCTGTCAACACTTTTTGATTATTTTCTGGCGGATGAAGGGCCGGTCTCTATCGGCCAGCGAGTCGTGGTTCCCTTTGCACGGAAGCAATTGACCGGGGTGGTGATGGCGTTGCCACAGCAGACGGAGATGGATGCATCGCGCATCCGGATGGTAGAACAGGTGCTCACCGATGTTCCACCATTGCCGGAAGAAATACTCCAGCTGTTGCGTTTTTGCAGCGATTATTATCAGCACCCTTTGGGTATGACGGTGATGTCGTCATTGCCGGTACGCATGCGCAGCACGGAGCCTGTCATTCCGAAGCGGGCACTGACCTACATGCTGACTGCTGCAGGGCAGGCGCTGGATCTGCAATCTTTTCCCAAGCGCAAGCAGGTGCAGCACAGCATCTTGCAGGCACTGCAAGCGTCAGCGCTTACACCGCAGCAGGTGAAGGCTTTGGCGCCTTCGGCGATGAGCAGCCTGAAACGTTTGATGGAAGCGGGTTGGGTACAGCCGTGCGAAGAAGTGCGGCCTAACGCAGCACAATCAGGCAATACAAGCGTTGTCTTTGCCAATGCGCATGCCTTGAATGATGCACAGCACCAAGCGGTTGAGCGGGTGCGTACTTCGGCTGGATTTGGTGCCTTCCTGCTGCATGGCATAACCGGCAGCGGCAAGACTGAGGTCTATGTGCACCTGATGCACCATTTTCTCCAGCATGGCGGACAGGTACTGCTGCTCGTGCCGGAAATCAATCTCACGCCGCAACTGGAGCATTATTTCCAGAGTCGTTTCCCGGAAACGGAAATCATCAGCCTGCATAGCGGGCTGAACGACAACGAGCGGACGCAGAACTGGCTGCGCGCGCAGGCAGGGGATGCCAAAATCATCCTTGGCACACGTTTGTCAGTCTTCACGCCGTTGCCGCAGCTGGCGCTGATCCTCGTCGATGAAGAGCATGATGCCTCCTTCAAGCAGCAGGATGGCTTGCGCTATTCCGCACGCGATGTGGCCATTTTCCGCGCCAGCCAGCGCGGCATTCCTGTGGTGCTCGGTTCAGCCACGCCATCGCTGGAAAGCTGGCACAATGCCACCAGCGGTCGATATACCCTGCTGCAACTCAAACAGCGAGCGAATGCGCTGGCGCAATTGCCACAGGTACGCTGCATCAATGTCAGCAACATGTTGCTGCATGAAGGCTTCAGCCCGCAATTGCTGGCAGCACTGGAGACCCGCCTGAAGCGGGGCGAACAGAGCCTGGTATTCCTCAACCGTCGCGGCCATGCGCCGGTACTGATGTGTACCGCCTGTGGCTGGCTTTCCGGCTGCCCGAATTGTGCAGGCAAGCTTGTTCTGCACCTCAATGACAGGCGCATGCGCTGTCACCATTGCGGCCATCAGCAAAAGGTACCCCATGCCTGCCCTTCCTGCGGCAATGCGGATTTGCAACCGGTCGGCATCGGCACCCAGCGCATTGAAGCAGCATTGCAAGCGCAATTCCCGGCAGCGCGGATATTGCGCGTAGACCGTGACAGCACACGCAACAAGGGAAGCTGGCAGGCGATGCGCAAGCAGATAGAGGATGCCGAGGTGGATATCCTGGTTGGCACGCAGATGCTGGCAAAAGGCCATGACTTTCCCAATCTGACGCTGGTCGGCGTGCTGAATCCGGATAATGCGCTGTACAGCAGCGACTTCCGCGCAGCGGAAAAATTGTATGCGCAGTTGTCGCAAGTCGCGGGCCGTGCGGGCCGGGCAGACAAGCCGGGTGAAGTTCTGGTGCAGACGGCATTCCCGGAACATCCACTGTATCGTGCATTGCTTGCACATGATTATGCAAGCTGGGCGCAGACTTTGCTCGCCGAGCGAAGAATGGCATCATTCCCGCCAATATCATTCCAGGTGTTGCTGCGAGCCGAGGCGAAGGAGCAGCAGGCAGTATTCGGTTTCATGCACCAGGCCAGGACTTGCGCGGCGGATATTGCGGGAGAGGTTGAGGTTTATGGCGTGGTGCCCGCGGCCATGCCCAGGCGTGCCAATCATTTTCTTGCGCAACTGCTGGTGCAAAGCGCTGCGCGAAAATCCCTGCAGCAATTCCTGCGGCAATGGCGCCCCCGTCTGGAGGCGATCCCCACGCAGAAAATCCGCTGGTCGCTGGATGTTGATCCCCAGGATGTGTAAATCGCAAGGCATGCGACCCCTCGGGAGAAGTAATCCTCTTGGGGGGGGGGGCATTCAGATATTCCAAATTCAAGGAACAAATCGAGCTTGCTGCGTGTCGGATAAAAGTATTGTTTTGGAGTAGAATAAAAACCACAAAGAGATTCCGGTAATTATCCCAGTATTCTTAACGACAATCTGAAAGGCAAGCATATGGTAAAGATGCGTTCACACATGGTCTGGCTGAATCTCCCCAACATGCCAACACCGGTTAAAGTGCTGTTCATCGGGTACCTGCTGGTCATCGGGCTGGGCTTGTTGATGGCGGGGCTGCAGATCATGCTGACACACGGCATGGCTGACGGCAAACCGGGATTGTCGATGGATGATATCGTCTACAGCTATTACGGCAATCGCACCAACAGCAAGATCGAGGCCAAGCTGCATGGTTCGATGAAGGAAATGGGTACGCCGGAATCCCATCTGGAAATCATCAAGTGGGTGCGTGCCGGCTCGACAGAAGCCGACTGGAATGCCCATATCAAGGATGTCTTCAAGGAAAACTGTACCGGATGCCATGGCGTGATTCCAGGCTTGCCGAATTTCAATAAATACGAAGATGCGAAGAGTGTTGCCAAGATCGATGAAGGTGCTTCTGTTCAAAGCCTGACCCGTGTATCGCACATCCACCTGTTCGGCATTGCCTTCATCTTCTTCCTGATGGGGTTCATTTTCAGTTTTGCCATAGGCGTCCCCCGTGTGCTCAAAATCGTGGTGATGGCTTTCCCGTTCGCCTTCCTGATTGTGGACGTGGCCTCCTGGTGGCTGACCAAATACAGTCCGCACTTTGCCTGGTTCACCATGATAGGCGGTATCGGATACAGTCTCGCATCGACCTATATGTGGTTTGTCAGCATGTATGAAATGCTGATCCTGTCACGTAACGGGAAGATTTACGGCAATGCCTGGGAGGCCGACATGAAGGCGTGGGGCGTTGATCCGGACAAACAGCCCGAAGCATCCTGAATGCCGGAGTAACCATCCTCGACCCGCTTCTGCGGGTTGAATGCAGCGGTTAGAGCTGCTGCTTGACCTTGTTGCCCAGTCGCAATGCGGCGACCAGTATGAGCAGGATAAAGGCAGCCACACTGGCAAAAATCACCTGCATGCTGTTTTTGGCGTGTGCGCCGATGTCTGCAATGTGCTTCTGGTTGAGGCTGACAAAATTGTCGATCAGCGGGGTGATCTTCTTTTCCGTTGCGCTGACCTCCACCAGGATGTCACGTGCCTTGTCCCAGTCTATACCGCTGCTGCTCAAGGTCTGGTCCAGCTGCCCGGCAAGCTGGTCAATCTGCGCTGTCTGCTGTTCCAGCTGGGTCAGGAATGTCTGGCCCTGGTCATCACGTGGCAGCCTATAAAGGCCATCCTTGATGATCTTCTTGCTTTCGTTGTAGCGTTTCTGGAAAACCTCACGGTTCGTGTCGGCATAGTATTCATAGAGAATGGGCTTTTGCGAGAAGATTGCTGTGCGTAACTGGGAAATGTTGTTCTGCAGGGGCAGGTCTACCTCGACCATGGCTGAGGTCGTGGCCGAGATGGAGTTGCCGATGAAAAATACAGATGCCAGTACAACGGTGCCGAGCAGGGCGAAAAGCAGATGAAAATTGCGTATCTGTGCGGATACAGGATTGGCCATGGGTCACCTCAAGTCAGGATTGATGGTTGTTTGTCGGAATCAATTCGATTTACTTACAGGCATAAACAGCCATTTGTGAAAATGATTCCCTGACAGGTGAGCCAAGTTTGATTTTCAGGGTAGTCTGCTAGCCACCGATATACGACATCTCGATTTTCTTGCGTGCGGGGGCAATGCCTTCTGTTTCCGCACTGCGCAGCTCGGAATAGCGGTCACCACGGGCACGCCAGAGATGGGCCAGTGCAGTGGAAATTTCTGCGTCCGATTTGCCGTTTCGCATCAAGCTACGCAAATCATAGCCTTCAGTAGCAAACAGGCAGGTGTAAAGCACGCCTTCGGTGGAGATACGCGCACGTACGCAGCTGTGGCAGAAGGCCTTGGTCACGCTGGAGATCAGGCCGATCTCGCCGCTGCCATCCTTGTAGCGCCAGCGCTCTGCAGTGTCGCTGACATTTTTCGGTGGTACCAGCTCCAGCGGCATTTCTTCGTTGATGCGGCGCACCACTTCGGCGGAGGGAATGACTTCCTGCATCTGCCAGCCATTGGAGGCGCCGACATCCATGTATTCGATAAAGCGCAGGGTATAGGGCGTGTTCTTGAAGTAGCGCGCCATCGGCAGGATTTCCTGGTCGTTCATGCCGCCCTTCACCACCATGTTGACCTTGATCGAGTCGAGGCCGACGCGATAGGCCTCATCCAGTCCGTTCAGTACATCACTCACCGGGAAATCGGCGTCATTCATGCGTTTGAAGGTGGCATCGTCCAGCGCATCCAGTGACACGGTGATGCGCGACAGGCCTGCATCCTTGAGTGACTGAGCTTTCTTGGCGAGGATGGCGCCATTGGTGGTCAGGGTGAGGTCGAGAGCCTTGCCATCCACCGTTTTGATTTTTGCCATCTGTTCGATCAGCTGCTCGATATTCTTGCGCAGCAGCGGTTCGCCGCCGGTGAGGCGGATTTTGCTCACGCCATGCGCGACAAAAATTTTCGTCATGCGCAAGATTTCTTCAAATGTCAGCAGTGCGGATCGTGGCAGGAAGACATGGTCATTGTCGAAAATCTCGCGTGGCATGCAGTACACACAGCGGAAGTTGCATTTGTCGGTCAGCGAGATGCGCAAATCCTGCAGCGGCCGGTTGCGTGCATCAAACAAAACGCCACTGGGCTGTTCAAGCGCCGCAGGGATGGCCGGCATATTGGCATGCGGGGCGTGGCTGACGATGTGGATGGTTTTTTCAGACATAAGGCTTTAATTATATACCTTGAGCAGGATATTTGAATCGCAATACCCTGACCTGACACAGGTTTTTTTGTTCCTGGCGATCTGGTGTTTCTAAAAATAAGTCTAATATTATCAGTGTGATACAATTCGACACTGGTGCTGTATTAATGAAATTACGACAAACAATTCAATAGGTTTCGAGGGGGATATTTATGGCATTTCTGGATTTTCTGGAAAAGGAACACACGATCGCGCAACATGGTTTTAATCGCTGGCTGGTACCACCTGCAGCACTTGCGATCCATCTGTGCATCGGCATGGCTTACGGTTTTTCCGTTTTCTGGCTGCCGCTGTCCAAGGCGATCGGCGTCAGCAATCCGGTTGCGTGTCCGTCCGACATGGGTTTTTTCGCACAGCTGTTTTCCACCGGCTGCGACTGGCAGATTTCCACGCTGGGCTGGATGTATACCCTGTTCTTTGTCGTGCTGGGCAGTGCTGCGGCAATTTTTGGCGGGTGGCTGGAGCATGCCGGTCCGCGCAAGGCGGGTGTGGTAGCGGCGATATGCTGGGCGGGCGGACTGGTTATCTCCGCGCTTGGTGTCTATACCCATCAGATTGTTTTACTGTGGCTGGGTTCCGGCGTGATTGGCGGCATTGGTTTGGGTCTCGGCTATATTTCTCCGGTCTCAACCCTGATCAAGTGGTTTCCCGACCATCGTGGCATGGCAACCGGCATGGCGATCATGGGTTTTGGCGGTGGTGCGATGATAGGTGCGCCACTGGCCAATAATCTGATGAAATATTTTGCGACACCCACATCTGTAGGGGTTTGGGAAACGTTTCTCGTGATGGCTGCAATTTATTTCGTGTTCATGCTCGGTGGTGCGCTGTCCTATCGCGTGCCACCTTCAGGCTGGAAACCGGCCGGCTGGCAGTCCGCTGAAAAGAAAAAGTCCAGCGCGTTGATCACAAGCAAACATGTACATGTCAGCAAAGTGTGGGGTATCCCGCAATTCTGGCTGGTGTGGGCGGTGCTGTGCCTGAATGTCACTGCGGGTATCGGCGTGATCGGCATGGCTTCACCCTTGTTGCAGGAAGTGTTTGCCGGCAAGCTGATAGGCGTTGCAGCCACTTTCAATGAATTGACGGCCGAACAGAAAACGCAAATCGCGGCGATTGCAGCGGGCTTTACAGGCTTGTTGTCCTTGCTGAACATTGCCGGCCGTTTCATCTGGGCTTCATTGTCGGATGTCATCGGCAGGAAAATGACCTATTTCACTTTCTTCATGCTTGGTTTCATCCTGTATGTGTCGGTGCCGACGTTTGGGCATAACGGCAATATTGCATTGTTCGTGGGGGCATTCCTGATCATCCTGTCGATGTATGGCGGCGCATTCGCGACAGTGCCAGCGTATCTGGCGGATTTGTTCGGCACGCAGATGGTGGGTGCGATACACGGCCGCTTGCTGACCGCGTGGGCAACCGCCGGTGTGCTGGGTCCGGTGCTGGTGAATTACCTCCGCGAATACCAGCTTGCCCACGGCGTACCGCGTGCGCAGGTGTACGACGTGACGATGTACATCATGGCCGGGCTGCTGGTGCTGGGCATGATCTGCAATGCCATGATCCGCCCGGTGGAAGACAAGCATTTCATGAGTGAGGATGAGCTGGCGCTGGAAAAGAAACTGGCGCATGAACGCGATATGCCAAGAAAGGCAACAGGCGAAATCGACACTGAAATCGGGGCGGGCAGCCATCCGGTAATGCTGGTGCTGGCCTGGTCGGCGGTTGGCATTCCGCTGGCCTGGGGCGTATGGGTGACGTTGCAAAAGGCGATGATCCTGTTTGGCTGATGTGGAAAATGCCTTGCTCATGAGGGAGAAATTGCCAGTTACCACTGTCATCCTGGCCGGCGGGCGCGGGGTACGCATTGGTGGCAACAAGGGATTGCAGCTGCTGCAGGGCAAGCCTCTGCTGGAATGGGTGCTGCAAGCGGTCACACCGCAAGGTGGTGCCGTCCTGATCAATGCCAATGAACAGCTGGAAAATTATCGTCAGTTTGGCTATCCGGTCATTTCTGATCTGATGCAGGGCTGGCAAGGGCCGCTGGCCGGTTTGCAGGCCGGCATGCAGCATGCCGCCACCGAGTTTGTGCTGACTGTACCCTGCGACACCCCATTCCTGCCGCTTGACCTTGTTCCCAGATTATATGCAGGGGTCGGGGATGGCGAAGCGGCCGTTGCAGTCGTTGCGGGCAGGCGCCAACCTGCCATTGCAATCTACCGTCGAGATTTGCTGCCACGGCTGTCAGTCATGCTTGAGGGCGGAATGCGCAAGGTGGGCGATTGGTTGAACACATTAAGGGTGCATGAAGTAATATTTGAAAATGAAAATATGTTTAATAATATCAATACATTAGATGATATGACTGCGGCGGGGCAAGAGGCGGCAATTTATCTGCATGGAGCAAAGAACGTATAATGGCCGAACAGAAAATCATCGGTTTTGCCGGATTTTCCGGGAGCGGCAAGACGACCTTGCTGGAAAAAGTCATTCCGCTGATCCGTGCGCGTGGTTTGTCCGTGGCCGTGATCAAGCATGCGCATCACAAGTTTGATATCGATAAACCGGGCAAGGACAGTTTCCGTCACCGCGAAGCGGGTGCACGTGAAGTGATGGTGGTATCGGGATTTCGCTGGGCCCTGATGCATGAACTGGTGGAAGAGCGGGAGCCGACCCTGGAAGAGTTGTGCAGCAGGTTGTCGCCGTGTGATCTGGTGCTGGTGGAGGGCTACAAGTTTTCCAGCATTCCGAAGATCGAAGTGCGCCGCATGGAAACCGGTAATCCCGTACTGCATCTGGAAGATTCGAATTTCATTGCGATTGCCTGCGATGGCGCGGGCACCGGCAAACTGCCAAGACTGGATATCAATAATCCACAGCAGGTGGCGGATTTCATCATTGAACATTTTTCATTGGGTTAAAAAAATGAAGATCAGGATTTTGTATTTCGGGCGCCCTGGCGAAAAGCTGGGACTGTCCGAGGAAAACGTGGAAGTGCCGGCGGATGTGACATCCGTGGGAACATTGCTGGGCTGGTTGCGCAAGCGCGGCCCGGATTGGGCACAGGAACTGACCGAAGCGCGAGTCAGGTGTGCGGTCAACCAGGAATTCACCGATGGTGGTGCAGCCATCAAGACGGGTGATGAAATCGCGCTGTTCTCGCCAATTTCCGGAGGCTGAGATGAGCGTGCTGATCAGGCATGAAGATTTCGATGTCGCGCAGGTGATGGCGGAGATGCGCGCGCAAAGCAACAATGTGGGCGCGATGGTGACGTTTGTCGGCCTGGTGCGCGACATGAGTTACGATGCGCAGGTCAACAACATCGAGGTGCAGCATTATCCGGGCATGAGCGAAAAGGCGCTGGAAAAGATCATCGCCGAAGCCCATCGCCGCTGGGAGCTGATCGATGCGCGCGTGATCCACCGTATCGGCACACTGGGGCCGAACGACCAGATTGTGCTGGTGGCCACGGCGTCCTCGCATCGCGGCAATGCGTTTTCCAGTTGCGAGTTCATCATCGACTACCTGAAAACAGATGCCCCATTCTGGAAAAAGGAAGTGAAGCCGGTCGGCGGAGAGTGGGTGGAAACCAAGGACAGCGACATCCAGCGCATGCAGCGATGGAATTATGATACTCAAGTGAAAAGGTAGAAAGCACAAGATGGACGAACACGGACTGACCCACTTCAACCAGGATGGCCAGGCGCACATGGTGGATGTGGGCGAGAAGAAGGAAACACATCGCATCGCCAAGGCAGTCGGGCGTATCGAGATGCAGCCGGCGACACTGCAGATCATCGCCAGCGGCACCGCAAAGAAAGGGGATGTGCTGGGCATCGCGCGCATCGCTGCAATTCAGGGCAGCAAAAAAACTTCCGAGCTGATACCGTTATGCCATCCGCTCTACCTGACCAGTGTATCTGTCGAGTTCAGGCTGGATCAGCCCGGCAGTGCGATCGAGTGTGAAGTGACGGCGGAAACCGTGGGCAAGACCGGCGTCGAGATGGAAGCGTTGACCGCAGTCAATGTTGCGCTGCTGACAATATATGACATGTGCAAGGCAGTGGATAAAGGCATGAAAATGACGCACATCCGCTTGCTGGAAAAACAGGGCGGGCGCTCAGGTCACTGGATTGCATCGGCCTGATTCGGCTGATGTGGGATTACAGCTGCCAGTAAGCAGAGGGTGTTTGACTAGGGGGAAGCATGAAGCTTGAATTGAGTATCAAGGACATGGTCATGCTGGGCGTGGTGGTGCTGTTGAGCGTGATGGCCAACCTGCCGGATAGCCTGATAGGCCAGTATCTCAGCCGCGACATTTTGCTGACGGCGCTGGCCGCAGTGGTGATCGTTGCGCTGTTCCGCTATCTGCGCTGGATGCTGTTCCTGATGGTCACCGTGCTGGCGATCGGCGCCAATTTGCCCGAGCAGATGGCTGGCGTATTGCATATCGATCCGGTGATCATGATTGCCACGCTGGCCTCCCTGGTGGTCATCTCCATCTTCAACCACATCTTCAAGCTGCTGCCCACCGAGCAGGCAGCGCAACGTATCGATAACAGCCAGTCGCGCCAGGCCATCCTGACGGCCATCAAATCCGGTAATGCCAGCCAGCTCAACCGCCTGTTGGAAATGAACGTGCAGGTGGACTTCCTGCAGGATGGCACTTCACCGGCGCATCTGGTGGCAGAGCAGGGAAACAACGAAATGATGGAAGCCTTGCTGCAGTATGGTGTGAACCTGAATGTGATGAACCGGGACGGGCTGACGCCGCTGGAAGTAGCGACCGCATTCGGTTTTACCCGTACGATGGAGCTGATGGCAGCCGGCAACCCGGTACAGCCCGCAGCCTGATGTGCAGTCAGCGCGAGCCCGGTACGTGCTCTCTGGTTTTCCAGCCTTGCATCAACTGCATGAATGCTTCTGCAGGAATCGGTTTGCTGAACAGGTAACCCTGGAATTTCTGGCAACCGTTAACCATCAGGAATTCAGCCTGTTCCGGTGTTTCCACGCCCTCCGCGATGACATCCAGCCCGAAATTGTGTGTCATCTGGATGATGGTTTGCGCCATGATGGCATGGTTCCTGTTCAACAGGATATTGCGCACAAAGCTCTGGTCGATCTTGATCTGGTTAATGGGAAGGCGGGTCAGGTATGAAAGCGATGAATAGCCTGTACCAAAATCATCCAGCGACAGCCGTACCCCGATCTTGCGCACCGCCAGCATTTTCTGGATCACTTCTTCAATATTGTGCAGTACGGTGCTTTCGGTTAATTCCAGCTTGAGTTGCTCAGGATTGCATGCATGCAGCTCTATCAGTGAATTCAGGGTTTCGATGAAATTGTCGGTCTGGAACTGCGCCGCACTGACATTGATTGCGAGGTTGAGTTTGCGGGTGGCAGGATCCCTGCTCCAGATGGAGAGCTGCCGGCAGGCCTGCTGCATCACCCACTCGCCGATATCGAGGATCAACGAACTCTCCTCTGCGATGGAGATGAAGTCCAGCGGGGGGATCATGCCGCGTTTCGGGTGCATCCAGCGTATCAGGGCTTCGGCGCCAACGGGCTGGCCATCGCGATTGACCTGAACCTGGTAATACAGCTGCAGCTGGTTCAGCGCAATGGCGCTGCGCAAGTCCGTTTCAAGGCTGGCATGATCTTCCAGTTTTTGCTGCATGTCGGGGTCATAAAAGCGCACAGAGTTACGCCCGCTGTTTTTCGCCTGGTACATCGCCGCATCGGCATGTTTCAGCAGGTCATCGGCAGATTCCTGCATGCCATAAAACAATGCAATTCCGATGCTGACTGAAGAATGGTGTTGGTGGTCATCGATGGTAAAAGGTGTGCTCAGCGCAAGACGGATTTTTTCTGCAACCGAAGCGGCTACCCGTGATGCGGTTGCAATATCGGTGCCGGTGTTTTCTATCATGACTATGAATTCATCCCCGCCAAGACGCGCAAGGATGTCGCCCTTGCGCAAACTGTTGCCGATCCTGCGCGCAGATTCCACCAGCAGCAGGTCACCCTTCACATGTCCCAGGGTGTCATTGATGTTCTTGAAATGATCAAGATCCAGGAACAGCAGGGCACCATACAGCCGGTTGTTATCCGACAGCAACAGAGCCTGGTTGAAACGGTCCATCAGCATGCGCCTGTTGGGAAGGCCGGTGAGTGCGTCGAAATATGCCAGTTGGTGGATTTCGTTTTCAGCGGTTTTGCGTTCGGTGATGTCGATATGCGACCCTCGCAGGTGCATGACCTCGCCTTTTTCGTCCAGCTGCTTTTCTCCGCGCGCGATGATCCAGCGATAATCTCCCCGCTTGTGGCGAAGGCGGAATTCGGATTGGTAGCTTAACCTTGTACCTGATATGAACTCATGCAGGACTTTCATGCAGGAGTCGTGATCCTCGGGATGCAGATGGGTCTCCCAGCTGGTGAAGTCGCTAGGCAGTTCATTGTCGGCATAACCGATTTGCGCCTTCCATTCCGGAGAAAGATAGACCTCATTGGTTTTGACATTCCAGTCCCACAGGCCAATACCGGAAGCCTGTATCGACATCTCCAGTGATTTTTGTACGTTCTGCAGCCTGAGGTAGGGGTTGTCCACAGTTTCCACAAACAGCGCGCGGTACAGGAAGAGGTAGGCAATGACCTTGTAGACGTGCCCGAGCAGGTTGAAGATATCGGTAACATCGGCATACAGGGTGAAATAGAACTCGCTCATTGCCATCACGCAGGCGGTACCAAAGAGTGCGGCTGCATGATATGACTGGGGTTTGCGCATGCGCAGCAGGAACAGCAGGGCGGTGAGCAGGTTCAGCGCAATCAGGAAATACTCTGCATAAACCTTGAACGCGGTCAGCCCGACCTTGTTGATGAAAGTGCGCGGTAAATATTCCGGATAAAAAAGCAAAACCATATATACGGCAAGTGTCAGTAACAGTGTGCCTGTCAGCAATACTGGTCGGAACAATGCAGGATATTTCAGCCGCCATGGAATCACTGCTGCAGCCAGCAAGCCACTGGCCGCCAGCAGTCGTGCAGTGAGCCAGAAGTTGATCGCCTTTTCCGGATCGCTGGGCGTGACAAAATCTGGCATCCCCTTGAAAGACAGTACATGGGAAAAATCCAGCAAGGCGACGCCGAGAAACAGGCAGGACAGCAATACGACAGTTGCTGATACTTCGCGTTTGCTCGAAGTCCAGCCAACAGCAAAAATCAATGAGGCAATCACAATGGCGATGGTTTCAAGGAAGGTATGCAACGGCAGATAGCCGGCGATGCCTTTCAAGGCAGGAGGCGGAGGGAAGAGCCAGGCCAGCAGCAGAACTATGACCAGAAACATCAAGGTCGCTGATATCTGGAGCAGTGATCTGCGGTGGCTGGCATGCAGCCTGAGAATTCCCTTTTCTTGAGTGTATTCAGCCATATCGGTCATCGAAATACATCAGGAATGATATCCTGAATGAAGAGTCGCCCTTTTGGCAATCATTATTTTGGATTACACCTGCGCGCGCAGTATTCCTGTATTTGCGGCATAATCATGATTTTTCACGGTTTTGCCGTTTGACACCGGAATAATATGAATCAACCTACAATCAAACTCACCGCGTTTTCCCATGGCGGCGGTTGCGGCTGCAAGATTGCGCCTGGCATCCTCGCCGACATCCTGAAAACCTCGAATGGCTACCTGGTGCCAAAAGAGCTACTGGTGGGAATTGAAACTTCCGATGATGCCGCGGTTTACCAGCTCAATGAAGAGCAGGCGCTGGTGGCCACCACCGATTTCTTCATGCCCATCGTCGACGACCCGTTCGATTTTGGCCGCATTGCGGCAACAAATGCCATTTCCGATGTATATGCGATGGGTGCCACTCCGATCATGGCGCTGGCGCTGGTCGGCATGCCGATCGACAAGCTGCCGGTGGAGATCATCGGGGAAATCCTCAAGGGCGGTGAGTCTGTGTGTGCTGCAGCGGGTATCCCAATTGCCGGAGGCCACACCATCGATTCTGCCGAGCCAATCTATGGCCTGGTGGCAATGGGCATCGTGCATCCCAAGAAAGTGAAGCGCAATGCCGATGCCCAAGCGGGCGATGTGCTGATTCTCGGCAAGCCGCTGGGCGTGGGGGTGATGTCTGCCGCACTGAAGAAAAATGCATTGGGTGCGGAAGGTTACAAGGCGATGATAGACAGCACTACCAAACTCAACAAACCGGGCGTAGCGCTGGCCAATCTGCAGGGCGTACATGCGATCACGGATGTCACCGGTTTTGGCTTGTTGGGTCACGCGCTGGAAATGGCACGCGGGTCGGCGCTCACTGCAAAAATTGAAATGAATAAAGTGCCCATCTTGCCTGGTGTGCGCTCGCTGGTAGAGCAGGGTTATGTGACCGGGGCATCAGGGCGCAACTGGGTGGGCTATGGCAAGGATGTAAAACTGAATGAAGCGCTCACTGACGTGGATAAGTCCTTGCTCACCGATCCGCAGACATCGGGTGGACTGCTGGTGGCGTGTGCGCCGGATGCGGTAGAGGAAGTGCTGGCGATTTTCAGAAATGAAGGGTTTGAGTTTGCGGCGGTGGTCGGTGAGGTGGTGCAGGGGCAGGCGCAGATTGTTGTTTCAAAATAATTCAATATAATCAATATTATATGAATTCCGGAGTTTACTCCATTCTCTGCGTATTTTGTCGCGTGCTTTCAGTTCAAGTAGCCTGCCCTGCAATGGCATAGTCCAGCGTGGCGCCCACGTAATACAGCTTGCCGCTGGGCACGGTGCCGCCGGTGCCCGCTGCGGGGATGATCAGCCAGTGGATTTCTGCGGTGGTGGCAGGTTGCACGACGCCGGTGCCGGTGACGTTGTCGATGCCGGTCATGGTGTCGATGCGGATAAAGAAGGCAGCAGTGGTATCCGTGGGGTCGGAGGTGGCCTTGATGCTGTTGCCCGCTTCATCCTTGAAGTCCACATTGATGTTCACGTTGTCCAAGCTGCTGGTGGTCAGCCCGTTGGTGATTTTCATCATCGCATCGAAGCCCTGGCGTTCCATCGTCAGTTCCTGCGTGATTTCGATCTTCACCTTGGCGCACAGGGTATCGGCTGCAGCGGCTATCTGCGCCTGGCCCATCAATACGGCAAGCAGTAGTGCGAGCAGGTGGCGCGGCCAGTCCAATGGCGCGCGACTGCCGAAGTGATTTTTACAGGTTGTTGAAAAACGTAGCGAGCGAAGGAAAATCGGGCGTAACCGGAGCACAGCTACCGGAGTGTATATGTCAATACATGAGGATAGCGAGCACCGTATACGCCCGAGTTTCCGAGCGCAGTCGTTTTTCACCAACCTGTTAATGCTGCGATATACCCCTTGCATCATACTCATACTTTACCTGTTCTGTGTTGTGCGGCTGTTCGCTGCGGTTCAATCCTGTATTTATATTTTTAAACTTGTTGCTTTTAGTGCTTTATGACTGCGATCTATTAAATCGTGGTCTGTCCCCTATTGTTAGGTCTGCGATCTATTTAATCGTCATCCGTTCCTGATTATTTGTACCGATTATTCTGTAGTATCAACTGATCACCGTTAACAAT
Organism: Pseudomonadota bacterium; assembly: GCA_021782995.1. Lineage (GTDB taxonomy): Bacteria > Pseudomonadota > Gammaproteobacteria > Burkholderiales > Gallionellaceae > 39-52-133. The sequence goes on along the minus strand of JAJXUI010000043.1, from coordinate 430 downwards.
GTCAAATGTAAGGCCTGACCCCGTATTTTTTTTGACCCCGTATTTTTTTTAAACTTGTAGCTTCAAGTGCTTTATGACTGCGATCGATTAAATCGTGGTCTGTCCCCTATTATTCTTATTTCTTCCTTTTCTCTTTTGTTCCCCACTCTTCCATAAATCTAATTCCCGACCACATAAATGGCCCAATAATTAATATGCTCAATATATATCTCACATAAGTTGGAATACCTGTAGAAAAATATTCCCCCACTACCCAATTAACGAGTTTAGCTAACAATATTGCAACAATAGTTGTAATAATAAATGGCGGATTCTAGTTTGAAGTGCAATTTTGAGTAATGTAGGTCAGGATGGTGGGATGCGGTAGCATCCGGGCTTTTTGACCTGCCAGTCGAAATTGCAAAGATGAACTACACACACCTCACCCGAG
>JAJXUI010000005.1 GCA_021782995.1 Pseudomonadota bacterium | reverse complement strand
TTCATGTTTCTTGACCCATTCATGCAGGGTATGGGGCGTGCAGCCAACCTTGGGAGCAAGCGATTCTACGGTTGCCCATAACGAGGGGTATTCCTTGCGTTGCTCTTGAACGATGCGTACAGCACGTTCTCTGGTTTCCGGTGAAAATTTTTTTGATTTGCTCATGGTGACTCCATTTTACTAAGTTACAGGAGCCTCCTCAAAACCCGGGGCGATTCATCAATCACAACCGTCAGTATCATACCTTCTGGAAGGTTCTGCGCTCGTTGAATCGCCTGCTCCGCTACATTATTAACAAGGCATGTTGAGTTAGTAGCGATGTTATAGTTTTTCACCACAACACTACAAATATTACCAATGAACCAATCTGGTCGAGCGCTACCCGAAGTACCGTTAGGCACTACCACTGTGCCTAATCTGCTCCAACTGAAACGCCCAGATATATTTTAATTGAAAAAAAATGCACCCATGTAGGTGCGCTTTTATTTTCGATCAAGATTCTGGCTAACCGCTGAGTTAAAGCGCTTTGAGTTGCTGTGTCACATAAGCCAGCAACTCTTTATTCAGCGTATTGGAATCGAGGGCACGCTTGAATGCGTCACGCGCTTCTGCATTACGTTGCTCTGCTCGCAGGGAGATGCCCAGCCCAATCAGCCACACGCCGGATTGCGGCTTCAGATGAAGCGCTGGTCAGCACACCCCGACTCTGCTTGAGCCAGAATTTCTTTAGCCAATACATCCAGTTTGCAACGCCTGCTACGAGCAGTTTTTCGAATCAGATCAAATGCGCTTTGACGGCTTAAATTGTTCTTCATCATCGTAATACCAATAGCAACATTCACATCCCTATCCTTATCCAGCGCAGCCTGTAAATCGAATGTTGTACTTCTGAGCTTCCTAAGTTCAGTTGAACAAGAGAGCGCAGATTTGATCACCGTTCCCAACTGTACAGGATCGATAGGCTTGACCAGATAACTTAAGGCACCATACGCAGAGGCTTTATCTACAAAGTGAGGATCGGAGAATGCACTCAAAAAGATGAACGGAACATGGTTAAATTCACGCAATCGCTCTGCGAGTTCCAAACCACTTCTGCCTGGCATATTAATATCAATAATGGCCAAGTCGATTTTATCTCTGCCTGCAAGCACCATTTCCGCTTCATCTACCGATTCAGCCGTCTGCACTCGGTAACCATGCTCAGCCAATCCTCTGGCCAGTGTAACCAGAACCAGCCTGTCATCGTCGATCAGCAACAAATTTTTGACATCACTTATTGCATCCAGATTCATCTCTATCAATTCTCCCTAGCTTCACGTCTGACAACAGGAGATGAAACCTCCAAACTGGTTATCACTGCCTCTTCTTCCTGCTCCCAGGACAATTCAACACCATCCTGCGGCAGCAATGAGGCAACAAGTTGCAACCCTGTACCAAAATAATCTTTCGAATTCCAGCTAAAGTCTTCCGCAATTTTTCCGGAATTTCTGATCGACAACAACATGCCTTCCAAATTGCGTTTGCTACTCGCCACACAAATATGCACATTCCTGTCACGACCATGTTTGAGTGCGTTTGCAATCAGCTCATTCAGCACCAATGCGATGGGAACCGCTTCTGATTCTGCCACTCTGTAGGCATTATTTCTGGATGGCATTTCCATTTTAATTTCCGTATTCCACAGCTTACCGCTTTCTACGGCTATCGCCGTAACCAAATCACAAAAATCCACTTCAGACATATTCGAACAGCCCTGCAATCCATGAATCATGGAAATACTGTTCACCTGGCTAATCACATGCTGAATTGATTCGGCCAGCGCAGGGTTCGCTTCTGCTTTCAACCGCAATATTCCGGTTACTCCCTGCAGATTATTCTTGATTCTATGATGCACCTCCCTGATCAACAAACCCCGCTGCAGCAATTTCCTGACCTTGGCCACCTCTTCTTCAGCCGCCTTATACTCGGTAATATCCAAATAGGAGCCAACATAATGAGTCGTCTGACCTTGAGCATTCTTGACGGCGGCAATCGTCAGAAATTTCAACTTGATTTCACCCACTTTATTTTTGTCAAAAATCTCCCCTTGCCATGTGCCGGTGCGATGCACGCTGTTCCACAGCGATTCGTAAAACTCTGAACCATGCTTGCCAGACTGCAGCAGTCTGGGAGTCAATCCCACCACCTCTTCCGGGAGGTAACCCGTATCCCTGGTAAATGCCTTATTCACACGCAGTATTACGCCGTCTGCATTCGTTATCATCATACTTTCCTGCGACTCAAAAGCGACTAGCGCAATTCGCTGACTTTCATCAAATCTCCATAAATCAGTTATATCCTGCACGGTACCCCTCGAAATCAGGGGTTTGCCCGCCCAATCAAACTCTGACTCGCACTGTTCACGCAAATATTTGATTCTGCCATCCTTCATCAGCAAGCGGTGTTCTATGTGATAAGGCACCCGGTTGGACAATGACTGCAAAAATGCATTATTCACCTCATCACGATCGTCTGGATGAACCAACTGTAAAAAATATTCGTATGAAGGTGTAAAGATATCTGGATCTACTTCAAATATTCTGTACACCTCATCCGACCAATGTAATTTGCTGGCGGTAAAATCCAGCTCCCAATCCCCCATACATCCGATACGCTGTGCAATTTTCAAACGTGATTCATTTTTCCGCAGAGCTTCTTCTGCCCGCTTATGTTCAATTATTCCGCCCAGATTTTCGGCCAACTCATCCAAAACCAACTTCACTTGCTGCAAGGTTTCTGCCGGAATTTCACCCTGATAATAAATGCTGACCAATCCAAATATTTTTCCTGAGTAAGCCACAACTGCATTGGCTCCACATGCAGTTTCCCTGAAATTCGCCGTTGAATACTCAACTCCCTCCATCTTGATCTTTGCACACAACAATTCCGAATGCTTGCAGCAGGAAGGGATAATATTGACCACCTCCTCCAGTATGTCACCAATAGAGCCTTGCTTATTCAAACTGACACTTGAAATCCGATACATACAAAGTCGCTTCCGGGCATAACTTTCAAGCTTTTCATTGAGCGCCTCAACGGCCGCCCTTGCGCGAACAAGTCTACGATTCAATCGCAGCAATACAAGTACCAAAGCCGCCAAGGCTATTGCAACCGAAATTATTAAAACAAGCTCAAACATGTCATCAATCCCATCACGCAGCATCAATGTGTAACCCACTCACTTCCAATTTTAAATTATTAAATATAATCATAATGTTAGAAAAAGTCCGTTTAAACTCAAAATTCTTCCAATCCCTCCGACAAGGGAATCGATATGTCAGCACTCCAATTTGCATCATCACAATTTCAGCCCAGACTGGTTGGCGGCACAATAATTTATTTCAGTGATTTCAAGCTAATGCCCGCATAAGTTACTTGAGATGATAAACGAGTTTCTGCAATTATCTTCTACAAATGTTATGCAACCCCGAACCCGTTGCAATTGACTTGTACACATTCAAACCAATCGGGGCTTTGCAATGCAAAACATATTTTCGCTTTCTGCCATACACATGCAGAAACAATTTGCTCCATCTCACGCTGACTCTGTTGCACATTGCGCACTTTCAGAAATCCGTTCCCAGATAGCAAACCGCATTCATATTTTCCATGCTAAGTGAAAATATTATTCCCTTAGAACAGCTGATTGCGGCGCTAGATGCTCACGCTATCGTCAGCATCGCCGATGCCCAAGGGAACATTACCTACATCAACAATAAATTCTTGCAGATTAGCCAATACTCTCGAAAAGAGCTGATGGGAAATAATCACAGAATGCTCAAGTCAGGGCTGCACTCCCCGGGCTTTTTTGAAGAAATGTGGCAGAAGATCAGCTCGGGAAATATTTGGCATGGAGAAATATGCAATCGTAAAAAGGATGGCAGCTATTACTGGGTAAATTCAACCATTTATCCATTATTGGACGAAAATGAATTGCCTACGGCCTATATTTCCATACGAACGGATATTACAGATCGCATGCAATTTTCTGAAGCCATACAAGATAACAATGTCAAATTGCGCTTGGCACAGGAGCGCGCTGAAGCTGCAAGCCACGCCAAAAGCATTTTTCTCTCCAATATGAGCCATGAAATAAGGACTCCCCTGAGCTGTGTAATTGGGCTGTCGCAGCTCGCGCTTATGGACGCCAAGGAGAGCAAGGAGACGGAGTATTTCAAACAAATACTTGCTTCAGGAAATCATCTGCTGGGCATTATTAATAGCATATTGGACCTGTCTCGTATTGAAGCAGGAAAGCTTGCAATCGAATCGCGAACTTTCAGTTTCAGCCAGATTACAGAATCGCTGGATAAAATGATGCAACACCAGGCGAAATCGAAAAACCTGGAGCTTGAATTTGAAATCAGCCCCTCCCTGCCCGTCATTCTGCAAGGCGACCCCATGCGGTTGTCTCAATTACTGGTTAACTATACCGGCAACGCCATAAAATTTTCCAACCGTGGCAAGATTACAGTTCGAGTATTTGTGGTAGATGAAGACCAGTATCAATGTACGATACGTTGCGAGGTAACTGATAGCGGGATAGGAATTGCCCCACAGGACTTACCCAAGCTCTTCCAGCCCTTTGAGCAACTGGACAATTCGTCAACCCGCCAGAATGGCGGAAGCGGGCTGGGCCTGAGCATATGCAAAAGCCTGGTGCAACTCATGCATGGTGAAGTCGGTGTGACAAGTGAACCCAATATTGGCAGCACCTTTTGGTTTACCGCGCGCCTGGGAAAGGCAGACTGGCAACAAGCGTCCTTTCAAGCGGAGGTTACCCCTTCAAAAGAGGATATTCGGTCGCTTAGCGGCGCCAGAATCCTCATTGCAGAAGATAACCTGTTCAATCAGGCCGTATTAAAGGAGTGCCTGCTGAAAAACGGTGCCCATATCGTAGTGGTAAACAATGGGCAGGAGGCTATTGCCGCACTGCAAAGAAATTCATTTGACTGCATTTTGATGGATATGCAAATGCCTGTCATGAATGGCATTGAGGCGACACTCAACATTCGCATGCTTCCGGGTCAGGATAAAATTCCAATTATCGCCATTACCGCAAGTGCGAATGCGGAAGTGCAGGACGCCTGCCTGAAAGCCGGCATGAATGACTTTATCAGCAAACCCATAGTTCTCAATAAACTTTACACCACACTGGGAAAATGGCTACATGACATCCCAGGATGCTCATTCGAACTGCCTGCCAAGAATGCCAATGCAGACAAGGTCAAGCAATCCTGTTTCGACCTCTGCAAACTATCCAATATGCTGGGGAATAACCAGGAGCTTACTCGCAAACATGCCCTCCATTTTCTCCAAACATCGGAAGCATGCATCCACGAAATGGAAAGTGCAGTCAAAAACAATGACCTGAAAACATTGAAGAGTCTCGCCCATCGATCTTATTCATCTGCCTGTATGGTGGGTGCTATCGAATTTGCAGGGCTTTGCCAATCTCTTGAATTTTTGGAACCTGACTCGGATATTCTGGTTGCGCGCAAGCTTGTTGAATATCTCAAAATCTCACTGGGATTAATCGGCACGGAAATAGAAAGGTTATGCATACAATGAGCGAGCCTGCAGATCACCTCATTCATCCAACTCTTAGCGTTCTGATCCTGGATGACGACACTTTCCTGCTTGAGTTGATCGGCGACATGCTGCGCGAACACGGAATAAGTGATATTCGTGCCATGTCTGATGCAGGCAAGGCGCTTGAAACTATACAAAGCAGGCATCCGGACATTTTGCTATGCGATCTCAATATGCCCAATGTCGATGGCATAGAATTCATACGGCAACTTGCAAGCGAAGCATACTCTGGCAACATTGTGATAATGTCCAATGCAAACCTGTCCGTATTGCGTGCTGCAGAGTCACTGGCGAGAGTACACGGACTGAATTTTATAAGTATATTATCCAAGCCTTTTGATACCAGAACCCTGGCGCTCGCCCTGACCAGGGAAAAAAGATCTCATTTGGATGACATCTCCGTACCCGGCATTATTGAGCCCATTACAGCTGAGGAACTTCGAAGCGGCCTTGGAAGCGGCTGCCTTACCCTGCAATATCAACCTAAAGTTTCAACTCAAATACTGGCTGTTCCGGATATCGAATGTCTCGCCAGATGGAAACATCCAACACGCGGGATACTACCTCCCCTGGCATTTATAGAGGTTGCAGAAAAGTCCGGCCTAATAGACACCCTGACACTGGAGGTACTACGCCTTGCGGCAGAACAACTGCGACTCTGGCAGCAAGATGGATTAAATGTCAGACTCGCCATCAATATCTCGATGAATAGCTTGCACAGGCTGGATCTACCCGAAATATATGAAGAAATAATCCTCTCCGCAGGTGTGAGTACCAGCCAGTTTATTCTAGAGGTGACCGAAAGCCGGCTCATTACAGACCTTACCCTCACGCTGGACATCCTTACCCGGTTAAGGCTCAAAGGCTTCGATCTTGCAATTGATGATTTTGGCACGGGATACTCCACGCTTGACAACCTGAGAAGGCTCCCCTTTTCAGAGCTCAAGCTGGACCACACATTCGTCTCCGGGATCACCAGCGACAAAACCAAACGCGCCATTCTTGAATCCAGTGTTCGCCTTGGCAAGGCGCTGAATCTTAATCTCGTCGCTGAAGGAGTTGAAACCAGGGAAGAATGGGATTTAATCTGTGCTTTGGGCTGTCATGAAGTACAAGGATATTTTGTAACGCCCCCTTTACCGCCACAGGCAATACCGGGATGGATCAGCGGCTGGGAAATGGGCGGGATATGCAAACTACCGATCAATATACCCCCGCCTGAAATGTCACCATCATCCGGAACCGTATTGCTCGTAGACAACAATCAGTACCTGCAAAACGAAATCATAAAGCACTTGCAATTGCATTACCTTACCCTGACCGCTGAAAGTGGCGAAGACGCTATCATAATTGCAACCAGTGAAAAACCGGATGTAATCCTGCTGGACACCAACTTACCCGGCATGGACGGGTTTGAAACCTGCCGCAAATTGTCTGAGAACGAAATGACCGCAGACATACCCGTAATTTTCCTTTCCGCATTTGACATGCTGGAAGACAAACTCCAAGGCTACGAGGCTGGCGCTACGGATTATCTGTCCAAACCCGTAAGTCCACTCGAAGTCCGTGCAAAAATTGCACATATACTCAAACTTGCTGACCAGCATAAAAATCTGCGCAGCATGGCCAATTATGCCAGCACAACAGCCATGACAGCCATGACCAGCATGGGCGAACTGGGGATATTGCTGAATGCATTGCGAACCTTCAATACTTGCTCGGATTACACCAGCCTCGCTGACGCGATGCTGGAAAGTCTTCTGCAATACGGTCTTAGTGCCGTTGTTCAAATACGTACTGAAGACGTTGCAATTACCCGGAATGAATACGGATCCGCAACACCGCTTGAAGTTTCAGTGATTGAACACATGGCAGGCATGGACAGAATTTTCCAGTTCAAATCCAGAATGTCCTATACCTATGAAAATGTCTCACTCATGGTCAATAACGCCCCGACAGACGACCCTGACCGTTGCGGGCGATTACGTGACCACTTGGCCATGCTTGTTGAGTCTGCAGAAATGCGCGTGCGGAGCATCGTTAATACGCAGGAATTGAAAAGGCGAGAGGCAATCACCCTGGCAATCGAGGGTATAACAGATACACTGAATGCAATCGACAAGACTCAACGCGAGTGTCGCGTTGCCCTCTATCTGGCCACATCAAGCATGAATGAGTCGATAGAAAAAGAAATCTGGGCACTGGGACTCACTGAAACACAGGATGTCAGGCTTACCACTCTGGTAAACAATAATATTGAAAAAATACTCAGCATACAGTACGGCGAAGTCGACATTCAAAACAAACTAACCGGCCTCATCACCACCCTTAAAAGTATATGAATCAATCTATCCTTCAGACTTATGACACACCATCAATCTTGTTGGCACAAAACGCGAATTAAAATATTATTAATATATTCAATATGTTAAATTAAATTACCGGAAAATCAAGGGGTCACAGAAATCAATGAATTATAGGGAATTGAAAGTGCCAGGCTAGAAATATTTCCGATGGGCAAACAGCATACGTAAAATTTTCCCTTATTCACCTGTAATTCATTAAAAATTCCCCCTGAGCTTGGCTGCCACCCAAGGCGAAAGTATTGTGCTGAACAGCACTACAGGCCATATATTTCCTCCCCGAAAAGTATACGCATCAAATAACTCGCTCCACTCTTGATGCTGCACGAAGCGCCCAAAGCCAAATTCAAATGCCACGGTAAGCAAGAACCAGAACAGGCCAATAATTATCCATTGACTGGAATTCATTTGACCATACCAGGGTGATGCGGCGAATGCCACGAGAAAAACGCAGGTGGAAAGCGATATACCGCTAATGACAAGGCCAGCGAAACTGCCAAATTGGGGAATAAGTGCCTTCTCTCTTAGCGCGCCATTCAGAATGGCCAACACAAGGATTAACAACCAGAGCAAAACTGCCTTTAGCCATACTGATGTAGTCATGCCCTGCATCCTGGAGACCAGCATGAAATTGAGAAACGTAAATTTATTGCATCACCCTGCTCAACATTCAAACCATCAAAACCTAAAGGAAATTTTATCAACGCGATTGCTCCACTAAGGCCTGAATCGATTATACAAATCAAAGGGGCAGACTTGATTGTAATCCCACTAGCCCGAGGTAAATTGCCCTTGAAGCAGCAGTACCCAGGCTAGATAGTTACACTTGCCCATGTTTTGTTCCAGTTCAGATAAACAGCCAGAATCCGTTGGCAAAAAACACCAGTCCGACCGCGCCGGTTGCCAGGCCCGCATACCACACCGGCTTTTTCTTCAGCAGGCCTGCAATGGAAGAGAGCAGGATGGAAATCTGCAGGTAGATCACCGCCACGCCAAACTGGCGGGAGTGCAGCTGAGATTCATCGCGGATTTTTTCCAGGTCCTTTGCACCCTGTTCGATCTCGCCCTTTTCCTTCTCGTATTTCTCTACACGTTTTCTGTAGTCGGCAATCTTGTCTTCGTATTTTTTCACCACTTCTGCAGTGGCGCCCTTGCGGGTGCCGATCAGGTCCATTTCGATCTTGTCGGCCTGCATCTGGTAAATATAGGATTTGATCGCCTTTGCCTGATAATAGGCCCACTGGTCTGATGCTTGTGACTGGCTCATGACCGAACGGGTGGAAAAGCCTCCCCCTTTGAAGGTGGAGAGGGTTGCGCATACGGCGAGTATGACGGTGGTGAGCGCCAGGTAATTCAGCCAGGGTTCTTTTTTATCTTCTGCCATGATGGATCCTCGTTTGCGGAATGGTGGGAAAAAATTCCGGCTATTAGAATGCATCGGCAAACAATATTCAATACACAATCCAGCTTTTTCTTCGGCTTGCGTATTGAAAATATATACAATTAAATCAATTGGATAATAAATAACAGCACAATCTGTCAGAACAGCTCGATATCGCCACTGACAGGTTTGGTTTCGATGGTGGACAGGTATTCGATTTCCTGTTCGGCAATGGTGTTGTTATGCAGCGAGCGCAGGCGTTTGACCTTGACTTTGCCAGTCTTCGGGAAATACACCACCATGCGCGGAAAGATGTCGCCGACATCCTGCGATGCAATTTCGATGCCTTCGGTTTTCAGGTAGTCCCGGGCAAAATCGATATTGCGCCTGCCGACATCGGTCATGTTGGTGATGATGCGGCCGCCGCCAAATATCTTGGCTTCCAGATTCTGCCGCTTGCCGCCATTTTTCAGGATGACGTTGATCAGGTGCTCCATCGCGTAGTTGCCATATCGCGCAGAGGCGCTGATGTCGCCGGCCTTGAGCGATATTTCTTCCTTCGAGAGCGGCAGCATGAAATGGTTCATGCCGCCTATGCCGCTCATGCGGTCACGTATGCAGGCTGATATGCATGAGCCTAGCGTTGTGTATATGGCTTCATCGCGCATCGTGACAAAATATTGTCCGGGCAGCAGTCGCGCGGCCACCGTTTCAAATGTGCCATGCCAGGCCCGCTTGATGTTTTCGAACCCCGGCAGTGCGGGCGACAGGCGTGTACCCATATCGTCAGCCATTCAGTTGTCCACCCGTTCCAAAAAACATTTGCTCGGCCTCGATAAACTCCACGCGCGCTTCTTCTATCACCTGCTGCCGCACTTCATCGGCCAGCAACCCGGTAATCTCCCAGGCCAGTGGGTCAACCTGTGCTACTTCGTCAGGGTTGTAGGTATTCACCTCTGCCATCAGCGACAATATGTTTGCAATATGCACCAGTGCATTTTCCCGCGGGAAGTGCCTGGCCTTCGTCACGTCATGGTGATAGGCAATGCACTCCTGCAGCATCAGCGGCAGCTTCCAGTGACGTGCAAGTTCCGCACCCACTTCCGCATGGTTGAATCCCATCACTTCCTGTTCAGCCTCGGGGATGGTCAGTTCATCGGCGCTGTCCTGCACCAGCAGCAATGCCAGACGCGCTTCTTCGGGAATGCGGTTGAATATCACCAGCTCGCCAATATCGTGTAGCAAGCCGGCGGTAAACACGGCATCCACATCACACTTCCCCGCCATCCGCGCAAGCTTGCGCGCGGCGAGCCCGCAGTAAAGGCTGTGCATCCAGAAATTGCGCATAGACACCAGCGTGTTGGGCAGTTTTTCGAAACTTCTGGAAATGGAGGTGGAGAGTGCCAGATTGCGTATCTGGCTGGTACCGATGATGGTTGCTGCGCGTGCTGCGGTATCTACCGTGGCGGGAAAACTGTAGAAGGTGCTGTTCGCCACGCGCAGCAGGCGTGCGGTAAACGACGGGTCGGCATTGATGGCCTTCGCGATATCCTCCACCGTGCTGTCGGGATCCTCAACCAGCTGGTTGATCCTGATGAACACGTCTGGCAAGGTTACCAGACCTCCCACACCCTTCACCATCTGCTCGATTACCGGATTCATGGTTATCCCGTCGCTGAAAGATATCACTCACGGGAAGGTTACCATCAAACCACCATACCGCTCTAGTCCTTTTTCGGTACCCGCGCGGCCAGCGCAGTGAGCAGTTCATAGCTGATGGTGCCTGCTGCATGGGCGACCTCATCCACAGAAAGCCCCTCGCCCCACAGCGTCACCGGACTACCGATTTTTGCGCCGGATATCGAAGACACATCCACCGCCAGCATGTCCATCGACACACGCCCCACCGTACCTGTCTTGTGGCCATTCACCAGGATGGGCGTGCCATTTGGCGCATGCCTCGGGTAACCGTCCGCATAGCCGCATGCCACCACGCCGATCCGCATGTTGTGATCGGCATGAAACATGCCGCCATAGCCAACCTGGTCGCCGGACTTGATATCGCGCACGGAAATCAGCTCGCTCGTCAGCGTCATCACCGGGCGCAGGCCCAGTTCGGCCGCAGTGCGATCGGCAAAGGGTGATGCGCCATACAGCATGATGCCTGGACGCACCCAGTCGCCATGCGCCTGCGGATATCGCAGCACTGTAGCCGAGTTTGCCAGCGAGCGAGGTACCTGCCAGCCAGACGCCAGCTGCTCGAATTTTTGCAGCTGGGAGGCGATGCCAGCTGCAACATCGGCATTGGCAAAATGCGTCATCAGCGTGACTTCCCTGATCGCCGCATGTTCCTTCAGGCGAGCCATTACTGCCGGCACTTCCTCCGGCATGAAACCCAGCCGGTTCATGCCGGTATTCACCTTCAGCCAGACGGAAAGCGCGCCACGGCGAGGATAGGCGTCCAGCATCTCCAGCTGGTGCGTGGAATGTATCACGCTTGAAATGTCATACTGCGCCAGCAGCGGCATGTCCTCATGGCGAAATGCACCTTCCAGCAACAGCAAAGCCTGGCGGTAGCCGGCCTCCCTCAGCTGGATTGCATCTGCAATATCCAGCAGCGCAAAGCCCTCCGCCGCCCGCAAGGCATCGGCCGCACGCAACAGCCCGTGACCATAGGCATTCGCCTTGATCACCGCCATCACCCGCGCCCGCGCCTGGCGACGGACCACATGCAAGTTGTACTCAAGGGCAGAAAGGTCGATACGGGCCTGTATGGGACGGGACATGAAACGCGGACTCAACGGTGACTGAAGGGCAGGAATGATAGCAGGCGCCACCTTTTCGTGATATAACTGCACATCTGAATCTGAAATGCCATCCTGATGAATCGAGGTTTCTACACCATCATGGCAGCGCAGTTCTTCTCCGCCCTTGGAGATAACGCGTTGCTGTTTGCTGCAATCGCCCTGCTTACCGAAATACACGCCCCCAGCTGGCATACCCCGATCCTGCAAAGCTTCTTTGTGTTCTCGTACATCGTTCTGGCACCGTTTGTCGGTGCCTTTGCCGATTCGCTGCCCAAGGGCCGCGTGATGTTCATCAGCAACACCATCAAGTTTCTTGGCTGCCTCGCGATGCTGGTCGGCGTGAACCCGCTAGTCGCCTATGGCCTGGTGGGCTTTGGCGCCGCTGCTTACTCCCCGGCCAAATACGGCATCCTCACCGAGTACCTGCCTGCTGAAAAACTGGTGTTGGCCAATGGCTGGATCGAAGGCCTCACGGTGGCCGCGATCGTTCTGGGCGGCGGCGTCAGCGCGTTCCTCATCAGCCCGCATATCGCGCAGGAACTGCTAACCCTCACCGACATTCCCTATATCAACACCGGCATCGAAACCGCACCGGAAATGGCGATTGCCATCATCAGCTCGCTGTACCTGATTGCCGCAATCTTCAACCTGTATATCCCGCGCTTACCGATCGACCACAAGCCATTGAAGCGCAACCCCGTATTCCTGCTCAAGGATTTCATGCACTGCTTCAGGCTGCTGTGGAAAGACCCGCTGGGCCAGGTGTCGCTGGCGGTCACCACACTGTTCTGGGGTTCAGGTGCGACCCTGCGCCTGATCGTGCTGTCGTGGGCGGCCGTTTCACTGCACTACAGCCAGAGCAAGGCCATCCTGCTGACGGTATATGTTGCACTGGGCATCGCGCTGGGTGCGATCACCGCCGCAAAATTCATCAGCATGGAAAAGGCCGTGAAAGTCCTGCCGGTGGGCATCGCCATGGGCATGGTCGTGCTGGCAATGATCCCCGTCACCAATCCGACGCTGGCCATCACGCTGCTGTTCATCATCGGCATCATGGGCGGCTTCTTTGTCGTGCCGATGAATGCGCTGCTGCAGCATCGCGGCCACCTGCTGATGGGGGCCGGCAGTTCCATCGCCGTGCAGAATTTCAACGAAAACCTCAGCATCTTCCTGATGCTGGGCCTGTACAGCCTGCTGGAATGGCAGGGCTTGAGCATCTACGCCATCATTGCCGTTTTCGGCCTGATGCTGTCGCTTGCGATGGGTGTGCTTTACAAAATCCACGGGCACGATCAATATCAGCTGCCAGGCCAGTCCCATTGAACCCAGTCCCATTGAACCCAGTCCCATTGAACCCAGTACCGCTGAACCCAGTACCGTTGAAACCAGTCCTGCTGAACCTTTCATCGCCATCCCGAGGAGATACAAATGAAATATATCAACTATTTGATTTTATTATGCATTTTTTCATCCATAAGTGCCTGTGGCAAATCTGAAAGCACACAGGACAAACTGTTTGAAACCCAGCGTGATGCGCTGGACAAGGCCAAACAAGTTGGCCAGAAAGTGGACCAGCAGATGCAGGACCTGCGCCAGAATGTGGAAAAACAAAGCGGCAACTGAACTTGCCGCGCAGCAAGCCATACCTTACTTTCAATCATCATGAGCACCCGTAAAAAATCACCGCTGAGAGTCCCCGTCACCCATGGCATGAAAGATGTCTATGCAATGGACATGCATCTTGCCTATCAGGCAGCGCTCAGCGGCAAATTCAACGTTGTGACCTTCAGCCGCCTGGCTGCTGCAATCTCGGTGATCCGCTCCGCACTCGAACAGCACCAGACCCGCATCCCCGACGCAATTGAAATCATGGATGCTGCCGTCAACACGCTGCAACAGGTCCGCAGCCGCGGTGACGCAAGCAATGTCTGGGAAATTCGCGAGGATGAGCGGGACAGCATCAAGCAAGGTATCGACATGGCCGAGCAGAGCATGGGAACACTCGATGTGGCATTGCTGGAGCGCACCGCCAGCCAGCTGCTCGAACAACTGTATGGCGAGCAGCTGCCCGCCAGCTGACCTACCAGGGCCACGCAAAGGCTGAGACTGCCATGCTGATCTTCCTGGGTATCGTCTTCCTCGTTTACGGCTCACTGCACCTGTATGCGCTGGGCAAGCTATGGCAACTGCTGCCGCACTCCCCGGGAATGGCCGCACTGGTCATAACAGCCGGCATCCTGCTGACGCTGACACCCTTCATCGTGTGGTATCTCGAACGCCAGCACTGGCATAGAGCCACGACCCTTGCGGCGTGGGCCAGCTACCTGTGGATGGGGTACGTGTTCCTGTTTTTCTGGGTCGGCCTGTTGTTCGACGCTGGCCAGCTGCTGGCCACGTTCTTCCGCCATGCCTGGCCACTTACCGTCTCGGCCAATGTATCCGGCATCGCGTTGCTCGCCTTTGTCGCATTGCTGTACGGCCTGTTCGAGGCCGGCAGCATCCGCATCGAACGCATCACGCTGCACTCGCCCAAACTGGCCGGCCGCAGCATCACCATCGCCCAGCTTTCCGACATGCACCTGGGTGCGATGAGTGGCACTGCCTTTCTGGATAAGGTGATGGACAGGCTCATCGAACTGAAACCGGATATCGTGGTGGCCACCGGCGACATTGTGGATGGCCAGGGCGACAACCTCAATGCGATGTCGAGCCACTTCCACCGCTATGCCGCGCCGATGGGCAATTATGCCGTCACCGGCAATCACGAACACTTCATGGGACTGGCGCGATCGCTCGGCTTCCTGCGCAGTGCAGGATTCACCGTCTTGCGCGGCGAGACGATTCATGCCGGAAACATTGTCATCGCCGGTGTGGATGATCACACCGCCCGCGTGGCAGATGCCCCTGCAGAATCAGAAATCGCGGCGCAACTGGACAGCCAGCACGAAAAAAATTTCGTGCTGCTGCTGAAGCACCAGCCGATCGTCAATGATGCAGAAAAATTTGATTTGCAGCTGTCAGGGCATATCCATGGCGGGCAGATCTTCCCGTTTGGTTACCTGACAAGATTGAGCTACCGCTTCGGCACCGGCCTGACGCAACTGCCGGATGGCCGCACGCTGTATGTCAGCCGCGGCACGGGCACCTGGGGCCCGCCGATACGCCTGCTCGCGCCACCGGAAATCACGCTGATCACGCTCATGCCGGAAACAGGAGGCTGAATGCCGTTACCACATCATGTGGTTGCGGTAACCCCGTCCTCCCCATTTCTGCATTTTTTCGCGCTGTTCCTTGGTTAACACTGCATCCATCTTATTGCCGGATTCAATTGCGTTATCCACCATCTTGCGGCGCAAGTCTTCCAGCACCTTGTATTGCTTGTTGATTGCATTTTCATCCGGCTTGTCGGTGTCATACAGATCCTGAAGTTTTTCCTGCGCGTCCATCATGTCGCTCATCAGCGGCCATTGCTTGTCACGCGCGGCCTTGCGTATCTGGTTCATCTTGCTGCGCTGATCGGCTGAGAGATCAATACCATAGTAGCCGCCATAACCACCGTAGCCCCCCATCATTCCATAGCCGCCCATCATGCCGGGACCATAGCCGCCCATCATTCCATATCCACCCATCATGCCGGGGCCATAGCCACCGCCCATCATGCCGTATCCCGGGCCATAACCGCCGCCGGGACCATATCCACCGCCGGGGCCATAACCCGAACCATTACCCGGACCATAACCACCCATCATGCCCGGACCCATGCGCCAGCCAGTATCCGAATCTGCAGCTGCATTGCCCGCCAACACCATGGACATTACGATTGAGCACACCAGCAATGAGATTTTTCCGAAACGATTCATTTCATACCTCCATATCATTGAGTTAGGAACTGTCATCCAGACAAGACACTTTCTGGCGATGCGGCAGAGGAAAGATTCTTTCCGGCAATCTTGCCCGGAAAGCCAGTTTGCCCGGAAAGCCAGTTTGCCCGGAAAGCCACTTTACCCGGAAAGCCACATGCAGCCAGCATACAACACCCGTCACAAAAGCAACCTGGCTGCCTTGCAGTATACGCCGTGCATTCTGAGGAATAAAGTTCATGTAAATTCAAAATGTAACGCACTTGTTACACCTGTATCAATCAGCCTGAAGCAGGAAGTTTGGTGACAAGATATACTTGCATCCCGCCATGCAATGTATCCATCCTTCCGGAACCACAGTCGCAGACTGCGTATATCTAATGTACCGCCGCAATTACCATGTCTATGTCATCGAACTGTCGAAAGATGTCCTGTATGAAGGCAAATTCAAGCGCTGCAATCCCGGATACAAACAAGGCAAACCCTGTGTGTATGTCGGCATGACCGGCCTCGATCCCGACACGCGCTTCGACAAGCACAAGGCCGGCATCAAGGCCAACCGCTATGTGCAGCAATACGGCCTGCACCTGCTGCCAGACCTGTATGAAGGCTTTAATCCCATGACCCATGACGAAGCGTGCGAACGTGAGGTGGAAATCGGCATCGACCTGCGCTCTGCAGGCTTCGGCGTGTGGCAGGCCTGACCATGCAGCAACCTTCTTCCATCCGTGCATTGCTGAATATCGCCTGGCCCATGCTGGTGGCCCAGCTGGCAATGATGGCGAATGCGGTGATCGACACTGCAATGTCCGGCCATCTCACGGCGATTGATCTTGCCGCAGTCGGCATCGCCGCTTCCATCATGGCCACCGTTCTGATGTCGCTGGTCAGCGTATTGCTTGCACTGCCGCCGCTGATCGCCCATCTGTATGGCGCGGGAAACCATGCAGACATCGGCCGTGAAATACACCAGAGCGCGTGGATTTCACTGGTACTGGCCAGCATCACCATGCTGCTGCTGTCATTTCCGGAACCTTTCATCGCCATTTCGGATCTGCAACCGGCAGTGGAGGTAAAGGTGCGCGCCTACCTGGCGTATTCCGCGTGGGGCGTGCCCGCCCTGTTTGCGATGCGCATCTTCTTCGGCCTGGCCACGGGCATCGGCAAACCGCGCCCCGTGATGGTGTTCAACCTGATTTCGCTCTCGCTGAAAATTCCGATGAACGCCATCTTCATCTATGGCTGGCTGGGCATGCCGGAACTGGGCGGCCCCGGCTGTGCGGTGGCCACTGCAGTCGATGCCTGGCTGATGGCATTTGTCGTATGGCGCTGGGCACTCAGGCAACCCGCATATCAGGCCTTTGAATTGCGCCGGCGCTTCACGCCGCCGGAACGCGCAGCCATCGTCGAATTCCTCAAGCTCGGCATCCCCATAGGTTTGACGTTTATCGCAGACGTCACTGCCTTCACCCTCATGGCGCTGTTCATCGCCCGCCTCGGGCCCTATGCATCCGGCTCGCACCAGATCGCCGCCAACCTTGCCGCACTGGCGTTCATGGTGCCACTCTCCATCGGCAATGCCACCGCCGTGCTGGTCGGGCAGGCACTGGGCGCACACCAGCAGGAACGCGCGCGCCATATCAGCTGGGAAGGCATACGCCTGGGGATGCTGATCGCATTGGCTATATGCATGGTGTACTGGCTAGGCGCACCTTATATCGCCACGTTGTATACCAATGACTCGCAGGTGCAGAAACTGGCCATCCCGCTGATCATGATGGCGGGGCTGTATCATCTGGGAGATGCGCTGCAGGCCGTATCCGTCAATGCATTGCGCGGCTACAAGCGCACGGTGATTCCGATGATCGTGTATACGTCAATTTTATGGGGACTTGGACTGGGCGGCGGCTTCGTGCTCGGCCTCACCGATATTGCCGGTCACGCACGGGGCGCATCCGGCTTCTGGATCGCAGAAATTGCGGCAATCTGGCTGGCCGGCATGCTGGTCGCACTGTACCTCAAGGCCGTCAGCAAACAGCATTTCGTTCCAGCCTAGGCAAGCATGCGCCAGATCAAATCCGCGCACAGCATGCCGCCTAATGCCAGCGTGGCAAATTTCCACGCAGTGCAAGCACATTGCGGCGACTGCTGCTGTCCAGAAGCAGAATCTAGCGCCATATCCCGACCCTGCAGCAGAACTCGCAGCATTTTTTCCGACATTTCCTCGTTGAAACGGTAGGGATCAAACGCACTCATGCCAAATGAACGCAGCAGGCTGCCGATTTCCTTTTCGGCCGGCAGGAATTTCATTTCCCAATCGCCGAAACTGCGTTTTTCTACCGGCCTTTTCGAAATGATGCGCAAATCACGATGGCGCTTATCCTGCTGCAGAATGGCATACAGTTTCATGACCGACTGCTCATCGCCTTCCAGACACTGATAAAAATAGCCATTACCAAAATACAGCGCACCGACAATGTTCCGTGCCCGGTTATTCGTGCGGGATTTGCGCAATATCTTTGCCACCTCCGGCCCGATCTCGCCGCCCTGGGCCGATACGGGAATATTGGCCTTGCTGATATATACCATCTGAATCAAATTGCTCATGTTACCCTCCTGTTTCAAATTTCCTGCCTTTGACGCTGTATCGCTGCAACGCCACCTCCCTCGCAACTGCATGATCCACAAGCGGAGCTGGATAATCCCTGCCGATACAGCACTGATACTGCTTCTGTTCTGCCGCGGACATCCGCCACGGCTGGTGCACAAATTTGTCCGGCACCTGCGCAAGCGCCGGCACATACTTGCGGATGAACGCTCCTTGCGGATCGAATTTCTGCGACTGCGTCACCGGATTGAAGATGCGAAACCATGGCTGGGCATCACAGCCGGTGGAGGCAGCCCACTGCCAGCCTCCATTGTTGGATGCAAAATCAAAATCCAGCAGCGTATCCGCAAAATACTGCTCGCCCCGGCGCCAGTCCACATCCAGGTCCTTTACCAGAAAGGATGCCGTCACCATGCGCAAGCGGTTATGCATATAACCGGTCTGGTTCAGCTGGCGCATGCCCGCATCAACCAGCGGATACCCTGTCTTTCCCTCTGTCCACGCTGCAAAGCGCTGCGCATCATTGCTGAATGCCAGATGCTCGAATTCCGGCTTGAAACTGCGGCCTGCAGCCAGTTGCGGATGGTGATGCAGCAGCATCTGGTAAAACTCGCGCCAGATCAGCTCCGACAAGAACATGTCCGCGCCACGTTCGCCGCGACGCTGCCATGCCATGTGCACCAGCTGGCGTATCGACAGCGTACCGAAGCGCAGATGCGGAGACAGGTATGACACGCCCTTGACTGCAGCAAAATCACGGCTTTCGTGATATCGCTCCATGCGCATGGAAAAATCATCCATCAGCTGTGCAGCACCAGCCATGCCCAACGGCAGCCGCAAGCTCAACAGGTCAGTCTGCATAAAACCGATCTCCGCCAGCGCAAGCAGCGGTTTTGCCGGCTCCTGTGCCAGATGCGAAAAATCTCCCTGCTGCACGGACAAATCCGCTTCTGCCAGCCGCTTGAGCCAGGCATTTTTATAGGGTGTGAAGACGGCATAGGGCTTGCCGCTGCCGTTCAACACTTCGGACATTTCAAAAATCACCTGGTCCTTGAATGACCTGAACGCGATCCCTGCAGCCTTCAATCGCGCGGCCACCGCTGCGTCACGCTGTTGTGCCTGCGGCGCATAATCCCGGTTGCAGAACACTGCATCCGCACGCATTTCCGCTGCCAGTTCCGGCAACACATCTTGCGCACTGCCGTGCAGCACATGCAGGGCGGCACCGTGCAATGCCAGTGCTGCGCGCAGGTTTTCCAGCGCATGCCAGATGAATTCCACGCGCCTGTCCTGCTTGTTTTCCAGCTTGTCGAGAATGTCAGTATCAAACACGAACACGCAGTGAACTTGCGCACTGTGCGCCAGCGCCTGCGCCAATGCGGCATGGTCCTGCAATCGCAAATCACGGCGGAACCAGCAAATTGAACGCGAGAACTGCATGACTAGTGCGCCTGCCATGCACTGACCGCCGCACTCAGGTCAGCCAAGGGCCCCATCAACTGTATGCCGGCTTCCGGTTTGCGCATGCGTGCCACACCGGCGCCACCCGCCCATAGCAGCACATTGTCAGGCAATGCCTGGCGCAATTGCTCCAGCCCCGCCTTGATCTGGGCGACCGGCATCACACTGCTGAAGGAAAGCGTCACCACGTCAGACTTGTGCGCCTTGACGGCCCACACAATTTCGTTGATCGGGGTCTGCACGCCCAGCAGCACACAGCTTGCGCCGCACACACTCAGGGTGGCATCGGCCATCAACAGCCCCAGGCCATGTTCTTCGCCCGGCAGCGTCGTCAGCAATACACGGGGGCTGCCATTCGCATCCCGTATCATGCTGATCGCGTTGCGCAGCACCATGGTAAGTTGCTCGCTATACAAATGCTCTTCAAATACGCGTATTTCGCCACGCAGCCATGCATCGCCTATCAGATTGTTCATCGGCGATATTGTCTTGGACAAAAAGTCATGCAACCCTTGCCTGAACATGATTTTGTTCAGTGCCAGCCGTAGCTCGGCGACCTGGTGCCGCTTCACCATCTGTAACAATTCCAGCAGTTCCGGCGCATATCCCGGCACCGTTTGCGGGGTTTCCGCCAATAGCGCATTCAGTGCATCCAGCTCCAGCCCTACCACCTTGGAAGGTCGCAATCCACTGTCTAATAAACGTTTTATCAAGCGCAACTGAACGACCTGCTGTTCCGGATACAGCCTGTCTTCGCCTTCGTTACGCACCGGGGACGGAAAACCATAGCGTTTCTCCCACACCCGCAAGGTGTCTTTGCCTATGCCGGTCTCGCGCTCAACGATTCCAATATTAAACAAGGCCTTATCATTTTCCATATTCATTTGTCCTAGACATATTTGACAAAATTCACAAATTTGAACTATTCTCGCATCAACCAATCATTTTTGTCTAGGACAATAATCATGAAAATAAACGCCACAGGTCAAAAGATCGCGGTGATCGGCAGCGGAATTTCCGGCCTGGCCAGTGCCTATCGCCTGGTGCAGGCCGGCCATGCCGTCACGCTGTTTGAAGCCAATGACTATTTTGGCGGACATACCCATACCGTTGACATTACTCTGGAGGGCCAGACCTTTGGCGTGGACACCGGCTTTCTGGTGTTCAACCACAAGACCTACCCCAACCTGGTGCAATTGTTCGAGGAACTGGAGATCGAAACCGCCGCCACCGACATGTCGTTCTCGGTAAAGCTGCCATTGCAGCACCGCATGCTGGAGTGGTCGGGTGGCAACCTCAACACCGTGTTCGCGCAACGCCGCAACCTGCTCAGTCCACGCTTCCTCGGCATGCTGCGTGACATCCTGCGCTTCAACAGGCAGGCAACCGGGCTTGCCATCACAGCAGACGCTGACATCAACAACCTGTCGCTGGGCGAATTCCTGCACCGTCACCACTACAGCGACACATTCCGCGACTGGTACTTGCTGCCGATGGCAGGATGCATCTGGTCCTGCCCTGTCGAGCAGATGCTCAGCTTTCCGCTGGCGACCTTTGTGAATTTCTGCAACAACCATGGCTTGCTGCAAGTGAATGACAGGCCGCAGTGGTATACCGTCAAGGGCGGCGCCCGGCATTATGTGGACAAGATGCTTGCTGTCATCGCCGACAAACGCCTCGCCACCCCGGTGCTTGCAGTCAACCGCGTCAGGATGAATGACAGCCTGATGATCCGCGTGGACACTGCCGGCACCAGCGAGCATTTCAACCATGTGGTGATGGCCAGCCACAGCGATCAAACGCTGCGCCTGCTCAAGGACATCGCACCGGAAGAGCGCAGGGTACTTTCCGCCATCGCCTATCAGGCCAATCGCGCGGTGCTGCATACCGATACCAGCTGCCTGCCGCACAACAAGCTCACCTGGTCAGCCTGGAACTATCAAAGCAAGGGTGGCAGCGAACCGCAGGTATGTGTGCACTACCTGCTGAACACGCTGCAACCGCTGCCGTTCAGGCAAGCTGTCATCGTGAGCCTGAATCCGATCGACGAACCAGACCCGGGCAAAACCATCGCCAGCTTCGATTACGCACATCCGCTCTTTGATCGCGCAGCCATCCAGGCACAGCGCCGGTTGCCGCAGATACAGGGTCGTTACAACACCTGGTTTGCCGGTGCCTGGACCGGTTACGGCTTCCATGAGGATGGCCTGAAATCCGGGCTGGATGTTGTGCGCGGCATCATGGCCGCCGCTGCATCCCGGTCAGCGGAACACAGGCAAGAACAGCCGCATGAGGTCACTCATGCCTGACGCGCAACTCTGCTTCGGCAATGTACACCACAACCGCCTGCGACCGGCAAGCAACCGCTTCCATTATGGCGTGTACTTCCTGCGCCTGCCGCTGCGGTCCCTCCAGCAGAAACCGCTCAAGCAAAAATTGCTGTCGCACAACCGATTCAACCTGCTGTCATTCCACGACAGCGACCACGGCGATGGCGTGACTCCGCCATTGCAGTGGATAGACCAGCTGCTGCACGCAGAAGGCATACACGATGCCGATGGCGAAATCTGGCTGCAGACTTTTCCGCGCGTGCTGGGTTATGTCTTCAACCCGGTGTCGTTCTGGTTCTGCCATCGCACGGATGGCACGCTGCGTGCTGTGCTATGCGAAGTCAACAATACCTTTGGTGAACGCCACTGCTACCTGCTGCCTACAGGCCATTCCATCGCCAGCCAGGGTCAGCTCGAGGCAAAAAAGGTATTCCATGTCTCGCCATTCTGCCAGGTCGAAGGCCATTACCAATTCCACTTCCGTAATACGACGCGGGGGACACAGGAACACACCCTGGCGCGCATCGATTATCACACCGAGGATGGCCCCCTGCTGCTGACCAGCATCAGCGGAAAATCCCATCCGCTCAATGACCGCATGATCGCCCATGCCCTGCTGCGCCATCCGTTGATGACATTTTTCGTGATTGCCCGCATCCATTGGCAGGCGCTCAAGCTGTTTCTGAAGAAAGTACCTTACTTTAGCAAACCCGTGGAACCATTAAAGGAGCTGAATAAATGAACACTGAAACACTCAATGCATCGATCGGCTATGACAGACAGTCCAGTGAAATGGATAGCAGCACATATCCACTACGTGCGCGGCTGATCCTCAAAATGCTCTCCAGCCTGAAATACGGCGCACTGCATCTGGAGCTGCCTAACGGTAAGTCTGCCCACTTCGGCGATGATACCTATCCTGTCACGCTGCACCTGCATGACTGGTCCCTGTGTGATGCGGTGTTCAAATCCGGCGATATCGGCTTTGCCGAAACTTATATCGCCGGCAGCTGGAGCACTGACAATCTCAGCGGCCTGATCGAACTGCTGGCGCGTAACCGCAATGCGCTGGAATCACTGATCTACGGCACCTGGTGGGGCAGCCTGCTGTATCGCGTTCGCCACCTGTTCAACCGCAACAGCCGCAGCGGCAGCCGCAAGAACATCCATGCCCACTATGATCTCGGCAATGACTTTTACCGGCTGTGGCTGGACCCGGGCATGACCTATTCTAGCGCACTGTTTACCAACGGACTTGTTGACTCCCTGCAGGAGGGCCAGCTCGCAAAATACCGGCGCATCCTGCATCAGCTTGAAACCAGGCCCGGTGACTGCATACTGGAAATCGGCTGCGGCTGGGGTGGATTTGCCGAAGTTGCCGCCACCGAAGCCAACGCCAATGTCTGCGGACTTACCTTGTCCACCGAACAACTGCTTTACGCCCGGCAACGCATGGAACAGGCAAATATCAGCAGCCAGGCAGACCTGCGACTGATGGATTACCGCGACATGACCGGGCAATTTGATGCAATTGCCTCGATCGAAATGTTTGAGGCGGTGGGAGAGGCCTACTGGCCTTCCTATTTTGAAACCATCGCGCGCAACCTCAAATCGGGTGGTCGCGCCTGCATCCAGACCATCACCATCGCCGATGAACTGTTCGAGCGATATCGCAAGGGCACGGACTTTATCCAGCAATACATTTTTCCCGGTGGCATGCTGCCCTCGCCTGAGGTTTTCCGCACACATGCGGAAAAGCATGGCCTGCAAGTGACTGACGCATTTGCCTTTGGCCTGGATTACGCGCGCACGCTCGCCGAGTGGCGACAGGCTTTCAGTAAATATAATAATATAATCAATGAGATGGGATTTGAGCAGCGCTTCCGGCGCACCTGGGAATTTTATCTGTGCTACTGCGAAGCGGGCTTCCGCGCCGGCAACATCAACGTCATGCAGTTCACCCTGCGTAAGCCATGAACCCACAAGTGCAAGCCATGAACCCCAAAGCGCAAGCCAAGAACCTGTGCACGCATGCGCTGCACACACTGGCCTGCTTGCTGTGGCTGTGCCTGACGCCGCAGCTGGTGCATGCCCAGGCTGACAACAGCCCCGCACATGCCCAGGCTGACAACATGCCCGCGCATGTCCGCGCCGAATTGCCCGATGCCCGGCTTTCCGGCGAAGGCAGCTACCGCTGGTTCGGCCTGAAAATTTATGATGCTGCGCTGTGGGTCAGCCGCACCAGCAATGCGCCGTTGTCCGAAAAATTTGTGTTGAACCTGCGCTATGCGCGCGAGCTCTACGGTGACCGCATTGCGCAAGCCAGCCTGGATGAAATCCGCCATCTGAGGCTGGGCACGGCAGCGCAACACCAGGCATGGCTGGCAAGCATGCAGGCGCTGTTCCCTGACGTTACGGATGGCAGCCAGATCAGCGGTGTGTATCTGCCGCACACCGGTGCGCGGTTCTATCTCGATGGCAAACTGCTCGGGGAAATCAGGGACCCGGAATTTTCCCGTGCTTTCTTCGCAATCTGGCTGGACCCGCGCACCAGCGCCAGCCGCCTGCGCAACCAGCTGCTGGGCTTGTCATGACCCGGACACTTTCCCGCCTGGACATCGCCAGCTACAGCAGCTATGCATTGCCGCTGGCGATGGTTGCCCTTCCGGTGTATGTGTATGTGCCACAGTTTTATGCGGAGACTTTCGGCCTCTCGCTCACGCTGATCGGCGCCGCATTATTGCTGGCACGCCTGCTGGATGCCTTCATCGACCCCGCCATCGGCATGTGGCTGGACCGTAGCCGGTCTGCAAACCACTACGCGCATTACATCTTGCTTGCGTTACCGCTGCTGCTGACAGGCTTCCTTGCACTGTTTCACCCGTTAACGCCGGCGCATGAACAACCGCTCATCTGGTTTGCCCTCAGTCTAATGCTGGTTTACGGCGGCTACAGCCTGGCCAGCATCGCATACCAGAGCTGGGGCGCGGCACTGACCCAGGCACGCGGTGCGCGCACGCAACTCAGTGCGAGCCGCGAAGCCAGCGGCCTGGCGGGTGTCATCCTGGCGGCCGCCATCCCCGGCGTACTTGGCCTGCCTGTGCTGTTGTTGCTGTTTGTGCCCAGCCTGCTGCTGGGGAGCTGGCTGTTGCTGCGCCACGCGCCGCGGCCGGTGGTGCATGCGCGCCCAGCACAAGGCAACCCGCTCATCCCCATACACAACCCGCGCTTCCGCTGGCTGCTGAGCGTGTTTGTGCTGAATGGCATTGCCGCCGCGATTCCCGCCACGCTGTTCATGTTCTTCAGCCGCGATTTTCTCGGCTTGCCGCAATACGCTGGACTGTTCCTGCTGCTGTATTTTTTCGCGGCAGCGCTGTCCATGCCGCTCTGGACAACACTCAGCAAGCATTACAGTGAAAAGCATGCCTGGCTGCTGGGCATGGCACTCGCCATCATCAGCTTTGTGTGGGCCTATTTCCTGCAGGCAGGCGACGTGAAGGGATATGCCCTGATCTGCATCGTTTCCGGTATGGCGCTGGGCGCCGATCTTGCGCTGCCGCCGGCCCTGCTCGCCGCAACCATCGGCCATGCACAGCATGCCGGCATCCATGAAGGCACCTATTTCGGGCTGTGGAACTGGGCCACCAAACTCAACCTTGCACTGGCCGCCGGCATCGCCTTGCCCATGCTTGAACTGCTGGGCTATCACAGCGGCAGCAATGACGCGCAAGGCCTGCAAGCGCTGGCATTCGGCTATGCAATATTGCCGAGCATCCTGAAAACCTTCGCCGCCCTGCTGTTATGGCGTGCGCCCCTTAACCTGCAGTAAGGAGACTGGCATGAGCCTGTATTCAAAAATGATCGCAATCCTCAGCTTAGGCCTGCTCGCCGGCTGCAGCAGCACCGACGTTGCACAATACGCGCAGCAGAAACCCGCGCTGGACCTGCAGCAATATTTCAATGGCACCCTCGATGCCTGGGGCATGTTCCAGGACAGGTCGGGCAAGGTCGTCAAGCGCTTCACCGTGGTGATGCACTGCCGCTGGCAGGGCGACACCGGCACGCTGGACGAAGACTTCAGCTACTCGGACGGTACCAGGCAGAAACGCGTATGGACACTGAAAAAATCAGCCGACGGCCGTTATATCGGCACGGCAGATGATGTGGTGGGTGAAGCCATCGGCCATATCGCGGGCAATGCGCTGAACTGGAAATATGTGCTGGCCCTGCCCGTGGACGGCAAAACCTACCATGTCAATTTTGACGACTGGATGTTCCTGATGGACGACAGGGTGATGCTGAATCGCGCAGCCATGAGCAAATTCGGCTTCGCGCTGGGGGAGGTCACCCTGTCCTTCAGCAAACGCCCATGAACCGGAAAATTCATACCTGGCAAGCTCAGCGCGTATGGATCATCGGCGCATCCAGCGGCATCGGTGCCGAAACTGTACGGCTGCTGCAGCAGCGTGGAGCCCGCCTCGCACTTTCAGCGCGCAATGCAGAAGCGCTGCATGTGCTTGCACAAACCCAACCGGATACGCTGGTATTGCCACTGGACATCAGCGATGCCGCTGCAGTAACAGCAGCCTTCCAGCAGGTACTGCAGCAGTGGGGCGGCATAGACCTGGTGCTGGTGGTGGCAGGCACTTACAGCAAAATGCGTGCAGACAATTTTGACCTGCAACAGGCAAAGCAGCTGTTCGACATCAATCTCAACGGCCCGGTGAATTGCCTCGCCAGCGTATTGCCCACCCTGCTGGCGCAGGGCCGGGGCGGCATCGGCATCGTCTCCTCGGTCGCCGGGTTTCGCGGCCTGCCGCAGGCACTGGCATACGGCCCGAGCAAAGCCGCGCTGATCAACCTGTGCGAATCGCTGTATCTCGACCTGCGCCCGCGCGGCATCAATGTGTACCTGATCAATCCCGGCTTTGTCGCTACCCCGCTTACCGCCAAAAACGATTTTGCGATGCCGGCCCTGATCAGCGCACAGCAGGCGGCGACGCAACTCATCCGCGGCATCGAACGCGGCGAATTTCACATTCATTTCCCCAGGCGCTTTACCAACTGGCTGCGTTTTGCCAGACTGTTGCCCTATCGCTGCTATTTCTGGCTCATACACAAGGTCACCGGATTATGAACAATGAAACCGTGCTGCAGGATTACATACATTTCTGCGAAAACCTGTCGCCGGATAACACCGGCAGGTTCGGGGATTTCTATACGCCCGATGCGTATTTCAAGGACCCCTTCAACGAAGTGCGCGGTCATGACGCCATCATCGCCATCTTTGACCATATGTTCCGCAAGGTGGATGTGCCACGCTTTGTCATTACCCGCAGCCTGTTGCAGGAGGATGAAGCCTTCCTGCTGTGGGACTTCCAGTTCTATTTCAAGGGCAAGCACGCCAGCATCCAGCGCATACGCGGCTCGACCCATTTGAAGTTCTCACCCAGGCACAGAATTGAATATCACCGCGATTACTGGGACGCAGCGGAAGAGCTGTATGAAAAATTGCCGCTGCTCGGTGGCTTCATGCGCTGGCTGAAGCGCATCGCAAACAAATAAAACCGTATCAGAAACGATGCGGATAAAACTACACGAATACAAACCACATTGACAAACACGACAGGAATCCAAAAATGAATACGCAGGAAAACAAGCGCGCCCTGGTGATCGTCGCCCATGGCAGCCGCCGCGAAGCCTCCAATGATGAAATCAGGAAACTGGCGCAAACCCTTGCTGAAAAATCTGGCACTCGCTTCCTGCGAGTTGAACCTGCCTTTCTGGAACTGGCCACGCCATCCATACCCGACGGCATCGAAACCTGCATCCGCGCAGGAGCCAGCGAAGTAGTGGTGCTGCCCTATTTCCTTTCCGCAGGCCGCCATGTCACACAGGACATTCCTGCCGAAGTCGACATCAAGCGCGCGCAGTATCCCCACATCCCGATCTCGATCTCGACCTATCTTGGCGCAGATTCGAGGATTGCCGACCTGATGCTGGAGATGGCCTGAATCAGGTACCGGAGATGGCCAGATCCGGGGCCGGCAATGCCAATATCCAGCTGCCTCCCGTCCTCCCCGTGTCCAGTCCTGACTGCCAATAGCATCACCATGCAGGCTGCCTGAACCGTCAAACGGCACTCCCTGCCTGCCAGGCGTTGGAAATGTCAGTCACCTTCTGTAGTAAGCTGGCAGCGTACGTTTCGAATGTCAGCCATGCCAGCACGCCATTACACCCTCCATACACGCTCCCTGCTTCTGCTGTGCTTCCTGTGCCTTTCCCTCGATACGGCTGCCGCTGCAGATGCAAATTGTGCCGCCATCGAAAAACCGGAGGCTCGCCTGCAGTGCTACGACCGGCAGGCTCAATCCGGCGCTGCGCAAGAAGCACGGAACAGAAGCTACCTCACGCGCAGCTGGGATCTGGACAACCGTGATGATGAATTGCTGGGCGATCAGCAATCGCCGCTGCGGCCGCACAAGGGCACTTATGTGATCATTCGCCAGACAATGGGCCCC
This sequence comes from Pseudomonadota bacterium, assembly GCA_021782995.1. GTDB lineage: Bacteria > Pseudomonadota > Gammaproteobacteria > Burkholderiales > Gallionellaceae > 39-52-133. Next base: position 60,841 of record JAJXUI010000005.1, on the reverse strand, counting down.
AACCACTTTCCCGATACACCCACCCATGCAGCTTTGGGTACGCCGGAAGATCTGCAGCTGAAAGAAATCAAATTCCAGTTCAGCCAGAAGGCAAAACTGCTCAATCCGCTGCAGATCCACTTCCTTGGTTTTCAGGGCATGCGCCTGTGGGCCGCCTATACCCAGCAATCCAACTGGCAGGCATTCAATGCCGGCGATTCTTCGCCGTTTCGCGAAACCAACTATGAACCTGAACTGATCCTGATGCTGAACACCGGCAATGCGTACGGCATGAAGCTGCTCAACATCGGGTACAACCATCAGTCCAACGGCCGCAGCCAGAACATGTCGCGCAGCTGGAACCGCATGTATATGCAAGGCGGATGGGAAACCGAAACACTGACCATCATGGCACGCGCATGGTGGCGCATCCCTGAGGATTACACGCAGGATGACAACCCGGATATCGTGGAATATATCGGACGCGGCGATCTCAACCTGCGCTGGGAACCACAGGATCGCAGCCAGGTAGTGGACATTACCCTGCGCAACAACCTGAATGTTGACACCAATCGCGGCTTTATCCAGATCGACTGGGCAACGCCCATCAATGTCAGCAAATCCACCAGGCTGAATTTGCAACTCACTTCAGGTTTTGGCGAAAGCCTGATCGACTATAACTTTCAGCAGACCACCTTCGGTGCTGGCATCTCTTTCCGCGACTGGTAAGTTACGGAAAATCATTCACCCTGCAGCGTCACCACCAGCCTGCGCTCACCGCCATGATTGCGGTGCTCGCACAGGTAGATGCCCTGCCAGGTGCCCAGCCGCAGCTGGCCACTTGTAATGGGGATATTCAAACTGCAACCCAATATGCTGGCCTTGAGATGTGCCGGCATGTCGTCAGAGCCCTCATCAATGTGACGATAACAGGGCGCATCTTCCGGCACGGCACGACTGAAAAAACTTTCAAAATCCTCGCGCACGGTGGGATCGGCATTTTCGTTGATCGTGAGTGAAGCAGAAGTGTGCAGGATAAAAAGATTCATCATGCCGATTTTGTAATTGGCCAGCTCGGGCAGCGCGCGCACGACTTCCGAAGTCACCAGATGAAAGCCCCTGGGTTTGGCCTTGAGGCGGATTTCCTTTTGCAGCCACATCAGTGCACCCCGTCCATGCAATCAATATAATTTAATATATTCAATCTATTACGATCATATCTTTTGTAGCAGATCAACCCTGATTGGCATCTTAAAGCTCGCCCCTTCAGGTGTCAGGTGCGCACTGAAAGCTTTGCGCACTGTTTCCAGCAGTGCCGGTGTCATATTGAAATGGGTGTGCGTCACCCCCAGCACCTGTTCTTCAAACTGCCGCAGGCTGTCAAATTTCATCGGCTGCAGGAAATGCGTTTCCGACTTCAGGCCGAACCTGCCTGAAGCCACGGCGCGCTTTACCGCAGCAAACGCGGCCGCGCGCACTTTTTCCTCGTCATTGAACAGTCGGATGATTTCGTTGAAATCACCGGCAAACACCGGCTCGGAGAGGTAAGCCACAGCGCCCGGCTTCAGCACGCGGTGGATTTCGGCAAACGCATTGTCCATTTCCGCCAGCGGGACATGATGCAGCGACTTGAACATCAGCACGATGTCAAATTGCGCATCTGCAGCGGGTATCTTCTCCGCACCGCCATGGGAAAATTCCACATTCGGCAGGTCGGTGATCTGCAGGTTCTTTTCCAGCTGAATCTGGTCCACTTCCAGTGCGAGGATGCTGGCAGCCTGTTGTGCGATGTTGCGGGTTTTCTCGGCCTTGCCGCAACCCAGTTCAAGGATGGTGGCGCCTTGCATTTTCAACAGTTGCTGCAGCAGCTCGCCTTCATTGATCACGCGTTGACAGGCGGGATCGGCAAGTTTCATTTCATTCATTCGCAATTCCTGGATATATGCTTACGCAAAGCATGCATTTTACCGCAATCAGCTTATGCCAACTCGCGCCATGCCTGCGCCGTAATCTCGAAAGAGCGCAGCCGCGCCTGATGGTCAAAAATCTGCGAGGTGATCATCAGCTCATCGACAGCCGTTTTCGCAATGAATGCCTGCAATGCCTGCCGGACGGTTTCCGGCGAACCGATCGCCGCGCACGACAGTACCATATCCAGCATCGCCCGTTCATGCGGCGCCAGTTGCGCGTAATACCCCGCGAGCGGAGGTTGCAGCTTCTTCGGCTTGCCACTGCGCAGGTTCACAAACGCCTGCTGCATCGAGCTGGCCAGCAAGGCCGCTTCCTCATCCGTATCCGCGGCAAACACATTGAAGCCCAGCATCACATAGGGCGCAGCCAAATGCACGGAAGGCCGGAAATTTTCGCGATACAGCGCAATCGCCTGCATCATCTGGGCAGGTGCAAAGTGCGAGGCGAACGCATAGGGCAGACCCAGCGCGGCGGCCAGCTGCGCGCCATACAGACTCGAACCGAGTATCCAGACCGGCACCTCAAGTCCTTCGCCCGGCACCGCATGCACGCCATTGTTCGGCGTGCCGGCAAAATATTCCATCAGCTCGATCACATCCTGCGGGAACGCATCCACATCGCCTTGCAAATTCCGGCGCAAGGCGCGCGCAGTCTGCATGTCCGAACCGGGCGCACGCCCCAGGCCAAGGTCGATGCGCTGCGGATACAGCGAGGCCAGCGTGCCGAACTGTTCGGTGATCACCAGCGGCGAGTGATTGGGCAGCATGATGCCACCCGCCCCTACGCGGATGGATGAAGTGCCGCCGGCCACATGGCCGATCAGCACCGCAGTGGCCGCGCTGGCAATGCCCGGCATGCCGTGATGCTCCGCCAGCCAGTATCGGTTGAAGCCCAGGTGTTCGGCATGCTGCGCGAGGCTCAATGTATTCCTGAACGACTGCGCGGCATCACCGCCTTCAAGAATGGGGGAAAGATCAAGGACGGAAAAGGGAATCATGATGTCGCATTTATGAATCAGCAAGGCTGAATGATAAAGCAAACCCGTTATACTGGTTGCATCCAGTTTTGCACAGGTGTTCCCATGCACAGTACCAACCCGCTTGCCGTCAGCGACCCGTGGAATCTGGTGGCTGACGGCTATGCCGAAACCACGATGCAGATTTTTTTCGACTATGCTGCCGAGGCCATCGCCGCCAGCAAGCTCAAGCCCGGCGCAAAAATTCTGGATGTCGCTTGCGGTCCCGGCACCCTGGGCCTGCTGGTGGCACCCGAGGCCGGCAGCGTGCACGGCATCGACTTTTCGCCTGCGATGCTGGAAATCTTCCGGCGCAAGGCAGACGCGGCAGGCCACTCGCACATCTCGCTGCATTGCGGCGATGCACAGCAACTGCCCTATGCCGATAATGAATTTGATGCCGCCTTCTCCATCTTCGGCCTGATGTTCTTTCCCGATCGTGGCAGGGGTTTTGCCGAAATCCACCGCACGCTCAAACCCGGCGGCAGTATCGCCATCATGAGCTGGGCACCTGTTGACCAGTCTCCCGCAATGCAGACCATGTTTGGCGCACTGCAAGCCATCAAGCCAGACCTGCCGCAACCGCAGCGCAGCATTGCCACGCTCGAAGACCCCGACACTTTCCGGCGTGAAATGACAGAGGCCGGTTTCCGCGATGTAGAAATCCGCCTGGTCACCAAGGGCTTCCCGGTGACGGATGTCGAGTCCTTCTGGGACACGATGGTGAAAGGCAGCGCACCCATCCAGATGCTGAAAAAATCCCTGGGCGCGCGATGGCCGGAAAAAGAACAGCTGGCCCTCAACTTTTTGCGGGCAGCCCTGTCCAACAAGCCAGTCTCACTCACGTCAGACGCCTGGCTGGGCACTGGCGTGAAACAGGACGTGCAGTAAAATACCGGCCGCACAAGCCTGCTCGCACCCCATTCTGGAAATTAATATAAACATAATATAATCATGCACTTAAATAAATCATGCCTGATCACCCTGTGGCTAGCCTGTGTGCCTTTCTCGGCTCATGCTGCGCTACCCGAAGCGCAGAGTGTTCCGGGCGGCATCGCCATCATCCAGCTGGAAAACGCCATCACCCACAAACAGAAACCGCAAGCCTGGTTTGACAAGCAACCCGTGCTCATCCAGAAAGAACTCAAGCAATGGTATGCCGTGATCGGCCTGCCGCTGAGCACCCCGCCCGGCTGGCACAAGCTGAATGTCAAACTCGGCAACAAAACCCGCATGGTGGATTTCCGCGTTCGCAAAAAGAAATACCCCGAACAGCACATCACCCTCAAAGACAACAGCAAGGTTGAACTCTCACCCGAAAACGAAACGCGTGCAGTCGGCGAAATCGCACAGATCAAGCAACTCAAGCACCAGTGGAGCGAAGACGACAACACTGACCTGGGCTTTGTTGCGCCGGCTGAAGGCCCGCGCTCCGGCAACTTCGGCCTCAAGCGTTTCTTCAACGGCAAACCGCGTTCACCCCATGCCGGGCTGGATATCGTCGTGCCGCGCGGCACCCCCATCCACGCCGCAAGTGCAGGCACCGTGCTCAACGTGCATGACTACTTCTTCAATGGCAACACCATCTTCATCGACCACGGCAATGGCCTCATCACCATGTATTGCCACATGGACCAGATGGACGTAAAGGCCGGTGACCATGTTGAAAAAGGCCAGGCCATAGGCTTGTCAGGCATGACAGGCCGCGCCACCGGCCCGCACCTGCACTGGAGCGTGATCCTGAATGGCGCCATGGTGAACCCCGCATTGTTCATCCAGAAGGAAATCGGCAAAAATGGCGCGATCAATTAACGCGTTTAACCCTCATGACCTCGGCACCGCCTGACACCCCAAGCAGCGACCGCGGCTCCTGCATTGCACTGATATTTGCGCTGCTGGCCGAGCGGCTGCGCATCCATTACGAACACGACACCTGGCTCAAGCAAGCACAATGCACAACGCTGGCCGCAGACTGGCTGGCACGCAACCGGAAATCCCTGCCGTTACAGACACGCAAGGACCTGGCCGACCTGAGCGAACAGCTGGCGAAGCAGGTCACCGACAGCACCTCCCGCGAAGCCGGGCTGTTCATCAGCCACGAACTGCAGGAAGCCCTGGACCCTCGCTACTACTCGGAAGTTGGGCAGACTTTGATGCAGGAATGTGAGACGCTGTTTGACGCATATTCCAACCTGAAGGGATGAATCGATGGCAAACAAACTGGGCATCCTGATAGCCGTCATCCTCGGCATTTTTTCTGTATCGCTATGGGCCGCCAATCATCGCGAGAAAATGTGCGAGCAAAAATGCCTCGAAAAAGGCTATGCCATGCATGCATACAAGGGGTTCTCAGGCGTCGGGATACACGGGACATTAAACGCTGACAGCTGCACCTGCGCTAACCAGCATGGCGCCAGACTGGTGATTTCCGGGGCCGACCTCTGGTAACTGCTTCTTAGGCAGTAACAGCAGGTGCGCTATTCGGCAAAGCCCGATGCCACGATGCGCAGACGCTCACCGATGGTACTGAGGATGGCATAGCCGAAATCAGGGTTGCTGCGCACCATGTCGAGGAAGGTATTGCGGTTCACCGCCAGCACCGCACAATCGTTATCGGCAATCGCACTGGCCATGCGCTCGCCGCGCTCCACCAATGCCATTTCCCCGAAGATGCCGCCGGGCCCGATTTCCTCGACGATGGTCTCGTGCATGCGGATGCTGACCTGGCCTTCCAGCACGATATACATGAACAGGCCGGACTGACCCGCTTCCAGAATATAGTGGCCTTCGCGATAACGCATCACCGCATTTTCACCCAGCTCATCCTGCAGCCCGGACAGCAGGTTTTTGCCCAGCATCGGGTATTTTCCGTCATCCAGCACTTCGGTGTGCATCCCGTCGAGGTCCAGCTCATTCAGCATTTCACGCAGACGGCGCGTCATCATCGCCATCAGCGTCAGCGCAAACTCGGGCTTTTCCTTCAACGCATTGCGAAACTGCTTGTCGTCCATTGCAATAACCCGGCAATCCGTTTCAGCCGTTGCCGTTGCAGTACGCGGCATCTGCGTGAGCGAAGCCATCTCGCCAAAAATCTCGCCGGCATAGACCGAGCCTATCACCTGATCCTTTACGCTGAGGTCTATCGTGCCTTCCAGTAACAGGTACATCTTGCTGCGCTGGAAAAGCAGCGATTTGCTTTTGCTGTTCTCGGCAAAAATGACCTCGCCTGCCTCGATGGCCTCTTCCTTGCCATGGGAGGCAAAGAAATCCTGCGCAGCAACCGGGTCCAGCGGCACTTTTTCCAGCAAGGCAGGTTTGGGGGATTTAGCGAGAAAGTCCAGGTCATCCATGAGTCAAGCCAAGATAAATTCAATCAAGGCGAGACCTTATGCGATGCAACAGGAATTGGCAAGGGGCAGGAGGCAGGCAAGCAGCCCCTTCTGATCTGGCCGCAGCCATCAATCAACCTGACTTCGTTCAGCCTTTCTGCGCTCGACAAGATAAGGCTGCTTCAGGCGTACCGGGCAGAGCTGGTGAGGAACAACTGCCCTGACACTCGCGGCAATGCTTTCCACACCCCAGCTGGCATCTCCCTGTGCATCCTGGAATTCCCTGACAGCCAGATATCGCATGACATCGCACAGGTTCAGTTCGCGCGCATGCGGCCATGCGGCGTAACTTTCTTCGGCAATCCGCATCACCTCATAGGCCGCCGCTTCATCACACCCTTTGCGCTGCATCACCAGCCTGTTCAATTGCTCCCGCTCGCTCAGCGCAGGATAGTCCCTGCCAACCTGCATGAACAATTCAAACAATGCCTGGTTGATGCGATGAATCTGGTTTTGATCCTGCTTCGACTGTCGCCAGGACAAATATTGCGTCCTGATCATCTGCTTAAGGCTGGCTGCATCCATGGTAACTTTCATTGAATTGGCATGGACAGGGTAGAAATGTACACGGCCACACTGCCCTCATGCGCCCATTAAAACACCGTAGCAGAATACGCAGTCAAGCCATGGAATTTCAATAATATATAAATATAATCAATACATTATAATCAAGCCCCCCAACAGACTGGACTATAGATAGGCAACCAAACTCGCCAGATTGAGCGGCTTGTGCAGGATAGGCCAGCGCCGCTCGGCCATCTGGTCCAGAAACGCAGGGGCCGTTTCCCCGGTCAGCACCACTGCACGCAGCTTGCGTCCTGTAGATGCCTGCAACAGATCGAGATACTCTGCACCGGTATAACGCCCACCCAGCGAATAATCGACGATGTAAAAATCCGCCAGCGCCGCATCCGGATCAGCCAGCGCAAGTTCCGCACTGGCGTAATGCATCACCCCGGCACCCAGCTCGCGCAGCATCACCACGATCGCCTCATTCACCAGCAAGTCATCCTCCAGCACCACCACCCGCTTGCCGGCAAAGGCGGAATGGGCAGCCACCGTTTCCCGCGACAATGCATAGTTCGCAGACGGCAACGCATCTGCAGAATCGGCAATCGGCAGTTTCAGTTCAAACATCGAGCCGTGCCCGGGACGCGAACGGCACGTAATCTCGCCCCCCAGCAAACCCATTGCACGTTTCACGATGGACAAACCCAGCCCCAGCCCGGATTCACGATTGCGCTGTGGATTATCCACCTGGTAGAACTCGTCAAATATCCGCGGGATATGCATGGCCTCAATGCCGATGCCGGTATCCCACACCTGGATCAGCACATGCTCGGCACGCACCCTTGCGCCAATCAGGATGCCGCCACGGCGCGTAAATTTCATCGCGTTGGAAACGATGTTCAGCAACGCGGATTCGATCAACCCGCGGTCAACCAGCACGCCCAGCGTACGGTCACCGGGAATGTGCAACATGAAGCGCAGTCCCTTTTCATGAGCCGAGTTCGCAAACATCTGCTCCAGCCATTCGAACAATGCAGTCAGGCTCACCGCAACCGCCTGTGTCTTCACCAACCCCGCATCAAACCTGGAAAGATCCAGCAAACGCTCCAGCTGGTTTGAAAACACCCGTATCGACTGGTCCAGCTTGCCGATCAGCTGCTGCTGCGACTGCGTCAGCGTGCCCATCTTCAATGCATCCACCAGCAGCAGCGAAGCGAAAACAGGCTGGCGCAAATCATGGCTGGCGGCAGCCAGGAAACGCGTCTTCTCCTTGTCGGCCTTTTCCGCCAGGTCACGCTGGTACACCAGCTCATGCGCCAGTTGCTCAATATTCAGCCGCAGCAGGATACTCTGCACCAGCGCCTTGCCGCGCTGCGTGCTCTGCCAGATCAGCAATGGAAACATGATCATCAGCAGCAGCGCCAGTTGCGAAAATGTGCTTTCGCCCTTCAACAGCAACCAGCTGATCAGCGGGATGAGCAACGAAACGGAAAACGCAATCGACGGCCACAGGTAAGAAAAGCCTTCAGCCACGGAAGTGGAAATGGAAACCGCACACACCGCAATCACGAAATAGCGATAGCCTAGCGGCAATGCATCCATCATCGGCACAAAGGCCAGCGCCCAGGCCATACCGGCCAGGCCCGCACACCAGGTTTGCACCCTGCCCCATTGCGCGTGCGGCTTGATGTCAGGCTTGCGAGAAAACAGCCATATCTGCTGCATGCGGATGCCTGTCGCAATCGCCAGCATCAGCGATGCCACCAGCAGCGTCCAGCCGGGAGAATAGTCCCGCGCCGCAAAAGCAATAATCGAAAATACCACAGCGCCGGCAACGGTCTGTGCTTTCGATTCGGCAAGGTAAGTCTTGATACGCTCTGCCAGGATGACTTCGTCCTCCAGCGGCGAGGCGGTAACGGCATCAATCGCTTGCATGAATACAGTAGCCAAGGTTGAAATGAATTGATGAATATTGGAGATAACACTGTCCAGTGTCAATCATTGCCGGAAGCACCTGGCACTTGACAAGCAGGCAGGATTGCCCGGCCTGCAATGGCTGCCTTAACTGCAATGCACATCACCCCGGCACAGCCTGCATCAACTCTCACTTATGATCACCCGCCCTTGCTTGCAATGAAATTTGTCCAGCACAAGGCATCCCCCCAAACACCACATGCACAGTCTCATGCACGGCAGTAATAATAGAATGAGTGGCATTGACCCTGCAGGCAGGAACGTCTACCCTTGCATCCCGCAGCACATGTTTGAAATATACACAGGAATATTCACGCAACTGCTACAGCAGCAACTTATTACATAACCAAGGGAATAACATGACCACAAAAAATATAATCAAAACGCTTGTTGCACTGGCAATTGCCTTCTCGGTTCAAGGCTGCTCCACGATCGCCATCACTGGCTCTGCCGATGTCGAGAAAACCGCATTCAATCCCCACAAGAAATATGCAGTCGTTTCCATCGCCTCGGTCAAGACCATGCAAGGCGAAAAGGGCATGGTCAACATGTTCAAGAGCATGGATGAAATTCCCGGCACCAATACCCAGCCCATCATCGACAAGCTGAAGCCCGCCATTTATGGCGCCCTGGGCAAAAACCAGCTGTTCACCCTCGTGCCGGAAAAGAGCGTACTGGCAAGCAAGGCCTATAAAGGCCTGGCAGAAGACCCGCACCAGATGCAAGTGATGTTCATGAACTTAGACATGAACGAGGCAGGCGGCTACAAATACATTTCAGACGAACAGAAATATGCCAAGCTCGCCAAAGACCTCGGCGTGGACGGCGTCATCGCCCTGACCTTCTCCTTTAACGTCACGCAAAGCAAGGGATTTGTCTCCATCATGGGCATCTCAATGGGCAAGAAAAGCTACAGCGCAACCGTAAGCTCTTCCGTGGTCGCCTACGACCAGAACGGCAAAACCGTATGGAAAGACTCCACCATGAAAGAAGCCGAACCCGGCGACGCCAAGGCCATCATCGTGTTTGACACTTCCGATTTTGGCGGGACAAACTTTGAAAAATTCCATCCATCCGCACTGGATATGGCCACCAAGGGCGTGCAGACCTTATATGCCCGCCTCGACGATACGCTTGCCGGCAGGGATGTCAGCTCGTTCCAGAGCGTGAAGTAACAGCCATCCCTTGACGCAATTTTGAAACCTGGTGAAATTGCGTCAGCCTGCAAAACACCTTCAGCATGCATTGGTTCATGGCTTACCTGGTATTTTGATGTGAAAAGTAAGGCCAGACTCTATTACTCTCTGCCGCATCACACTGTTTCCGCGAGCAGCGTGAAATTATGGACTGTCCCCAATTGTTCGCCAATTGTGGCGACGCAATTTGCCTTTTACTTTAATTATCAGTACGCTAGCGAACGTCTTGCATCAGCGCCTGCAACACCACGTGATGCACGACTGCATGGCAGCGACAACCTCAACCTGCCACGCAATAACAACAATTGAGGATTAACCATAGGGAGTCATATATGAGCTGGTTTCTGGCCGCATTAAACAAATACGCTGATTTTTCCGGGCGCGCCCGCAGAAAAGAATATTGGTTTTTCTTCCTGTTCTACCTGCTGATCTACATTGCCCTGATTGCATTGGCATATGTACTTGGCAATATCGCGCAAATTCTGATCCTTATATTTGTGCTTGCCATGATCGTGCCTTCACTTTCCGTGGGCGTCAGAAGACTGCATGACATCGATCGCACCGGGTGGTGGCTGCTGATCTCCCTGGTTCCACTGATCGGCGCCATCGTGCTGCTGGTGTTTGCCGTGATGGATGGCACCCCCGGTGAAAACCGCTTCGGCCCCAACCCCAAGGAACACGCGGCCTAAACCATTGCTGATGGCACGGCCATCTGGAATCAATCCCAAACCCGGCGCTGCCGGGTTTTGTTTTTTCCGCTCACAGAGTATGAACGCAGTTAGCCGCTGTGCTTGCATCGCCCGATGAACTGGCCAAACACTTCTCACCAGAACCCGTGTATATCTGCCTGGCACTTTCCGTGTGTGCAGGCTGCAGCCTCTTCCTCACCGCCGACACTGCCGGGCAATTAATGCAAAGCCTTACTGAACGTGCCTCGCCGCAGGCTCAGGCCGCGCGCTGTTGGTAATAACTCCATAAATTCATGCGTAAGACCGATTGACAGGCCTACCCCGCTACACTAGTGTTCATCACGCTTTCAAAACAACCATATTGGCTAAAACGTGGTCTGTCCCTAATAGTTCTTGCCGCCAGGCAGGGCAAAGATACCAGTAAAAGGTGCCGGCCAGGAATAGAGACGAATTGAATGCCGCAATGAATCCGCGGCCCGCACCTGTTTATGACATCAATGGATAATCGGTATAGCCCTTAGGGCCGGGGGTATAGAACGTCTGCTGATCTGCGGCATTCAGTGGCGCACCGGTTTTCCAGCGCGCCACCAGATCCGGATTGGCCAAAAATGGGCGGCCCACTGCGACCAGATCACAGCGATTCTCGACAATATCCTTTTCTGCGCGTCCTGCATCATACCCCCCAGAAAGAATGAGAGTACCCTTGAAGGTAGTACGGAAAACCTGCTTGATTGAATCCGGCACCTTGGGCGCACCCATCGGCGAATGATCCACCAGATGTACATACACCAAGCCGCGTGCATTGAGTTGCTGTGCAAGATAAGTATAGTCGGCCTCCATTGCATCATAAATCGGCATGTCATTGAAAACGCCATAGGGTGATAAGCGTATCCCTACCTTGTCCTTGCCGATCGTCTTGATCACCGCATCCACCACCTCAAGCGGGAAGCGAACACGATTTTCAATGGCCCCGCCATATTGGTCCTGACGTTGGTTGGAATTTGGGCGTATAAACTGTTCCAGCAAATACCCATTGGCGGCGTGCAGCTCTACACCGTCAAAACCCGCCTCAACTGCGCTTTTTGCTGCCCGGGCAAACTCCTCCACCGCAGTCCGGATATCTGCCTCGCTCATCGCCTGTGGCACAGCATGTGGTTTCATGCCTTCAGCATCAGTATAGATTTCCCCTGCGGCTGCCACCGCAGACGGCCCAAGAACTCGCGCCCCTGCTGGTACATTGAGTGGATGGCCAATCCGCCCGCAGTGCATGAACTGCATGAATATCTTCGCTCCCTTTGCATGCACTGCAGCTGTCACTTTGGCCCAACCTGTCACCTGCTCGGCAGAGAATATGCCTGGTATGCGCGGGTAACCCAAACCATTTGGAGAAGGCGATACCCCTTCAGTGACAATCAAACCGGCTCCAGCACGTTGCGCGTAATACTCCGCCATGAGTTCATTCGGAATATTGCCTGTTGCACGATTGCGTGTCATTGGCGCCATTACCAGATGGTTCTGCAAGGCTAGCGAACCCAATTGGGCTGGCGTATAAATCTTGTCCATATTAAATTCCTTTCAATTGTCACTAAAATTGAAGCAAACGAACCAACAAAGGGAAAGCCCGGCAAGCCGGGCTTTCCCAGAAATAACTCAACCTTACTCGAACCTCATCACTCCGGATACACAATCCACCTTCACCGTATCCTTGGGCGCATATTTGCCTTCAAGGATCAGCTTGGCCAGCGGGTTTTCCAGCTGGGCCTGGATGGCGCGCTTCAATGGACGTGCGCCATAGATCGGGTCGAAACCGGCATTGGCGATTTCGGACAACGCAGCATCGGTAACATCCAGTTTCATCTCCATCGCAGCCAGACGCTTTTCCAGATAGGCGAGCTGGATCTTCGCAATGGACTTGATGTGCTTCTCGTCCAGCGCGTGGAACACCACAACTTCATCGATACGGTTGATGAATTCAGGACGGAAGTAGGTTTTCACCTCGCCCATCACCGCCAGTTTCACCACCTGATAGTCGTCGCCCTGCATCTGCTGAATCATCTGGCTGCCAAGGTTGGAAGTCATCACGATCACGGTGTTCTTGAAGTCCACGGTGCGCCCCTGGCCATCGGTCATGCGGCCATCATCCAGCACTTGCAGCAGCACGTTGAACACATCCGGGTGGGCCTTTTCCACTTCATCGAGCAGAATCACGCTGTAGGGCTTGCGGCGCACGGCTTCGGTCAAGCCACCGCCTTCTTCATAGCCCACATAGCCGGGCGGTGCGCCGATCAGTCGCGACACGGAATGCTTTTCCATGTATTCGCTCATGTCGATGCGGATGAGGTGCTCTTCCGAATCAAACAGGAAGCCGGCCAGCGCCTTGCACAGCTCGGTTTTACCCACGCCGGTGGGGCCGAGGAACAGGAAGGAACCATAGGGACGGTTGGGGTCGCCCAGGCCGGAACGTGATCTTCTAATTGCATCGGAAACGAGGCGCACGGCTTCGTCCTGCCCCACCACGCGCTCATGCAGTTTATCCTCCATGTGCAATAATTTCTCACGTTCACCTTGCATCATCTTCGACACAGGAATGCCGGTGGCACGGCTTACCACTTCGGCAATTTCCTCTGCGCCCACCTGTGTCCGCAGCAGTTTGTTCTTGCTGGCCTGGCCTTCGCTTTCTTTCTGCGTGGCTTCTTTTAACTTCGCCTCCAGTTGCGGCAGCTTGCCATATTGCAGCTCGGCCACTTTTTCCAGCTTGCCTTCGCGCTGCAGCCTGGCGATGTCGGCCTTGATATGATCGATCTCTTCTTTCACATGCGCGGCACCCTGGGCAGCGCCTTTCTCTGCCTTCCAGATTTCTTCGAGGTCGGCATATTCGCGCTCCAGCTTTTTGATTTCTTCTTCCAGCAGCTGCATGCGCTTTCTGGAGGCTTCGTCCTTTTCCTTTTTCACCGCTTCGCGCTCGATCTTCAGCTGGATCAGGCGGCGGTCGAGCTTGTCCATCACCTCGGGCTTGGAATCGATTTCCATCTTGATGCGCGCGGCGGCTTCGTCGATCAGGTCGATCGCCTTGTCCGGCAGGAAGCGGTCAGTGATGTAGCGGTCGGATAGTTCTGCCGCGGCGACAATCGCCGGGTCGGTGATTTCCACGCCGTGGTGCAATTCATATTTTTCCTGCAGGCCGCGAAGTATCGCGATGGTGGATTCAACAGAAGGCTCGCCCACCAGCACTTTCTGGAAACGGCGCTCCAGCGCGGCATCTTTTTCCACATACTTGCGGTATTCATCCAGCGTGGTGGCGCCGATGCAGTGCAGCTCGCCACGTGCTAAAGCGGGCTTGAGCATGTTGCCGGCATCCATCGAGCCTTCGGTTTTGCCAGCACCCACCATGGTGTGGATTTCGTCGATGAACACAATGTTCTTGCCTTCGTCCTGCGCCAGTTCTTTCAGCACGGCTTTCAGGCGCTCTTCAAATTCGCCGCGGTATTTCGCACCGGCGATCAGCGCGGCCATATCGAGACTCAACACGCGCTTGCCTTTCAGGGTTTCCGGCACCTCTTCATTGATGATGCGCTGGGCCAGTCCTTCCACAATGGCGGTTTTGCCCACGCCCGGTTCGCCGATCAGCACGGGGTTGTTTTTCGAGCGGCGTTGCAGCACCTGGATGGCGCGGCGGATTTCATCGTCGCGGCCGATCACCGGGTCCAGCTTGCCTAGTCTTGCGCGCTCGGTAAGGTCGATGGTAAATTTTTTCAGGGCTTCGCGCTGGCCTTCGGATTCGGCGCTATCCACCTTGTTGCTGCCACGCACGGCAGAAATGGCCTGCTCCAGGTGCGCACGGTTTACGCCGTGGCTTTTCAGCAGGCGGCCGGTTTCGCCTTTGTCATCTGTCAGCGCGAGCAGGAACATTTCGCTGGCGATGAACTGGTCGCCACGCTTCTGCGCTTCCTTGTCGGTGAGGTTGAGCAGGTTGCCGAGATCGCGGCTGGCTTGCACTTCACCACCATGGCCTTCCACCTTGGGCAGGCGGCTGACGGCATCATTCAGCGCGGTTTTCAGTGCGGTTACGTTGCCGCCGGCACGAGACAGCAAAGAGCCTGCGCCGCTGTCGGCGTCGTTCAGCAGCGCGAGCAACAAATGCTGTGGCTCGATGAACTGGTTGTCGGCACCGACCGCCAGGCTTTGGGCATCGGAGAGGGCTTGCTGCAGTTTTGTGGTGAATTTGTCGAAGCGCATTGTTTTTCCCCAGGAATATTTTCGTTTGGTCTGGGCTCAAAATGGGGCATCTCTTGAGAATTTCAAGGGGCCACTCCAAAAGGAAATGGAGCTGGAACAATAAAAAACCGCTGCAAAGGGTATTGCAGCGGTTTACCGTGCCTGATGCGTTGTGCCTTCCTGCAGTTCACATCACGCGTAGCCCGATATGACAGTCACAGCAGTTGCTATGCTGACGCTCAAGGAAAGGCAGGGATCATGGGCTCTGTGCCACCGCATTTGGATTCGGGGTGGTTCCTGATGATGGCCCGTTCGATATCGGCGATTCTGTCTTTCGGGACATCCACCATCATCAGCAGCTCGCCACGCGCAATCGCAGCTGCATAGGGCTTCACCTGGCGATTGCCGACACTGCTGCCGGCCATGCTGGAAAACCAGCCGCCAAATGCCGACCCCATCAGGGTGGTGACCAGTATCGTGACGCCACTGTCAGCAAAACCGCTGGTCATGCCCAGAGCGACCATCACGGAAACAAAGCCGGTCAGGCCGCCCAGCACGATGCCTTGTTCGAGCGCTGGAATGAAATCGGTTTTCTGCAGGAAACTGGCTTCGGGCAGGTCATCCAGTGGCGTGCCACGTTTGGCCAGCACATGCATGTGCTTTTCCTCCACACGCTGCAGCAGCAGCTCCTTGAAGATGGTTTTGGTGGTGTCTATATCGGGAACCAGAAAATAGATGCGTTTCATGATGCCTCCTTGTTTCAGGTGGATTTGAAATTCCGCAGGGTTGCGGAGGTCTCCGGGAGAACAGATACAGAAGTGAAGACAGGCAGGTGACTTTCCCGGCAAGTACTGTCTGGGTGCCGACAGATGGATTTATGCCGCCGGCGGATTAATGCGAAGAGTTTTCATTCTACTGCGATCAGTTTGAGAATGTAAAGCATCCAGCTCGTTTCAATTATATTTCAACATACTGATTTATATATGATATTTATATTCCGGAAAATACAGCTGAAAATTGAACTTCCGGCGCCTTCCGGTTTCTACAAAGCGGTATGCAAACTCTTTATGCATACCATACCCATTAAAACGGAGGCTGTATGAAGCGCTTTATCAAGGACAATCGCGGGTTCCTGGTCTTTCTCTGCTGCTTTGCGTTGTTTCGCACGGCAGTCGCTGACTGGAACCCGGTGCCTTCAGGCTCGATGCGTCCCAGCCTGCTGGAGGGCGACGTGGTGCTGGTGAATCGCCTGGCCTACGACCTCAAACTGCCGCTCACCGACATTGTGCTGGCCCATCTTGGAGAGCCGCAACGCGGCGATGTGGTGACATTCTCCTCCCCCAAAAACGGAACGCGCCTGATCAAGCGGCTGATTGGACTGCCGGGCGACACGGTGGAAATGCGCAACGAGAAACTGCTGATCAACGGCATCGAAGCCGAATACGATCACGCGCAAAATCTGGAAGAACCGCTGGGCAACGGCGAACATATTCCTGCTCTGCGCCTGACCGAAAATTTTGCCGACTACAGCCACCGCATGCAGATACTCGATGGCATGCAGCAGCACAGCAATTTCGGCCCGCTGAAAGTGCCGCAAGGTGAATACCTGATGCTGGGCGATAACCGCGATAACAGCGCCGATTCGCGATTTTTCGGTTTTGTGCCGCGCAAACTGATCATCGGCCATGCGCATCACATTCTGGTTTCGGCTGACATCCTCAGCAACTGGATGCCAAGATGGGATCGTTTCGGTCAAAGGCTTTAATCATGAAGCAGCTTTAAGCCAGATCAGGAATCCACTTCGCGCTGGTGGCGCACTACCAGAATCAGCGCAATATCCTTGAAAGCATCATATCTATACAAGGCTATGTAACCAGTGCGGCCACGCGATATAAGCATCTCTCGATAGCCATGCTCAACCGGCCTTCCCACAAGCGGATGCGATTGGAGGATTTTCAAACCATCGATCAGAATGTCTGCAGCTGCTTCTGCCGCTGCCGGATCAGACTCCAGCAGGAAATCTGTCAGTCGCTCCATATCCTGAAAAGCGCGTGGCGCAAACACGTGGCGCGTCATCAGCGTTTGCGGGCTTTAGGGGCTTTGACAGGTTTCCCCGCAATTTTGGCCTGCAAATGGCTGAACACTTCGTCGGCATCATAAACGAGTCCATATTCGGCCACTTCCTGTTCGGCAATGAATGCTGACTCAACAAATTCTCGGCGGCGTTCATCCAGCGCGATTTGCGCAGCAAGCGCATCGACCATCCAGGCATGCGGTGTTTTATCTGCCGCCTCGGCCGCACTGGCGATGCGCTCCTTCATTTCATCGGGTAATTTGAGTGTGGTGGTGGCAACCATGATGACCCCGCAATGTCAGGTGTTACCAAGGCAACACCCAGTTACGCTACTGTCAATTTTACTCGGCCGCAGCCGCCATGGTTTTCACGGACGGCTTTTTTACGGGCGCGCGCAGGAATACGAGGAGTGGAATCGCCGCCAGCGTGATGAACATCATCAGGCGGAAATCCTGCAGGTAGGCCAGCGTGGCTGCCTGCCTGGTCACTTCGCCATTGATCGCCATCAGGCCCTGCGGCGTGGACATATTGAGTGCGCCATTTTCCACCGCGCTTTGCAGTGCCATATTTGAGCCACTGATGTAGTCGGCCAGTGCAGCATGGTTGATCTGCGTGCGCTGCGCGAGGTAAGTGACCACCACGGAGATGCCGATACTGCTGCCGATATTCCGCATCAGGCTGAACAGCGCGGTGCCTTCATTGCGGTAATGCCCGGCCAGCGTGGCAAAGGTGATGGTGGAGAGCGGCACGAAGATGAAGCCAAGGCCAAAGCCCTGCACGATACCGGTGGTCACGATTGCACTGCCGGATATATCGAGGGTGAATTTCGTCATTGCATACAGCGAATAACTGGTGAGCAGCAGGCCGGTGAGGATCAGCGCCCGCGCATCCACCTTGCCGGAAAGCCGGCCGACCACCAGCATCGCCATCATCGTGCCCACGCCGCGCGGCGCCAGCAGGTAACCGATATCGAGAATGGGATAGCCCATCAGCCCCTGCATGAAGGGCGGCAGCAGGGCCATGGTCGCCAGCAGAATGATGCCGATGAGGAAGATGAACAGCAGGCCGACACTGAAGTTGCGGTCGCGGAACAGGCCGGGCTCGATGAAGGGATGCGCATGGGTGAAGATATGCGCAATGAAGAGATACATCGCACCGATGGCCAGCACGGTCTCGGTGATCACTTCCGGGCTGGCAAACCAGTCCAGCGTTTCGCCGCGGTCCAGCATCATCTGCAACGCGCCGAGCGACAGGCTGAGCATGGCGAAGCCGAACAGGTCGAATTTCTTGGCCTTGTTGATCGGCGTTTCATGCACGAAGGCAGCCAGCCCCATCCAGGCGAGAATGCCGAACGGCAGGTTGATGTAGAACACCCAGCGCCAGTTGTAATACTCGGTGAGCCAGCCACCGAGTGACGGGCCCAATATCGGCCCGACCATCACGCCCACACCCCACATCGCCATCGCCGAGCCGTGCTTCTCGCGCGGGAAGGTATCCAGCATCACTGCCTGCGACAGCGGCACCAGGCTGGCGCCAAACACACCCTGCATGAATCGGAACAGCACCATCTGCTCCAGCGACTGTGCCGCGCCGCACAGCATGGAGGTGATGGTGAAACCCACCACGGACCACATGAACACGCGCTTGCGTCCCATCCGCGCAGTGAGGAATCCGGTGAGCGGCATGAAGATCGCCGCCGCCACGATATACGAAGTGAGCACCCATGAGATCTGGTCCTGCGTTGCGCCGAGCGTGCCCTGCATGTGCGGCAGCGCAACGTTGGCGATGGTGGTGTCCAGCGCCTGCATGATGGTGGCCAGCATCACCGAAACGGTGATCATGCCGGTATGGGATTTGGCTGCAGCTGCGTTCATGATGGATGCTTACAACGTGATGCCCAGCAGTTTCCGCTTGTGGCCGGTATCGATTTCCACTTCCGTGCTGAGACCTGCGCGCAGTTGCGGCATGTCAGGTGTGGACGCAATGCTGATTTTCACCGCGACGCGCTGCGCGATTTTCACCCAGTTGCCGGTGGCATTCTGCGCCGGGATCAGCGAAAACTCGGCGCCTGTCGCCGGGCTCAGGCTTTCCACTTCACCTTTCCATTTCACGGAAGGATAGGTATCGACACTGATATCCACCGCCTGGCCGGGGTGCACATGGGTGAGGTCGGTTTCAGTGAAGTTGGCCTCGATCCACAGGTTGCCGTTCACCACCAGTGCCATCACCGGATTGCCCGCCGCAACAAACTGGCCGACCTTGGGTGGCTTGCTGACGATGCCTGCCATCGATGCCTTCACCTCGGTATGCTGCAGGTCGAGCTTGGCCTGCGCCAGCTCGGCCAGCGCCACGCGGAACGCAGGAGACTGCTCGATGGGCATTTCGGCACTGCCGCCCAGAGATTCGGCGATACGCCTTTGGTCTTCCTTCAGCGCAGCCACTTGTTGTGAGGCGATGTCGGTGCTTTGCCGCGCTTCATCGTAACGGGAGGGCGAAATGTATCCCTTGGATAACAGATCAGATTGGCGCTGCTGTTCCTTCAGCGCGAAATCATAACGGGTTTGCGCGAGCAATATTTCCGCCTGCTTTTCACGGTAGCTGGCTTTCATTGCGGCGATATCGGTACGTGCCTGTGCCAGTTTGGCTTCATCCTTTGCAATTGAGACCTGGAATTGAGAGGGGTCGATGCGATACAGCAACTGCCCCGCCTTCACCGCCTGGTTTTCCTGCACCATGACTTCGGTGACCGTGCCGGACACGGTGGAGCTCACCGGCACCTTGTCGGCCTTTACATAGGCATTGTCGGAGCTGACATAGCGTCCCCCCAGCAGGTAAACGATGCCGAATACCAGCAGGGCAACGGCAGGCACAACGACCAGCAGGATGAATCGCTTCGATTTGTTCTGTGGCTGAGTGGCAGTATGCGTATCTGATTGGCTCATGATTTTTCCAGTCATATGTTTGTTGATTGATGGCAGGCTCAGTGCCCGGTGAGATTTCTGCGCATCTTGCGCAACACCTCGAATACGACAGCAGCATCATTTTCGCTGACACCCTGCAGTGCATCGGCGCGCAGGGCATTGCCGATGGCACGGATTTTTTCCAGATGGGGCGCGGCTGCAGGAGTGACATACAACTCATAGGCTCGGCGATCGTTGGGGCTTTGCCTGCGCTCAACCAGGCCTGCCTGCTCCAGCTGGTCGATCATGCGCGCCAGCGTGATCGGCTGGATTTCCAGCAGCTCGGCCAGCTGCACCTGGCGGATGCCTTCGATGCGCGCCACATAGACCAGTGCGCGTGCCTGCGCCTGGGTGAACGTGCTGCATTCGATACGCTTGTGAAATTCACTGCGGATCAGCCGCGCCACGTCATTCAACAGGTAGCCCAGCGTTTCTTCCGGCTTCTTCATCAGCAATCTCTTATTAGTAAGTATTGCTTATTATAAGCATTACATTGAATCTGACAAGGCCTGCCTTGGTGGTTTTTGAAGTTTCTATTTATGTAATTGATTTTATTATTATTTATTGAGATGGCGAGTTTGAGACACCCTCAAGCATGCCCAGCGGCATGGTGTTTTTCTATACAATCGGGCGGTTAGGCTCAAATGCTCTTAACCCACGCCTGTCGAGGAGACGCTATGCAAATTGACTCACCCGATATCAGCCGCCGCGAATTCCTGGTCTCGATGATTGCCGCAAGTTATGCACTTTCCGTGCAGCCCGTTACCGGAGAAACACTGGTAATGACCGACCGGGAAGGCATCGCCGACGAAATGGTCAGCATTCCGAATGGCGATTTCGCTTTCCCGGCCTATGTGGCACGTCCGACCAAGGGTAAAAACTTCCCGGTGGTGCTGGTGGTGCAGGAAATTTTCGGCGTGCATGAACATATCAAGGATGTTTGCCGCAGGTTGGCCAAGCTGGGGTACCTCGCAATTGCGCCGGAACTGTATGCACGCCAGGGCGATGTTTCAAAAATGGCCGATGTGCAGGAAATCCTGAAAATCGTCGGCAAGGTTTCCGATGCGCAGGTGATGTCCGATCTGGATGCCACTGCCGCATGGGTGGGCAAACATACTGCGGCCGATAGCAAGCGCATGGCCATCACCGGCTTCTGCTGGGGTGGACGCATCACCTGGATGTATGCCGCGCACAATCCGGGACTGAAATGCGCAGTGGCCTGGTACGGCAAGATTTCACCACCGGTCACGGAGAGCCAGCCGAAGCATCCGGTAGATGTCGCTGCCACCCTGAAAGTGCCGGTGCTGGGACTGTACGGTGGCGCGGATCAGGGCATCCCCCTCGACACCGTGGAAAGAATGAAAGCGGAACTGGCCAAAGGCAGCAGCGGCTCGAGCATCGTGGTTTATCCCGACGCACCGCACGCCTTCTTTGCCGACTATCGACCCAGTTACCGCAAGGAAGCCGCTGTGGATGGCTGGAACCGTCTGCAACTCTGGTTCAAGGAGAAACTGTAATGTCGATGAAACCTCACCTGATCGATCCCATTGCCGGCATCGTCAGCGAATGCTATGCATTGATATATGCGCCATCGAAAAGACGCGACCGCTTTCCAGAAAACGTGGTGACGGTGGTAGGCAGCGAAGCGGAAGCCCGCGCCGGCGCCAATCCTGACGAGAAAATGGCCGCTGCAGTGGTGATGGGACCATCCCGTTCATCCGAAGGATTCAACCTGTATTACCTGATACGCTGGCTGGAGTAAGTTCATGTCATACACGGAAAAATTCCTCTCCCCACATATCCAGGCCAATGTATCTGCTTCATTGCTGGAAGACATGCGCGACCTGAGCCGGCGCCGCCATGGTGAAAAAGCAGCCGAATACCAGGCGCTGGACTACACCGCCCTCCTGATCGAAAAGGACAAAATGGGCCATGCCAGCGTGATCACGCGACAGGATGCCGTGTTGTGTGGAACGCCATGGTTTGATGCGTGTTTCAATATGCTGGATCCCGACTGCACCCTCACCTGGCAAGCAAAGGAAGGTGACACGATCAAGGCCGGCCAGACCCTGTGCGACATTTCCGGCAAGGCGCGTGCGATGCTTACCGCCGAACGCAGTGCTTTGAACTTCCTGCAGACACTCTCTGCCACCGCGACCGCAACAAGACAGTATGTCGAGCTGATCAAGGGTACGCACGCAAAAATTTATGACACGCGCAAAACCCTGCCTGGCCTGCGCATTGCGCAGAAATACGCCGTGCATGTCGGTGGCGGCGAAAACCAGCGCATGGCGCTTTTTGATGGCGTGCTGATCAAGGAGAACCACATTCTCGCCGCAGGTGGCATCCGCCAGGTGCTTGAGCAGGCCCAGCACAGCGCGCCGGCTTCGATCAGCATCCAGATTGAGGTGGAGACGCTGGATGAACTGAATCAGTCACTGGAGGCTGGCGCGAAACTCATCCTGCTCGATAATTTCAGCCTCGACATGATGCGTGATGCCGTCACACTGACAGCCGGCCGCGCCGAACTGGAGGCGTCTGGCGGCGTGAATCTGCAGACGGTGCGTGCAATCGCCGAAACCGGCGTGGACCGCATTTCCATCGGCACGCTGACCAAGGATATTCAGTCGATTGATCTGTCAATGCGATTCAAGCTCTGAGCATTTGCCAGGCCTTCCTCGATTCGCTGTAACCAACCAGTCATCTTGAAAAAACGACAGGCATCCCCATATAGTAGCCGATTACCTGAAAGGACCTGTCATGACTGAATCCCTGCACCTGGTTTGCCCGCATTGCGATGCGGTCAACCGCATCCCCAGCGAAAAACTGGCCGACCAGCCCAGCTGCGGCAAATGCAAGCAGCCTCTGTTCAATGCTCATCCGGTAGAGCTCAATGCCGGCAATTTCGACAAGCATGTCACGCGCAGCGATGTGCCCGTGCTGGTGGATTTCTGGGCTCCCTGGTGCGGCCCCTGCCGCATGATGGCGCCCAATTTTGTGCAGGCCGCCGCAAAGCTTGAGCCGCAGATGCGCCTGGCGAAACTGAACACCGAGGAAGCCCAGCAGATTGCCGCGCGCTATAATATCCGCAGCATCCCGACTCTGGCGCTTTTCAGGAATGGCCGCGAAATCGCGCGCCAGGCTGGCGCCATGGATGTGAATGGCATAGTGAGCTGGGCACGATCCAGCCAGTAATTTCCGGCACTGCGGAGGCGCATGAAAACGGTCTTTCGTCTTTTACTTCTGACATTGATATTCATGCTCTCAGCGTGCTCCGATGTCTGGCATCAAAGACTGTATGAAGGCATACGCATGCGAAATGACGGACTCAAAACCCCGGAAGAACGCGCAATGAGCCCGTCGCCAAGTTATGGCACATACAA
This sequence comes from Pseudomonadota bacterium, assembly GCA_021782995.1. GTDB lineage: Bacteria > Pseudomonadota > Gammaproteobacteria > Burkholderiales > Gallionellaceae > 39-52-133. The sequence continues at coordinate 37,486 of JAJXUI010000005.1, read as the reverse complement.
AAAGGAACGCGAGACGCTGAACAAGTAATGCCGGGTTGGGTCAGTGATATCCCGGCTTGCATGGATACCGGTCTTGCTGATGGCGCTTCAAGGTAGAAACTTTGCCATCACAGAACCGCGACAATGCCGCAAGTGAATCTCAGAAATCGACCATGGACTGAGCCATCTTCCTGTCGAAATACTTCCTGAGTATGCGGTAGATCGTGCCATCCTTGTGCATGCCATCGATGATCGCCGCCCACTTTTTACGTTCTGCTGCCGGAAGAGATTTTTTAGACATGATCAGGCCATGCAATGTCGGCGGATCTTCTGTTTCGATGATGCGCGTCATTTTCTGCAATGCCTGCCGGTCCACCTGACTGTAGTTGAATGGCTCGATGATCATGCCCTGGATGCGGTTCAGGCTGATCATGCCGAGCAGCTGCGCATGATCGGGCACTTCCGTCACCCTTTTCCGGGAAGTCAATCGATCCACGAAACGGTTCAAGGCAGGGCTGTAGCGAAAGCTGCGTATGGCACCAATTGACAGCGCTGGGTCAGCCTCGAATGCAGGCAAGGACTTTACACCGCTGTCCTTGCGCACCAGCAGGTAATATTTGTTACAGAGATACCATGCAAAACCGGCAAACCTGTCACGTTCGGCGTTGGTGATGCCCGACATGCTGAAATCCAGCTCGCCTGATTCTATCCATGCCCATATGCGTGAACGCGGCATCACGCTGATTTCAAATTTGCATCCACTCCGGCGCATCAGCTCCTGCGCCACATCCTTGTCTATACCTGTATTGCTGTCCTTTTCATACAGCATGCCGTGCTGGTGGTAAGCCAGGGTAAAGGTACGCGAGCACACCGGCAAGGGCACGGCAACGACCCGCTCACAGCCCTGCATCAACAGCATGGCCAGAACAATTTTCAACAAGACATGACTTCTGGAATCAGGTTTGCACATTTTCCATATCTCCCCATTTCATCCAGTATCAGGTATTTCAGCGCTCAACTGCCTGACTGTCGCGAGGACAACCATTTATACATGGTCAGGTACAGCACATCCGGCTTGAAGGGTTTGGTGATCACGTCATTCATCCCGGATTCCATGCACTTGATGCGATCTTCCGCAAAGGCATTCCCGGTCAACGCGATGATGGGCACCGCCTTGCCACTGGCAAGTTTGCGTATCTGCCGGGTCGCCTCCAGCCCATTCATCCTCGGCATCTGCATATCCATCAGGATGATGTCGAACGCATTTTCCTGCGCCAGCTCAAGCGCTTCCACCCCATCCTTTGCCAGGAAAATCTGCGGCTGTATGGTGGACAGCATATCCTGCACCAGCTGACGATTCACGCGCTCATCATCCACCACCAGAACCTTGCAGCCGGAAAATTCCATCAAAAGTGACTCCGCTGCTGTATGGGACATTGCGGCTTGCGGCTTGGCCTGCCGACTTAAGCCCTTCCTGAGTCTTGCCGTAAACCAGAACAGGCTGCCCTTTCCCGGCGTACTCAGGACACCGGCATCACCCCCCATCAAGATGGCAAGCTTGCGGGTAATGGCCAGGCCCAGGCCGGTGCCGCCAAATTTGCGCGTCATCGAATTGTCGGCCTGCTCAAAATTCATGAATAACCTGGGTAAAATTTCCGGTGCGATGCCGATACCGGTATCTTTCACCTCAAAGCGAACCAGCACAAACTCTGCTTCGTTCTGCTGCAATTCCGCACGCAACAATATGCTTCCCTTTTCCGTGAATTTGACTGCATTGCCGGCGTAATTGAGCAATGCCTGCTGCAGGCGGGTCGGATCACCCAGCAAGGGGCCGGAATCAAACTCGATCTCGACCTTGAGTTCAAGGTTGCGCTCCCTGGCCTGCAAATGCAGGATATCCTGCACATTGCGCAGCAAATCCGGGATATTGACATCCACCTCTTCCAGCACGATTTTCCCGGCTTCAATCTTGGAGAGGTCCAGAACATTATTGATGATGGACAACAGATGTTCACTGGAGGACTCTATCGTGTCCAGCTTATCCAGTTGCGAAGGCGTTACCGGCTCCCGCCGCAACAGTGAAGCCATGCCGATGATGGCATTCAGGGGCGTACGGATTTCATGGGATATGTTTGCCAGAAACTCGCTCTTTGCCATGTTTGCGGCCTCAGCGGCCTGACGCGCAGTTTCCAGTTCTCGTGTCCTGACATAAATGAGCTCTTCAAGGTGATCCCGGTACTTTTCCACCTCCTGCATCGCCAGCTTGAGCTCGGTAATGTCCTGCACCGAACCGAGTCCAACCAGCGGCCTGCCTTGCGCATCCCATTCGAATTCCGCACGTTCCTCTACCCAGCGCACCTGATCATTCACGACAATGCGGTGTTCAATCTGGTACGTTGCCCCGGTCAGGGCAAGTTGCCATGCTGCATTCACTTTAGCCCGGTCGTCCGGGTGCACACGCTGCTCGAAACTTTCCAGTGTTACAGGTTCATTGCGCGACAGGCCGAACAAGCGGTAAGTTTCGTCAGACCAGACCAGCTGGCTGGTGTGGCAGTCCAGCCGCCAGCTGCCTATTTTCGCAACCGACTGGGAATGACTGAGCAGTTTCTCGCTTTCCTGCAGTTGGCGGTATGCCTCAGCCAGCGCCGCACGCTTGCGGTTGAAAGAGTCCGCGAGCTGGTGCAGCTCATCCGATTCCCCCCCGAACCAGATATCCGGCTCAAGCTCCAGTCGGGGGCCGGCAGCATTGCTGCCCAAGGCTTCGAGAAAACTGGAAACCTTTACCATATGCCGGCCTATCAGCATATGAAACAGGTACAGGATGAACAGGGATACGAGGAAGGTCTTGACTGCCTGCGTCAGCAGGATAACCAGAATCTTGTCCATCGCGCGCTGGTATGCACCACGCAGGCTGGCCATTGCCAGCAGCTTGCCCACATAGATATCGCGGCCCCTGTGCGCATAATAAAGCGGAATTTCCTGCAGCAGAATGCGGTTATCCTGCCTGATGCCTGCAGAGGCAACAAGCCTGCCTGTTTCCGACCTGACTTCGAGATACTGCATGTCAGGCACCCGCATGATGCCATCAAGCTGCAGCCTGACATCCTTGTCACTGACTTCCCACAGACTGCTTGCCAGACTGGCGGAGTTGCTGTCCTTCACCTGTATCAGCATCTGCTCCGTTTCATTCACATCACGACGGAATTCCAGGCCGACCTGCAAGGCCGTAAAGATCAGGGTGATGATCCCGCTGAAGATGAGGATCAGCAAGGCGAAGCGGCGCCCTATTCCATTCTGCAACAGGACAGGCTGGAATAGTCTGTACAGTCCTGCGTATTTTTCTTTCATTGCGAGAGGTTATCTTTCATTGGAATGCTGCATGACCAGCCTGAGCCCACATTGAAACCCGGAAAAATTCAACAGGCGCACAGTTCGCCACACAGCATCGACGGACTGCAAGCCCGCCACATGACTGGTTTGACATCTTTTCCAATTTTGCATGCCTTTCCCTCCCGATAATTGCGCAATCTACTCAATCAACTGGCATGAAGCCGCGCATCAGCGGATTGGGTGACGGATCGGCTATCCTGAGCAGGGTGTTCCGGTCGGTATGATGAAACAGCGCTTCCTGCCCCCTGATTTGCAGCATCGTATCTTCTTCGTAGGTCCAGCTACCATCATCATTGATCTTGACCTTGATACGGAACTCGACAGTCTTGAATGCATAATCAAGGAAAGGCGCCGAACGGATACCGAAATGCTCGTGACCGTGTGTCGCCACCAGCTCGAAGGTTTTTGCATCGGCTGCAGCTTTACCGCATGCCATCACTACCATGCCACGCGGTATCGTGAGGGTATGGATAATCATGCTGGTTGCAGGTTCCCACAACCAGTAACCTACCTGTTCATGATAGGTTTTCACCTGCTCCGGTTTCGTAATGTGGATGGAGTAGCGCAGCCCGTATAACAACTGCGGGCCATTGGTCTGCGGGTCTATGGGCTGCAACTCCAGGCGCTCGACATAAGCCTGCTTCTTCGGGCCCTCCGCCTTGGGCTTGACATCCAGCCCGCGCTGGCCTTGCCACACGCCGGCCATGGGCCGCAGCGGGCCGAGGTTATTCAACGTATCGATATCGACATCAGTGGGTTCTGTATAGATATCTTGCGGATATGTCTCCATTGCATACCTCCCTTATGTAAAACTAAAGCTCGGTCCGATAGGGATACAGTATGTTCATCGCCATGCTGTGGCCGGCAGACTGTACCAGCCTAACATGTTCACGCTTGAGTTCGCGCGCATGATGCAGGCCACAGGAATGCGCAATCATTTCCAGCTCGTGGTTCATGCCGGCTGCATAGTTGGCGACACGCAGGTATTTCTCTTCCACCACCAGTCCGCGCTGCAAACGCTTGTTGTGGGTGGCAATCCCGGTCGGGCAGGTGTTGCTGTGGCAACGCATGGCCTGGATGCATCCCAGTGAAAACATGAAGCCACGCGCAGAGTTGATGAAATCCGCTCCGGTACACAGTGCCCAGGCTGCGCGTGCCGGTGTAGTCAGCTTGCCGGAGGCCACCACCTTGATGCGCTGTTTCAGGCCCGCCTCCATCAGGTCATCCACCACACGCGGCAGGGCTTCCATGATGGTCAGCCCCATATGGTCGGCGAGCACTTGGGGTGCCGCGCCACTGCCTCCTTCCCCCCCGTCGATAACAAGAAAATCCGGCGCATACTCCAGACCACGCCGCAATACTGCCTCGCACAGCGCATGACTGAACTCCCAGCCGCCTATCGCCGTCTTCACGCCGACCGGACGGCCGGTCAGGTCGCGCAACATCGCGACACGGTCAAGCAGCTGATCGACATTGGCGATGTCATCATGACGGTTCGGACTTAGCGAGTCCTGCCCGACCGGAATGCCCCGGATCCTTGCAATCTCCTCGGTCACCTTGCCGCCCGGCAGCACCCCGCCCTTGCCGGGCTTGGCACCTTGCGACAGCTTGATTTCAAAGGCGCTCACCCGCCTGGCAAGTTCCACGGCTCGCGCTTTGGAAAACGAACCATCCTGTTCGCGAATACCGTAACGTGCGGTACCGACCTGCATGATGATGTCGCAGTCTCCCGCGAGATGGTGTGGCGACAACCCGCCTTCGCCTGTATCCAGCCAGCAGCCGGCAACTGCTGCACCTTTTGATAGCGCGCGCACTGCCGGCGCGGACAATGCACCGTAGCTCATGCCGCTGATATTGACGAGGGAGCGCGCGGCAAATGGATGGTCACAATATCCTTCACCGATCTTGATGACGGGAGATTCCTTGCGCTCCCGATCCAGCACCGGGAATGGCGCATTGACGAATATGATGGAACCGGGTTCGCGCAAGTCGTTGGTGGAGCCAAAGCCAACCACTCCGCCAACGCCTTTGGCAGTCCGGTATACCCAGTTGCGTGTCGCGCGATTGAACGGCATTTCGTCACGCTCGCCGGCGATGAAATACTGGCGGATATACTCGCCCTGGCGTTCGAGGAGATATCGCAATCGTCCTATCAGCGGATAGTTGCGCAACACCGAATGCTTTTTCTGCACGATGTCGCTTACGAGCAGGTACAACAGCAGCGCGATACAGAGAAATCCGAAGATGGTACCAATGCCATAGCCGACAATATAAGTCATGCAATCCTCGATGGTGAATTACATAATTAATTCATATAGTTAGACAGCACACCCAAGACATCCGCCAACACTGGCATGCAACGCAGGCTATTTTTTCCGTGCCACGATGTCGATCAGCGCAGACATGCCCTTATGCCCGTTACCTTCATTGATTTCGCTGTCATGCTCGCGCAGGTGCAGGATTTCCATGTCGGCAAACGCCTCGCGCAGGAAGGCCTCGGTATACATGTTTGCGGCAACTGGCGGCCCTCCGGTTTTGTATTCCAGCTGGCGCGGGGTATACCCCTGCAACAGCAACAGACCACCCGGTTTCAGGCACTGCTTCATGCCTGCGAATAATCCCTTGCGCTGGTCAGGCGTCGCGAACTGGATGAAGATACCGACAACCACATCGAAACGCGCTTCCCCCCAGTTCCAGTTCAGCAAGTCTGCAATCTCAAAATCCAGTTTCACACCCTTTTGCGTCGCCAGGGTGTCTGCCTTGCTGGCGGCCACGGCAGAACTGTCCACTGACAGCACTTTCATTCCCTGTTCCACCAGCCATACCCCGTTACGGCCTTCACCATCCGCCACCGCCAGGCAATGCATGCCACGCTGCAACAAATGCTTCTGACTCACCAGAAATTCATTGGGGCGGGTTCCAAAATAATATTCACCGCCCGCATAGCGATCATCCCAGGTAAGGTTTACTGTCATATACTCTCTCTTCCTTGTCGATTGTTATTCTGTTATTGGATACGGAGAAGATAGCAGACTCGGGCATGCCCTGTCGAATCTGCCTTTTCCATTGCCGGATACCATGACTCGCCTATGTTTGAACGCTACATGAGCCTCTTGCCGATCGTCATCATCGGCGCCCTTTTCACCTTCACTGTTGTACGCATGCTATTACGCAGGCGCAAAGCATCACGGGGTGAATTTATCCGCAGCTACATGTTTCCGCCCGGACTGCTGGCCAAACTGGGCGAATTGCACCCGCAACTTTCCCTGAAGGACCGCCAACTGGTGGCGCGGGGCCTGCGCCAGTTTTTCCTCGCCTATCTGAAAAGCGGCTTTCAGTATGTCGCCATGCCCTCACAAGCAGTAGATGACCTGTGGCATGCATTCATTCTGTACACCCGGGATTATGAAGCATTTTGCGAACAGTCTTTTGGCCGCTTCCTGCACCATACGCCAGCTGCCGCACTGGGCCCAAACCGGAAAAGCAATGCCGGGGTGCGCCGGGTTTGGTGGTATAGCTGCCTGGAGGACAACATCAACCCGCGCAAAGCCACGCGCTTGCCGCTGCTGTTTGCGCTGGATGAAAAACTGGCAATTCCGCATGGTTTCCATTATGTGCTGGACTGCAATGGCATCAGGCGCAGTGACAGCAACAGTACGATCTACTGCGGATCTGACATGGCAGACAACAGTTTTGACGGCGGCACGGATGGTTTCGGCGACAACGCGACTGATAGCAGCGATGCCGGAAGCGGGGACGGCGGATGCGGCGGTGGCTGTGGTGGCGGTGACTAGCTGCCCATCATTTGGCCCATGCTGACCGCACCACCTGCCTGCCATTGTGCATTGAACTTCAGCACGTCCTTCCTGAACAGCATCACTACCGTCGAACCCAGCAGGAAGCGGCCCATTTCATCACCCTTTTTCAGCGAGATGTTCTGGTTGTCATATTTCCATTCACGAATGTCGCGAGTACGCGGCGGGTTGACCAGGCCATGCCAGACGGTGGCCATGCTGCCGACGATGGTAGCCCCGACCAGTGTCAGGATGAAATCCCCCTGCCCGCCCTCGAAAACACACACGACACGCTCATTGCGCGCAAACAGGCCCGGCACGTTGCGGGCTGTCAGCGGATTGACAGAGAACAGTTCGCCAGGCACATAGATCATGCGCTTCAGCCGCCCATCACATGGCATATGGATGCGGTGATAATCGCGCGGGCTAAGATAGAGCGTGGCGAATTCCCCATCCTCGAACTGCGCCGCAAGCCCTGCATCCCCCCCCACCAAAGCCGTGGTCGAATAACTGTGCCCCTTGGCCTGGAATATCTGGTCCCGCTCAATCCTGCCAAACTGGCTGATCGCGCCATCCACAGGACAAACATATGCCGCATCTGCCAGTGGCCTCACACCAGCTCGCAATGGCCGCGTAAAAAATTCATTGAAGCTGGGATAGGCAGCCATATCCGGGTTGGCTGCTTCTGCCATGTTGACCTTGTACCGCCCGACAAACCATTTGATGACGCCTGTCGTAAGGCGCCCGCAACGGGCACGGGCAAATTTGCCCGCAAGCACCGTTAACAATTGTTTTGGAAGAAGATATTGTAATGCCACCTTTAAACGATCCAACTCGCCGCCTCGCCACAGTCAATGTATGAACTGGTATTATACCTGCCGCTCCGATAACTCTCCGATACCTGATAATCGCTTCCCATGCTTGATTCCTTCCGCCGACTGATGGGTGCTACCCCGGAGAAAACCTCCTCTCAGGAAGACTTTGACAAACTGAATCATGTCGCCCCGCTCAAGACGCAACTGGGCGCCAAGACAGGAGACAGCAAACAGCATGCCTCGTTCATTTGCCGCGAAGCCATCCTGGATCGCAAGCAGAAAGTGGCCGCCTATGAGTTTTCGCTTGGCCGCGAACTGCAAGCACGCATGCTGGACAGCAGCGCCCTCATCCGGCGCGTGTATGACGAAGCGATGCTGCGCAACCTCGCACCAATTGGCATTGCCAGGCTGCTGGGTGGACGTCATTCCTTTATCCGCATGTCACCCACCTCACTGCGCAATCCGCTGCTGAAGCCGCTGGTTACCCCCACCACCGTGGTCATGATCAATCCCGGCAACCTTGCTGCAGCCGACATGACCGAGGTCCGCCACAACCTGAACTACCTGGAGGAAATCGGCATCAAGCACGGCTGGAGCCTGGACCGCCCACGCCCCGAACTGGCCGAATTCATCCCAAAGGCAGATTTTATCGAGGTGGACACCACCAGATTTGATGGCATCACGCTGAAAAGCATGAGTTTCGACATGCATGCAGCCAATACCAAACAAATGCTGATCGCCAGCGAATTGCAAAGCTATGACGATTTCAACCTGTGCTTCCAGTCCGGATACAATTTCTTTACCGGGCCCTTTGTCACCAGCCGGGAGAACTGGCAACCGGCAAAGAGCGAAATCAACCGCATCACGGTTTTCGAGGCACTCAACCTGATCCGCAATGGTGCCGAATTCGACGCGATCACCCATTGCCTGCGCAAGGATCCCATCCTGACCTTCAAGCTGCTGCGCTATATCAACTCACCCGGCATCGGCCTGCAAAACAAGGTCAACGAAATCCACCAGGCACTGATGATCCTTGGCCGCGACCGTTTCTACCGCTGGCTGTCCCTGCTGCTGTTCGATTTCAGGAATCCCGGCTACCAGGAGAACGTGCTGAAGGAGCAGGCGCTGGTGCGCGCCCGTTTCATGGAAATGCTGGCCGGCCAGGGCTGCGTGCCCGATACGCCAGACCATCTGTTCATTACCGGCCTCTTCTCGTTGCTGGATGTGATGATCGGCCAAACCCTGGAAAGCGTGCTGAAGCAGGTATCGCTTGCGGAAGTGGTAACCGCCGCACTGCATGGCGAACACGGCATCATCCGCACCGCACTTCAGCTCACCATTGCTGCCGAGAAAAACCAGGATGAAGAAATGGCCGCACTGTCTGCACAATGCGGCATTGATGATGCCAAGGCCACTGAGCTGATGCTGGAAGCAATGAACTGGTCACAACAGGTGTTTGCGGCTACCGAGGAAAGCAGCCAGTGAGAAACACCTGAATACCCGTCAGGATGCGGGTTTCAGGATGACCCGTATTCACACGCGGCCACTGCAAGCAAATGGGCAAATAAAAAGGGAGCGGTAATCCGCTCCCTTTTTTGAAGTATACCGGCTGCTTGCGACTTACTTCTTTGTGCCGTTTACCAGGCCCTTCAGGGTCGCGCCAGCCTTGAACGATGGCACTTTGGATGCCTTGATCTTGATGGCTTCGCCAGTTGCCGGGTTGCGGCCTTTACGAGCGGCACGTTTTCTGACGGAGAAAGTGCCGAAGCCAACCAGTGTCAGCGTATCGCCTTTCTTCAGGGTGCCGGAAATGATATCGATCAGAGATGCGATCGTGCGATTTGCTTGCGCAACGCTTGTATCTGTGTCTTTAGCCAAAGCTTGTGCCAGCTCGTTTCTGTTCATGCTTAAGTTCTCCCTTGTGGTTTATCAATTGCACATGCAATTTGCTTATTCTATATCCAATTTTAAAAAAAAGTGTTGAATATTTGCAACAGCAATACCACTGTCACACGCTTGTGGCAGTGCAATCCAGCAACTTTACAGGCGCGTAAAAGCATTTACTGAAATTGCGGTTGACTGCAGCAGAATAAAACAGGATGAACTGGCACTGGCGCCTGAATGACACAAGATAATAATTTTCGTATTTACATGCAGTTAGGATTGCACCAAGCCAAAGAACCTGGTCGGGGCGAGAGGATTCGAACCTCCGACTCCTGCGTCCCGAACGCAGTACTCTACCAGGCTGAGCTACGCCCCGCTCAAAGACCGGAATGCCGAGCGGCAATCCGAAAAACGCGCCGATTCTAGCAAACTGTGCCGCGCCAGATCAAATCATTCAAATGCTTTTCAGCAACCACCACCAGCCTGTCAATGTCAGAAATGATAACGGCAAGCCCACTGCCACCATCAAGGTCGCCAGATCCGGGTCCAGGTTTTTCTCCTTGGCCAGGATGGCTCCGGTAATCATCGGCGGCATTGCCGCCTCGAATAGCGTGACCTGGATCGCCAGGCCATGCGCCCCCAGCATCTTCACATACAACAGGTAAAAAACCAGCGGCGCCAGCAACAATTTGAAAGTCAGGCCGAATATCAGTGTGCAGCAATTGCCCCATAAATGGCCGAGCCGCAACTGCATGCCGACAGACAGCAAGGCCAGGGGCGCCAGGGTGTCACCCAGTCGCTTCAGGACCGCGCTGAGCCAGTCCGGATAATCGACAGGCAACAGCACAAAGGCAATCATCATCGCAATGAACGGGGGAAAGCGCAGGATATTGCGCACGATGGCGGCGGTATCCGGCCGGCCACTGGAATAGTAACTGGCCACAGCGATGCCCAGCGTGGACAGCACCATGAAGGAACCCGTCTGGTCGATCAGGATGCCGGTGGCTATCCCTGCATGACCAAAGAAAGCCTCGATCATGGGCAGGCCGAAGAAGGCCGTATTTCCCAGGCCACCGGTCAGCAGCAAGGCACCAACCGTGCTACGCGAAAACTTCATGTATTTCCCGACCAGCAGGAAGAACCCGGCCGCGATGGCAAAATACAGCCAGGCCATCAGGACTACCAGTACGGTATCGCCGCTGATTTTCAGGTCATGGATATACAGCAGGGCAAGTGCAGGAACCGAAATATGGATGATGAAGGCGTTGAGTACGGCAGGCGCACTTTCCGGCATGAGCTTTGCGCGGTGCATCAGGATGCCTGCGACAAAGCACACGACCAGCATGACGATATTGCTCATGATTGTTCAAACTGGAATGAATTTCCGGCGATAATACACTATTGTCCAATGCGTTTCCGGAGTCCGTCTTGCATGCCTTAGCTGTCCATCCATTCGTTCAGGCCATCCTGATCCCGTTTCTTGTCGCACTGCTGGTAGCGGAGTTGCTGCAACGCCTGCGCCTGAGTGGTTTGGCAATCATTGCAGGGTTTGCCTTGACCATTTTCCTGATGAACGGCTTTGCCCATGCCCCGCTGACCGGCACACGCAAAATTATCTGGATAGGCATTGCCAGCGGCGCCGCTGGCATTGCGCTCAACCTGGTGAACTGGACAATCTGGCGTGCAATCCTCAGCATGTTTGCAGCGGCCAGTGCAGTGTGGGTTACCCTGCCCTGGCTACTGCAGCACGGACTGCCGACTGCCCTGCAATGGGGAGCAGGTGCTGCCCTGTTTACCGCATGGATGACCTACTGGATGGACACCACGGAAGGCATGCCGGTCCGCGCGGCCAGTGCAGGCATGGCGCTGGGACTGGGCTGCGGCCTTGCGCTGTACCTGGGCAATGCGCATGTACTGGGCAAAATGAATCTTGCACTTGGCAGTGCCGCATTCGCGATACTGTTCCTCATGAGTGTCAGCAACAGCCTGCTTGCAATGGGACGTGCGGCCACACTGCCACTGGCACTGGTCAGCAGCATCAGCGTGACCCTGGGCATTATTTCCGGCAAGTTTCCCTGGTATATCGCTGCTCCCCTGGCGCTGATTCCGCCCCTGTCCAGAATCCCGCTGGCAGAAAGGAGCGCAGTCTGGGTGCAGGCCACCGCGCATGGAATCCTGACACTGGTTTGCGCCGCTGTAACCGTATACCTGAGCTGGAGCATGCATGGCAGGCCTGTCTGGTAACTCCCTGATATAGCGGAATTCGGATAGAATTTGCAAAAAACACCGGGGTGGAGGCTACATGAAAGGGTTGCTTGCAGCATGTCTGGTTCTGTTCTGTCTGCCTGCTGCAGCTGTCGACAATCCTTTCGCAATCGACAAAATTCCTGACTTCGTCGTGAAGCCTGCTACCCGCGCCGTGATTCGCCAGCTGCGCGAAGGCGGGTTTGTATTATTCATGCGGCATGCCAGGACGGACATTTCCCATCCCGACCAGCTTCCCCGCATTGACCTGAATGACTGCACGACGCAACGCCAGTTGAGCGAAGCCGGCCGCCGAGACGCTGCAAAAATCGGCAGGTATTTCCGCCGCGCCCACATTCCCGTGGGCGAGGTATACACCAGCCCGATATGCCGCGCCAGGGATACGGCACAAGCCGCATTCGGCAATGATTACATTGTTGAAAACCGGCTGATGTTCACCGCCAGCCTGACGGATGCCGAAAAAGCCCCCATCATCGAATACACCCGGCAACTGGTATCTGCTCCGGTAGAAGCGCATACCAATCGGGTTGTAGTCGCGCATGCCGAGAATCTCATGGAAATCATGAATTACCTGCCCAAGCCGGAAGGCGTTGTTGTCATCCTCCTGCCTCTGGGTGACAAACGCTTCAAATATATTGCCTCGGTACCACCGGACCAGTGGAAATACCTCATCTACGGTGCAGGGGACTGAGTTGAAAAGGAACAGCCCCCTCCTGTTGTTGCTGTTATTGCCTGCGTTGCTGGTGGTTGCACCGGGTGTGGTCGTAGACTACCTTTCCCTGCAAAGCCTGAAAGTCCGGCAGGATGAAAGCCGCCGGATGCTGGATGAAAATATCCGCCTGCTTGGCGAGGCCACCAGCCTCAGCGAGGCGCTTTCACAAATCCATATCGGGCTGACCAATGCGCTGGGCGATGTCATTGCCGGCCGCATCAGCGACGCACAGCTCTACCGCATCCACTCACGTGTCACGAACCGGCTGTCACAATTGCGTATAAACGTGAAAGGCCTGTCTGAAAACAGCGTCGTCCAGAGCGCAAACCAGACCGATGCCCATTTCCTGCTGGATCACTTCGACAGGTACCGGAATTTCGTGATCATATCGACAGACATTTCCATCGTAGACCCTGCAGCCACGCAACAGTATCTCGACCAGGCACAAGGACAGTTTCTAGACTTTTCGGAACATGCCTACCGTATCTCCACCCTGCTCTCTGAACGTATCCAGAAAAACAATGCTGAAAATGCGATCCTGTTCGATGCGCTCTATGAAAAAATCATCCTCATCAGCTCGCTGGTGATGCTGGGACTGCTATTGATTGCGCTATTCACGGCACGCATCATCAACAAGCGCTTCATGTCGATAGCACATGGCCTGCAATCGCTATCAGGCACACAGGGCACCCCGCCAGCCCTGCCTGATATCGAGCGGATGGCAATGAAGGAGTCTGGAGAGTTCCGCCACATGGCCAGCGCACTGCTGGATTTCCGCAATGCCATCATCAACCGGGACAAGGCCGAGCAGAGCTTGAGGGAAAGCGAGTCACGTGCAACCCGCGCACTGGCCGAGCTGAAGCACCAGAAGTTTGCGCTGGACCAGCACAGCATCGTCGCAATTACCAGCTCCGCGGGCATCCTGACTTATGTCAATGAGGCATTCTGCAAGATTACCGGCTACGAGTACAACGAGCTCGTTGGAAACAGTTTCAGCCTGATTCAGTCCGGCAAGCATGCCCCTGAATTTTTTGCAGGGATGTACCTTAACCTGGGCCACGGTGAAACCTGGCATGGCGAGATCTGCAACCGGAGCCGGAGTGGGGAGTTGCTGTGGTGGTTGAGCACCATCGTACCGTTTATGGACCATGCCGGCAGACCACAGCAATATATTGCGCTGTATACCGACATCACGCAGCGCAAAAATACGGAAGAGCAGCTGCGCAAACTTTCGCTCGCGGTTGAGCAGAGCTCGGAAGCGATCATCATTGCCAATGCCGAGCATGTCATCGAATATGTCAACGAGGCCTTTACCCGCATTACCGGCTACAGCCGCGAAGAAGTTACCGGCAGGAAGCCCTCCATGCTGCGCTCCGGCAAGACACCGCCTGCCACCTATGAAGCTGTCAGGTCGGCATTATCCAGGGGCGCCTCCTGGAAAGGCGAATTCAGGAACCGCCGGAAAAATGGTGATGAATATATCGATTTCTGCAATATCACCCCGATCCATCAGCCTGATGGCAGCATCTCCCATTTTGTTTCAGTCAGTGAAGACATCACAGAAAAAACCCGCATGGCTGAAGAGCTCTCCAGGCACCGCGAGCACCTGGAAAGACTGGTGGAAAACCGTACTGCCCAGCTGGCCGAAGCCAGGAAGCAGGCTGAAACGGCGAATGAGGCGAAAAGTGCGTTTCTCGCCAACATGAGCCATGAGATTCGCACCCCGATGAATGCCATCGTAGGACTGACACATTTGCTGCAGCACGCCTCACCCGCACCGGAGCAGTCTGAAAAACTGGAAAAGATCAACAGTGCCGCATCGCACCTGCTCGCAGTCATCAATGACATACTCGACATCTCCAAAATCGAAGCCAGCAAAGTCATGCTGGAAAATGTCGAGTTCACGCTGGATTCCGTCCTTGAGCATGTGCACTTCCTGATTTCCGAGCAGGCCGCAGCAAAGCAGCTGAGACTAGAAGTGATCAATGACGGGGTGCCTGCTCGCTTGCGGGGAGACCCTACCCGCTTGCGCCAGGCATTGCTGAATTATGCAAGCAATGCGGTCAAGTTTACCGAGCATGGCTCCATCGTCATCCGCTCGAGGCTGATAGAAAAGAACAACAACACCGTACTCGTCCGCTTTGAGGTGCAGGATACCGGCATCGGCATTGCACCGGGCAAGCTGGCAGGCCTCTTCATGCCGTTTGCACAGTCCGACTCCTCCACATCACGCAGATATGGCGGCACCGGCCTTGGGCTGGCAATTACCAGAAGGCTGGCGATGCTGATGGAGGGGGATGCCGATGTTGAAACTGTCCCGGGCAAAGGCAGCACATTCTGGTTCACCGCCCGGCTGCAACTTGGCAATACAGGTCTAGATGTTTCTGCCCGGAACACTCCGCCGTTCAACGCCAGGGAAGAACTTGCAAAACGCAGCAAAGGGGTGCACATCCTCCTGGTGGACGACAGTGACATCAATCTCGAAGTCGCTCAGGACATCCTGCAGCAAGTCGGCCTCGCAGTCGACCTCGCCGACAATGGCCGCAAGGCAATTGAAATGGCGCGCAACTTTGACTATCACCTGATTCTGATGGATGTGCAGATGCCGGAAATGGACGGCCTGGAAGCCACCCGGCTCATCCGCGGCATGCCTGGCCGCAGCACAACGCCCATCCTGGCAATGACTGCCAATGTATTTGATGAAGACCGTACTGCCTGCCTTGATGCAGGCATGATGGATTTTGCACCCAAGCCGGTTGAACCGGACGAGCTGTATGCGCTGATCCTGAAATGGCTTGATTTTGCATAAACATTAATTAAATCAGCCTGTTATTTATTTTTCAGACTAGACCACATAGCCAGTTTTTGTGCATAGCTGACGCCGGCATTCGCTGGACTGGTAGAAGGCAGGCGTATCAGTTCCAGTTGCCGCGTCCGCAGGCCGGGCAAAACCCGTTTGCGAAAAATCTGTTCCGCAGCCGTACCATTGAAATACACCCTGTTCATCGCTGGATGCAAATCAAAGAATGCATTGAAGTCATTGGTCGCTAGGCTGGCCTGCTCGATATTACTGTCCAGACTGCCCTTGCGCTCACAGGACTGCAACACATCCCACAAGGCGACGCCAGCCGTTTCAAGCCTGCCGATACGCTCACCATAGGGTAATGACCTGTCAAAGCCGAGCAACTCAGCCATCAACGGCCAGAAATGATTACGCGGATGGGCGTAATACTCTTGCGCAGCAAGGGAGACAACTCCCGGCATGCTACCGAGTATCAGGATACGCGAGTGCGGAGTCACCACCGGAGGAAAACTGTTTATACGAGACATCATGCGACTGCCTGTTTGTAACTCGAATCTGATGCCGGGTATTCCGGCAAACCAGACTTACAACTACTCCTTGAAAGACCGATGTTTCAGCATCGGGACTGACCCAGCCTAGACCGTAAACTGGCTGACCATTCCTTCCAGATTTGCCACCAGCGACTTCATGCGATCTGCAGATTCAGCCACATTGCGCGAGGCATTGGTATTCTGCTCGGCCATCTGGGCAATTTTCTCAACATGCGTGGCAATTTCATGGCTCGCCATCCCTTGCTCCTTCAGGGCTGCACTAATTTCACTTACCTTGCTGGATACCTGGCTGGACTTAAGCTCAACATCACCCATGACTGCAGCCGCTTCAGCAGTCATGGACGTTCCCCGTCCAACCACTTCCACACCTTCCTTCATGCTGTTAACTGCCCCTTCAGTTTTACCCTGTATCGACTGAATCATTTCCGTGATCTCCTGGGTGGAATTCGCAGTACGTTCTGCCAGCTTGCGCACCTCGTCAGCCACCACGGCAAAACCACGCCCCTGCTCTCCCGCCCGCGCTGCCTCAATCGCTGCATTCAGCGCCAGCAGGTTGGTCTGGTCAGCAATATCCTTGATCACATTTACGATTTCGGAAATCCTTGCAGATTCGCGCCCCAGGTTTTCGATGATCTGGGCAGACTCATTCACTGCAGAAGAAATTTTCTGCATGGCAGCATCCATTTCCAGCAGTGTTTTCTTCCCCTTGCGGGTAAGCGCAGAAGACTCACCTACTGCATCATCTGCATCCGTTGCATTCTCACTGACCACATTGATGCTTACACTCATCTGTTCAATGCTCGCAGCCATGGAAGAAGCAGAATCATGCTGCTCCGAGGTTCCCTTCACAATGCGCCCGGATGAACCCGCCAGCTCTTCTGACATCCTGGAAAGCTCGCAGGCACTGCCATTCAACCCACTGATCATGCCCCGCAGCTTTTCCTGCATGTCAGCCAGAGAACGCAACAATTCGCCCGTTTCATCCTGATGTGCAGCCTGTATCTCGCCATTCAGATTACCGGAAGCAATGCGTTTTGCCACAGCAATTGCCTGCTGCAACGGACTGAGGATCAACCTGCTCATATAAAAGCTGAGGAAATTACCCAGTGCAAAAGCAGCAATACCAAGCAGGATGAAAATACTTACCGACACCCGGAAAACCGTAACACTGCGCTCGTATCCTGCCCTGGCCTTCTGTTCAAGATGATCATTCAAGGTTTCGGCCTTCTGGCGCAATTCGGTAAAAGTCCGGTCTGCAGTCTGCATACCGGTTATCCCCAAATTGGAATCAACCTGCGCCATATCTATCGCACCGGAAACCAGCTTGCGGTACTTGACCATGCGTTCATCCAGATCGTCAATTTCCTTCTGATCTTCTGCCGGCAGCTCGGCAGTTTCCCGCAGGGATTTGATGCTTGCTATCGCCGCATCTATCCTGCTGCTTATCCTTGATGACTCCGCCTTGATTTGCGATTCATCATAGTTGCTCAACCATGTAAACAAGCGATACACATCGGCATGCGCTGCTCCCAGATTTTTCAGCGCATCACTGCTGTGCCTGAAGCTCTGGTAGTTCACGTTATAGATATCGCTCAGCGAACCCTTGGTCATGCTCATGCCTGTCAATCCGACAATGCCCAGCAACAGCATCATGCCAAGCAGGACCGCAGGCGTAAGAAGAAATTTTTTACGGATATTCATGGCTATCCACCTTTCTGGACAAACACTGCAACGTTACAGGGGCTTACGCCCCCGTGCACGTCAGCGCTTGTAAATACCTGCGCACACCGCCGTATCATCCAGCTTTTCACAGTACATCGACTTGGGAAGTATTTTCTTGCTTACCGGATCCGTAAATTTGTAATCATGCCAGAACTTTCCCTTGGACTTCGCCAGCTCGACACGCTCCTTCACAAACTCCTTGCCATCCGCATCCTGCAACGCGATCAGTTCCTTGCCAACCTGCTTTTCATTCTGTCCGTGCGCGAGCACCTTGCCATTCAGGTCATACACGACGACATACAAGTCGCGATCTACCCAACCTTTCTTCTTGCCGGTAAAGTCTGCATATGCGTTAGCTGCACCTTCCTTCTTGATATGCTTGACTGCCTTGTTGACCATGGCTTCCGCTTCCTTTGCAGTTCCATACTCAGCTGCAATAACGGAAAAGGAAATGCACGCTGCCGCGATACCTGTGATCATGCCTGTTAACTTCATGACTGCCTCCCTGTGCGAGTTTGATCTTCATGTTGTTACTGCTTATGATTTACCGGGATGGATGACAATGTCATGCGCCACACCGGTTCTGCATATTGCCACGCACCAAAGAATGCGTAAAGAATTCGTAAAGAATGTCATCTTGGCCAAATCCTGTTAACCCCAGGCCTAAATACCAAGCAATAAGCGGTAGGCCAACCGACGCACACCGGCTCCTGCCAGCCATCCGAACATGCTGAACAGACAGGTTCCAAGCAATTCCATGCCGATATATCCGGCATTTGCAAGCGGGCCTCCCTCCATATGGACATCCGAGACTATGCTCCAGGTTCCCAGTAGCGGCATGACCAGCATCACCACGATCAGCGAACCCGTTCCCGCACGGCTGATCATGCCTTGCAACAGGCCTATCAGCGCGAGGATGAAATAGGGATTTCCCCAGTAAAATACTTCACCTTCATTTTTATCGGCAACAACATCTGAATCTTTAATTGCAGTTCCAACGACAGCGCTTGTTGCCTGTACCTGCGACTGTGATTGCATCCTGGTAACTTGCTCAAGCTTGTTGCAGTTTTCATGCCCCAGCTTGCGAAGCACTTTTGTGCCTTTCGGACATTCCTGCTCCGTCAGGTTGAACTGCAAACTGCCCACCTCGCACTTCGCTGCGTTGCGTTCCCTGCACAGCTCCTCTGCTGATTTTTCAGCAGCATGGGCAAACAATGGCGCAAGCAACAAGCCCATCAACATGCAGTAACGAATCAATTTTCGAATCATACCGTTCCTCATCCTTCACAAAGTTGCCACCAGCTTTTCCAGCTGTGTTGTACATTGCCCCCAACCCTGGTAAAAACCCATCCGCTCATGCGCCTCCCGCACAGCGACGGTGAAATGTCGAACACGCGCGGTATAGCGGGTTCTGCCGCCCTCATTCTCGAAAGTCAGGATCACGGTCATGAATGGTTTTTCAGAAGGCACCCACGCTTCAGTATAGGCGTCGGTGAACACCAGCTTTTCATTCGGCACCACCTCCAGGTAAACACCACGGTTGGGCAACTCATTGCCATCCGGCCCGCGCATCGCGATCATGCTGATCCCGCCAGGCCTTACATCCGTTTCCGCACTGACCACCTGCCAGGGGGCAGGCGCAAACCACTGCTTCAGCAATGCAGGTTCAGTCCATGCCCGATAGACCTTTTCCGGTGCGGCATTGATCAATCTTGTAATCATCAGCTCGCGATCAGCGATGGAAGTCTCTGCAACCTGACTGTTCATTCATGTTCCTCTTGTTGAAGTTGATTTTCCGGTTCCTGTCCGGATGAACAACAAACCGAATACTGCAAATAGTGCAAACACAGCACCTGCAAAAAACGGGTACGCAGCACCCAGATGGCTCCAGCCGAGCCCTGCCAGCACACTGGCCAGCAACAAGGCGACGCCGGTTGCCAGGTTGTAAATGCCGAATGCCGTTCCGCGCAAGGCTTGCGGTGCAGCATCCGCGACCAGCTTGGACAGCAAGCCCTGTGTCATTGCCATATGAAGTCCCCACATGGCCGCACCGGCAAATGCCATCACCGGCGTGGTGGCAAACGCCAGCAGCAAGTCTGCCGCAACCAGCGCAAGCATGCCGGAAACAAGCAACCCGCGCGCCGGCCAGCGATCTGCAGCAACACCTGCCGGATAGGCCAGCCCCGCATAGACCAGATTCATCACGATCAGGATGAGCGGCACATAGGCAATCGCCAGGCCGACATTTTGCGCACGCAGGATCAGGAAAGCCTCACTGAACCGCGCCAGCGTGAACACCGCCGCCAGGCTCACCACCATCCAGAATCGCCCCCCCAGTCCGGCAGCATCCTGCCAGCGCAACCGCACACCCCCCTCGTTCCCTTCAATGGGTTCGGGTTCACGCACCAGTACAACCAGCACAACGGCAATCATCGCAGGCACCACTGCGATCCATAATACCGCCTTGATGTTGCCCGCCAGAATATACATGAACAGGAGCGCCAGCACCGGCCCGAGCAGCGCACCGGCAGAATCGAAAGCCTGGCGGAAACCATATGCAGTACCGCGCAGCGACTGCGGCACAATATCGGCGATCAGTGCGTCACGCGGCGCACCACGCATGCCCTTGCCGATGCGGTCGGTAAAGCGCGCAGCAAATATCCATCCAACCGATGTCGCCAACGGGAAGAGCGGCTTGGTGAACGCACTCAAACCGTAGCCCATCAGCACCAGCCACTTGCGGCGCCGGAAATAATCGCTGAGCGTACCAGAAAACACCTTGGTGACTGCCGCAGTCGCTTCGGCGATCCCTTCGATCAGGCCTATCGTCACCATGGATGCTCCAAGCACCGTTGCCAGAAACACCGGCATCAGGCTATGCACCAGCTCGGAAGAGATATCCATGAACATCGAAACCAGCCCCAGTATCCAGATATCCCTTGGCAAACGCTGGAACCATCGCGGCCGGGCAATTTGTCCGGCCGGATCACTGGATACTGCCACGGTCTTGATAGGCATGCCTGCTTTCTCTGTCATTCAGCTTAGGGGCGTCATTGTAACAGCCCGCCTGACAGCGCCCCGCGTGCTTCCCGACTGAATACATTAAAATATAACTTAATATATTCATATAGATACCGTAAATAATTTAAGATTGCCCGCCCCCATTCACCGCGCCAGTATCCGATACCAACCGGATTCAACGGTCAATGCCATGCAGTTTATTTATAATACCGGATGTCTCAAGTTACCCATGAACCGCCGGGAATGTTGTTGCTGTTGCAATGCCCTTCCTGCACCAACCCCGCCCCTCAATGCACCAACCTGAAATAAGCTCGCTGTTTTCCCCGTCCGGTCCGCTGGCCGCGCATATACCGGAATTCCGCTCACGTCCGCAGCAAGTGGCCATGGCGGAAGCCATCACCGAGGCAATACGCAACAATACACAACTGATTGCCGAAGCTGGTACCGGCACAGGCAAAACCTTTGCCTACCTGGTGCCGGCGCTGGTCGCCGGCGGCAAGGTCGTGATTTCTACCGGCACCAAGAACCTGCAGGACCAGCTGTACCAGCGTGACCTGCCCACTGTGCGCGATGCCTTGAAAGCTCCGGTCAATATCGCATTGCTGAAAGGCCGGGCCAACTATATCTGCCATTACCATCTGGAACTGGCACAGTCGGGGGGCCGCCTGCCAACCCGCGAAGATGTCCGACACCTGCAGCGTATCGTGCAATACTCAAAGATCACGCAAAGCGGCGACAAAAGCGGGCTGGCCGATGTCCCGGAATCTGCAATGATCTGGTCGTTCGTCACCTCCACCCGCGAAAACTGCCTGGGCCAGGAGTGTCCCATGCACAAGGAATGTTTTGTGTTGAAGGCACGTAAACAGGCCATGGAAGCGGATGTGGTAGTTGTAAACCACCACCTGTTCTTCGCCGATGTGATGCTGCGTGACGAGGGTGTGGCTGAGCTGCTGCCCGCCTGCAACACGGTCATCTTCGACGAAGCCCACCAGTTGCCGGAAACCGCCAGCCTGTTTTTCGGTGAAAATCTCTCCACTTCGCAGCTGCTGGAACTGACCCGCGACACCACCATCGAGGCACTTGCCGGCGCCAAGGATTTCACCCCGCTGCCGGATGCCTGCAGTGCAGTGGAAAAAGCCGCGCGCGACCTGCGCCTCGTGTTCCGCAAAAACGAAGGCCGCCTCAATGCCAACGAAGTGGTGACCCTGCCCGGCTGGGGCAAGGCGCTCGAAACACTGGATCAGCACATGGGCAAACTGAATGAGCTGCTGGAGCTTCAGGCCGGCCGCAGCGAAGGCCTGGAGAATTGCTGGAACCGATGCATGGAACTGCACGGCAAGATCAGGCAATGGCAGGATGAAAACCAGCTGGACATGGTGCGCTGGGTGGAAATCTTTACGCACTCTGTACAACTCAACACCACCCCGCTTTCCATCGCCGAGATCTTTGCAAAGCAGATCAGTGGTACGCCACGCGCCTGGATCTTCACCTCTGCAACCCTGGCAGTGAAACAGGACTTTTCCCATTACCAGAAGGAAATGGGCCTGCTTGAAGCTAAAACAGCATGCTGGGACAGTCCTTTCAATTATCCCGAACAGGCGTTGCTGTATGCACCAGAAAGCATGCCGGACCCGAACAGCCCCGGATACACCGAAGCCGTGATGGCTGCCGCACTGCCGCTGATCATTGCGAGCAAGGGCCGCGCCTTCCTGCTGTTCACCAGCCTCAAGGCCATGCAGAAAGCACAGGAAATCCTGCTTGCGGAATTTGATCGCCGCAACCTGAAATACCCGATCATGATGCAGGGCGAAGGCTCCCGCAATGACCTGCTGTCGCGCTTCCGCGAGCACGGCAATGCGGTATTGCTGGGCAGCCAGTCATTCTGGGAAGGCGTGGATGTGCGAGGTGAAGCGCTTTCCCTGGTCGTCATCGACAAACTGCCTTTTGCACCGCCAGATGACCCGGTATTGGCCGCGCGCATCGCGCAGATCAACAAACAGGGGCGCAATGCCTTCATGGAATACCAGCTGCCACGCGCAGTAATCAACCTGAAGCAGGGAGCCGGACGGCTGATCCGCGACGAAAATGACAAGGGTGTGCTGATGATCTGCGATCCCAGGATGATCAGCAAACCCTACGGCAAGCGCGTCTGGCAAAGCCTGCCTCCCTTCCGCCGCACGCGGGTGTTGCAGGAAGCCATCGACTTCCTGATTCCCCAGTAAATACAGGCCATCGCCACTAACTGGACTTTAGTACAGGAATATGGACCAACATCCAGTTGATTCCGTTATGAATTGTTTTATAATTTTTGACAATGATAAAAAGATATAAATAAGAAATAATCATTCCGGGAGGAAAATGTTTGGGGGCAATGACAAATCATGGATGACAAGAATCAGGCATTTTTCAATATCAACAGCGTGCACTACCCGCATAACCTGGCCAAACAATATCCGCAAATCCTGCACAAGATCATTGCGCTCTGGGATTCGGAGCTCATTGACGATTACTTCAGTGGCCTGATACTCGATACGCGTAACGACCAGCGCCAGGGTTTCCCGGTTGCCGTAGCCGATGAAATCCTGCGTCTCAGCCGCATCAATGAAAGATACCGCGAAAGCAAAAAACCGCACTCATGGCACAAGGTCGCGGACAAGGACAAAATGGAGCTCGGCAATCTGGGCTACAAATATGCCCCGCATGACTTTGTTACGGCTGCCAAAGCCGGCAATGCAAATGCCATCAATATCTACCTGCGTACCCGCGCCCCAACCGAAACAGAAGACGAACAGAGCTGGACTCCATTGATGCATGCAGCAGCCTGTGGTCATGAGCAGGTTGCCGCCATCTTGCTAAACCATCAAGCCAATCCCAACGCCAAGGACAAGAACGGCTACGGCGCACTGCACTGGGCTGCGTTTCACGGCCACCATCTGCTCGTCAAGCTGCTGGTGTCGCACAAGGCTGACATCGCTGCAAAGAGCAAGTTGGGCTGGACGGCATTGCTGCAAGCAGCATCACAAGGCCACATTCTGGCCGCGCAAGTCCTGATCGACTCCGGCGCAGACGTGAACGGCATCAGCAATGACCACTGGACGCCACTGCAAAAGGCCGCAGCAAATGGTCATCTCGACATGGTGAAACTGCTGATTTCTCGGGGAGCGGACTGGACTCGGCCGCGCCACAATGGCAGCACAGCACTGAGCCTTTCAGCCACGGGCAAGCACCAGGCCATTTCAGAATTGCTGTCCTCACTGCCCGAACAAGGGCCGGCGGGCATGCCTGTACGCCGCTGATACGCCAACCACGCGGCAATTTGCTGAAGCAGTAAACAAGGGGAGGTACGAATAATGAATGAAAAAATCCTGAAACAGCTGAATAGCCAGGAAGACTTTTACCCGCACCAGCTGGAAAAACAATTTCCGCTGGTGCTGGAGAAAATCATGATCATGTGGGATTCTCCTGAATTTGACTCCTACCTGAACAAGTTCATGCTGGACAAACGAGAGCATCCGCGCCAGGGTTTCCCGACAGCAGTCGCCTCCGAAATCCTGCGCTTGTCCATGCTGCACAGCCAGCTTTACGGCTCATCCCCGGCAAATCAATGGGTTGAGGCTTCGCATATCAACCTGGACTGACGTCCCCTCTCCTCTCCCTGCAACTGCAGGGGAATTGGCATTTCCCGACTCCGTGTCGCCTGCCCAGTCGCGGTATAATTATATTTTCATCATTCCGCACTAAAACAACAATCATCTCGGAGCATTCACATGTCGCACAACCTTTTCAACTCCCGTCAAACGTTCAAGCTTGCCAGCGGCAAGTCGGGCACCCTGTATTCCCTTCCCGCACTTGAAACCGCCGGGGTCGGCAACATCTCACGCCTGCCGGTTTCCATCCGTATTGTGCTGGAATCCGTACTGAGGAATTGCGACGGAAAGAAAGTCAGCGAACAACATGTGAAGGAGCTGGCGAACTGGAAACCGAATGCAGCACGTACGGAAGAAATTCCATTTGTCGTTGCACGTATTGTGCTGCAAGACTTTACAGGCGTGCCGCTGCTGGCAGACCTCGCCGCAATGCGCGATGCTGCAGCGCAATCCGGCAAGAACCCGAAAATCATCGAGCCGCTGGTGCCGGTGGACCTGGTGGTGGATCACTCAGTGCAGATCGACCACTACAACCGGCCGGATGCGCTGAAGCTCAACATGGAGCTGGAATTCGAGCGCAACAAGGAACGCTACCGCTTCATGAAATGGGGCATGCAGGCATTTGATACATTCAAAGTTGTCCCTCCCGGCATCGGCATTGTGCACCAGGTCAATCTGGAATACCTGGCACGCGGCGTGCAGCACAAGGATGAGGTCTACTATCCCGATACGCTGGTCGGAACAGACAGCCACACGACAATGATCAACGGTATCGGTGTAGTCGGCTGGGGCGTGGGCGGCATCGAGGCGGAAGCCGGCATGCTGGGCCAGCCGGTGTATTTCCTCACCCCGGATGTGGTAGGGGTAAACCTGAAAGGGCAACTGAAGGAAGGTGTCACCGCAACTGACCTGGTGCTCACCGTAACTGAGTTGCTGCGCAAACAGAAAGTGGTGGGCAAGTTTGTCGAATTCTTCGGTGCAGGCACCGCCAGCCTCTCATTGCCAGACCGCGCAACGATTGCCAACATGGCGCCGGAATACGGTGCAACCATGGGTTTCTTCCCGGTAGATGACGTCACCGTGCAGTTCATGAAAAACACCGGCCGCACTGCCGAAGAAGTGGAGGCTTTCGAAGCTTACTTCAAGGCGCAGAATCTCTATGGCATTCCCAAGGCAGGCGACATCGATTACAGCAGCGTGGTCGAGCTGGATCTGTCCAGCATCGAGCCATCGCTATCCGGCCCCAAGCGCCCGCAGGATCGCATCGCGCTGTCGAAGATGAAGGATACCTTCAACACCCTGTTTTCCAAACCAGTGGCAGAAAATGGCTTCAACCAGCCCGCTGACAAGCTGAACACGCGCTATGCCACCGGCAAGGATGACCTGAAAATCGGCAATGGCGACGTACTGATCGCAGCCATCACCAGCTGCACCAACACCTCCAACCCCGGCGTACTCCTGGCCGCCGGCCTGCTGGCCAAGAAGGCCGTGGCAAAAGGCCTGAAAGTGGCACCACATATCAAGACTTCACTCGCCCCCGGATCGCGCGTGGTGACCGAATACCTCACCAATGCCGGCCTGATCGAGCCACTGGCACAACTCGGCTTTACAGTTGCCGCTTATGGCTGCACCACCTGCATCGGCAATGCCGGCCCGCTGCGCGAGGACATCGACAAGACCATCACCGACAACAACCTGATCTGTGCTGCAGTGCTCTCCGGCAACCGCAATTTCGAAGCGCGCATCCACCCGAACATCAAGGCCAACTTCCTCGCTTCGCCGCCACTGGTTGTGGCCTATGCCATCGCCGGCAAATCCAATATCGACCTGACAACCGAGCCTCTCGGCACCGGCAAGGATGGCCAGCCTGTATACCTGAAAGACGTCTGGCCCAACAGTCATGAGGTGGCAACGATGATGAAGTTCGCCGCCGATCCTGTTGTCTATCAGAAACTGTATGGCAACCTTACCAAGGACCTGCCGCTGTGGAACGCCGTACCCGCCCCCACCGGCAACCAGTACCAGTGGGACGACTCGACCTATATCGCGAAGCCACCGTTTTTTGATGCCGCCGCACCAAAAATCGGCGACATCAAGGGCGCGAAGGCACTGGCATTGCTGGGCGATTCCGTCACCACCGACCACATCAGCCCGGCGGGCAGCTTCAAACCCACCACTCCCGCAGGCAAATACCTGCAGGCACACAAGGTTGAAGTGAAAGACTTCAACAGCTATGGCGCGCGCCGTGGCAACCATGAAGTGATGATGCGCGGCACTTTTGCCAATGTGCGCATCAAGAACCTGATGTTGCCACCGAATGCAGATGGCTCCCGTATCGAAGGCGGGTACACTTTGTATAACGGCGAGCAGATGGCCATCTATGATGCCGCGATGAAACACATTGCTGCCGGCACCCCCACCGTGATCTTTGCCGGTGAAGAATACGGCACCGGCTCCTCTCGCGACTGGGCTGCCAAGGGCACGCAGCTGCTGGGCGTGAAAGCGGTCATCGCAAAATCGTATGAACGCATCCACCGCAGCAACCTGGTGGGCATGGGTGTGCTGCCGTTGCAGTTCAAGGGCAACGATACCATGGCTGCGCTTAACCTGACTGGTGATGAGACATTCGACATCAGCGGCCTGAATGGTGAAATCAAACCACAACAAGATGTGACACTGAACATCACGCGCAAGGATGGCAGCTCGCAGAAAGTTGCACTCCTCCTTCGTATCGATACACCTATCGAAGTGGACTACTACAGAAATGGCGGCATCCTGCCCTTCGTGCTGAAAGAGCTGGTGAGCAAGGCTTAGGCTGGCTCTTCAGCATATTGCAAAACAGAAAGCCCGCTGCTGCGGGCTTTTTTGTTGTCTGGTATGTTCTCTTTACCTTTCAAGCATCCCTGTCAGGCAGTTATCTTCTGTCAATTTTCCATTCGCAGAAACCACGCGTGCAGCGTTCGCGTCCTGACATATCGTCAATCCTTCTGCAAATGGCAGCCTCTCAAAATTGCACATGGCGATGCCCATCTGCCTGCGCTGCTGCGGGATAATTCTCCACCCGCAATTCCGATCATCCGGGTTTGCGACAGATCAGCTGGATAGGATGAGTGCGCCCTTCCTCAATGTTACGCAATGTATTGCGCGTCTTCTGCAAGGCGCTGTCTCCCATCAGTATATGTACGCCGAGCGGTGGTAAAGCGCCTTTTTCGGCTTTTTCGATCGCATTTCTGTAACCGGCTGCATACTTGGTTCCGGTGTCCTCTATGGCTATGTCTTCGAATCCTACCCGCTGCAATAACCTTCGAGTCTCGGATGGGGCAAGGAGGTAAGCGCCGCTGCCGTCTGCAGACCATGGGACGGGATGGTGCGGCTCTCCCTTCGGGCCCAAACCATGCTCGCTAAGGGCAAAGAAGGCGCCGGGTTTGAGCACTCTGAAGGCTTCCATAAAAAATCGCTGACGATCGGCCACGTTCATCGTGACATGCTGAGTGTAGGCACCATCAAAACATGCGTCAGGATACGGCAGGCGCTGTCCGTCACCCTGTTCGATTTTCACGTCCTGCTCCATTTGAAGCAGCGCTGTCAGCTTGTTTGCCGCATCAACGAAGGGCACGGTTATATCGAGGCCGCTTACCTTGCAGCGGAATCGGTTTGCCATATAGCGGGCGGGGCCACCCAAGCCGCATCCGATGTCCAGAATATGATGACCAGGCTTGATCGGAAGTCGATCTGCAAGCTCAACCGTTGCGGGTAGCCCCCGTGCATGAAAATGGTCCACCGGAGCCAAATCTTCGAGCGTCAAGTCGTTCAGGGACTTTGACATCCTGTTCAAGGCAGAAATGATCAGGCTGTAAACATCGCCTTTTCCCCAATGGTCAGCAATCTCGCTCGTCATACATTTCTCCGATCATAACAGTTCGACTACACATATTAAATCAAGATACGTACCGCCTGAGAAACAGCCATATTATGCGCCTGATTATTCAGCTAATGATGAAATTTCCGGCAATGCAAACTCAGGAACTGCCCAGCCTATTGTTAATACCAGTTTTGCAGCAAGCCCCACGTGCCGGATGATTGCCGGCAAGGTCAGAGACACTGACTTCCCCTGAAGGCAACATGCTGAAGCCATTGCCTTGGTTGATGGAAGGAAGACCGGCAACAGACTCCTTTACGTCCTCGCTGAACTTGCCAACCAGACGCCATATGCAAAGCGCGCCACCAAAATTTAAAATATTGTAATAAATTCAATATATTATAATATTTTCCTGCAAATCCAGACCATTCCATTTTCGACATGCGATTTGTATCAGAATCAAAATAATTTCACCACATTCCATATGTACTATCTGCAGCATTCAAACCATACCCCCTCATGACAAAATGGAGTCCAGCTTGAAATCAAATCGGCAAAATATTTTCACAAATGCTTTCTTGCTGCTCCTGTCGGCATTCTCACTTACATTGATGGCTCAGAATGTATCAGCCGCTGCAGATGCAAACGACCCCTGCAACTCGATAGTTGCAGCGTGCAAATCTTCAGGATTCAAGCAGGGAGGGAAGGATGGCGAAGGTTTATGGCATGACTGTGTGCAACCCATCATGCAGAAAAAGGGCAGTGCATCCAGGATTCCATTGCCAGCAGTCGATGCCAATACAGTGGAAGCATGTCTGAAGGTTCATCCCTCTTACGGACACTGAGTTAAATCCGGAATCATTTCCGTCATCAGCAGGTCATGCAGAATCATGCAGCACGCATTACTGCTGTCCGGACCATAGTAAAACAATTATCAAGCGGTGGATTGCAGGCCTTGTTCCAGACTGGCTCGGCCTTGCGGCGTCGTCAGCACCATCAGGATGTCACCCGGATTCAGCACATATCCGGATTGTGGATTGAAAGTCCAGTTCTTGCCGTTGTGGCCAACTGCCAGCACGGTAAATTCATTCGATTTGCGATTGATGTTACTCAACGTTTTGCCAAACAAATTATCCGGCACCGTCATTTCCTCCATGCGCAAACCTTCAGAGGATTTGTGCATTTCATCCAGGAACCCGAGTACCTGCGGACGCACCATGGCCGATACCAGGCGCTGTGCACCTGAATAATCCGGCGACACGATTTCATCCGCTCCGGCACGCAACGTCTTTTCCACATTCTTCACTTCATGACAGCGTGCCACCACACGCAGGTTCGGATTAAGCTGCTTCGCGCTGAGACTGATCACCAGGTTCTGGCTGTCATCCTGCGCCACGGCAAACAGTCCTTTTGCAGCTTTGACTCCTGCAGCGATCAGGACATCATTGTCGGTTGCATCACCATGCAACCATCCCAGTTCCGGGTGCTTTTCCAGGCAGCTTTCGATGTGCTGGATGTTTTCATCTATCATCACGCATGTGCGGTGCGTTGCCACCAGTTCGTTGACTACATTGCTGCCCACCCTGCCTACCCCGCACACGATGAAATGCCCTTGCATCCTTGCTATCCTGCTGCGCATTCTCGCCCCCCGCCATTCCATATTCAGATCACTTTCCAGCACAAATGCCGTGAAAGTGGAAAGCACATACCCCATCATGCCGATACCGGCAATCCCGATAAAAACCGTAAAGAGTTTGCCATACTCGTAATGACTGACATCCACCACTTCGTTAAAGCCGATCGTGGAGATCGTGATGAAAGTCATGTAATAGCAATCGACCCATGTATACCGGCCATCTCCCAGCGCATGATAGCCCAACGTACCCACCAGCATGACCAGCTGCAAGGCCAGGATGGAAATGACCAGATTTCGGATGACGCTACTTCTGAAAAGGTCAGGCAGAGACATCAGTCGTCACCGACATCCTGTCCGGGAAACAAGATGTCGGTGTATCCGAATTTGCGCATATTGGTGATGCGCATCGGATAGAGGATGCCGTCAAGGTGATCGCACTCATGTTGCACCACGCGCGCGTGGAAATTGCTGACGGTACGGTCGATCTTTTCACCCAGTTCATTGAAGCCGGTATAGCGCAGGTTGACATAGCGAGGCACCATGCCACGCATGCCGGGCACGCTCAGGCAGCCTTCCCAGTCTTCTTCCTTCCTGCCCTTGAGGAAGGTGAGCTTGGGATTGATCAGCACGGTTTGCGGCACGGCTTCGGCTTCGGGATAGCGAGGGTTTGCACTGACTTCAAAGATGACCACGCGCAGGTTTACGCCTATCTGCGGTGCCGCCAGTCCCACACCATTCATCGCATGCATGGTATCGCGCATGTCCTGAAGCAAGGCATGCAATTCAGGCGTATTGAATTCCGTGACCTCTTCGGCAATACGCAGCAAGCGTGAATCGCCCATGCGCAATACTTCCCTACTCGCCATCGTTTTCCACCAGTCGTTCGATAATGTTCCTGACCCGCGCCAGCGCCGGCTGTGCAACTGCGCTGATCTTTTCCAGGTTGATGCCGTCACTGCTTTCACCGCGACCGGCCGCATGATTCACCACCACCGCGATAGCGGCATAGCTGAGCCCCAGCTCCCGCGCCAGCGCGGCTTCCGGCATGCCGGTCATGCCGACCATGTCTGCGCCATCACCCTCATAACGGTTGATTTCCGCTGCGGTCTCCAGGCGGGGCCCTTGCGTGGCCGCGTACACGCCACCATCCACCAGGTTTTCACCGGCAAGCCGGCCTGCCTTGAGCAAGCTGCTGCGCAGCGCTGCCGAATAGGGGTGGGTGAAATCGATATGCGTCACTGCCTGGTCACGCGCATCAAAATAAGTACTGGCGCGACCATGGGTGTAATCCACGATCTGGCTCGGTACCACCAGCGTACCCGGCACCAGATCGTCACGTATGCCACCCACCGATGCGATCGATACTATTCGCTTCGCTCCCTGTTCTTTCAACGCCCACATGTTCGCACGGTAATTCACCAGGTGTGGCGGCAAAGTGTGGCCATAGCCATGTCGCGCGATGAAAATCACCTCGTGCTGGTTGATCAGGCCAAAGGTGAGCGCACCCGATGGCTCGCCATACGGTGTGCGCATCACCTGCCGGTGTGTAATTTCCAGATTGCTGAGTTGGGTTAACCCGGTACCGCCAATAATTGCAAGCATCACTCTTCCTTCATCGCATAAATCGCGGGCAGGTTGCGCCACGCGCCGTGCACATCCATTCCATAGCCAAACACAAAACGGTCGGGCACTTCCAGCCCGACAAAATCTGCCCTGATCGGCTTGTTCAAGCCGTTTTTCTTGTCTGCAAAAATTGCACTGCAGAATTTTACCGCCCCCAGTTCCATCACGCGATTGCGGATGGCATTGAGCGTTTCGCCTTCATCGAGAATGTCATCCACCACCAGCACCACGCGGCCGCGCACGTTTTCATGCGGTGCCACTTTCCAGCGCATCTCGCCGCCCTGCTTGTTGTTGCCATAGCGGGAAACATGGACATAATCGAAATCAAGGGGAAAATCCAGCAGCGGCAGCAATTGGCCGGTAAACACCACTGCACCACCCATCACGGACAGCACCAGCGGGTGCTGGTCGGATAATTCGGCACAGATCGATGAAGCCAGTTTGCGTAGCGCAGCCTGTACCTGGTCTGCGGTAAACAGGACTTCGGAATTGTGAAGGATCTGTCTGGCTTCGGTCTGTTTCAGCATTAAAGGGATTTGAGGAATTCCGCAAAATCGGCGCTGAGCTCCTTGTGCTTCAGGCCGTACATGACCTGCGCCTTGAGGTAACCCAGCTTTGAGCCGCAATCGTAACGGACACCATCATACCGGTAAGCCAGCAAACTTTCATACTGCATCAATGCGGCAATGCCGTCGGTCAGCTGGATTTCCCCGCCGGCACCGGGATTGATCTGCTGCAAATGATGGAAAATGCGCGGGGTCAAAATATAACGCCCCACCACAGCCAGGTTGGAAGGCGCGTCTTCAGGCTTGGGTTTTTCCACAATCCCATGAATTTTTTCAATATTCGGCGCCATATTGCTGGCACTGACAATACCGTAAGACTTGGTATGCTCGCGCGGCACTTCCTGCACCGCAAGCACGGAGCAATGATGCTGATTAAAAACTTCCACCATCTGCATCATGATGGGGATATTGCCCTCCATCAGGTCATCCGCAAGAATTACCGCAAACGGTTCATCCTGCACGATCGGCTGTGCGCAAAGTACCGCATGCCCCAGTCCCAGCGGCTCTGCCTGGCGGATATAGATGCAGTTCACATGCTTGGGCACCACTTCCTGCACGATGCGCAGCAACTCTGTCTTGTTTGCTGCTTCAAGCGTGGCTTCGAGCTCATAGGCTTTATCAAAGTGGTCCTCAATCGCACGTTTGTGGCGACCGGTGATAAACACCATATCGGTGATGCCGGCAGCCACCGCCTCTTCCACCGCATACTGGATCAGGGGCTTGTCCACCACCGGCAGCATTTCCTTCGCGGTGGCCTTGGTCGCTGGCAAGAATCTGCTGCCGAGACCGGCGACTGGAAATACTGCCTTCGTGATCTTTTTCATTCCTGCTTTACTCCCTGTATTTATTTATATTGCTGAATAAAATATGAATTGTTCATGCTGACCATCAATTCAGGATGAGCCATCCTGCGCAATGTAACAACTATATATTTCAGCAGTTAGCGCATGAAAAAACAACTGAACCAAGGTGGCACCATGTCACCCCAACCGGGTTTGAAATCAAATTCACAATGATTGAAATTGCTGCAGCAACTCAATGAATTTTTGCTCATCCAGCACCGGCACCCCCAGTTCCTGTGCCTTTTCCAGCTTGCTGCCCGCCTCAACGCCCGCCACCACAAAATGGGTTTTCCTGGATACGCTGCCAGCCACTTTTGCACCCAATGCTTCCAGTTTTGCCTTGGCCTCATCGCGCCCCATGCTGGTGAGCGTGCCGGTCAGTACAAAGGTCTGCCCCGCAAGCGCTTGTGCATTTGCACCTGCTCCCGCCTGATCCGGCCAATGTATGCCTGTGTCACGCAAGGCCTGCACCACCTCGATGTTGTGCGCTTCGCTGAAAAAATCGGCCAGGCTCTGCGCCACCACCGGCCCGACATCCGGCACCTGCAGCAATCGGTCAACATTTGCCTGCATGATGGCCTCCAGCGTACCGAAATGCCGCGCCAGATCCTTCGCCGTGCTTTCACCCACATGGCGGATACTCAACGCAAACAGAAAACGGTTCAGTGTGGTGGATTTGCTTTTTTCCAGCGCATCCACAATGTTCTGCGCGCTCTTTTCCGCCATGCGCTCCAGCTGTGCAAGGGTGGCCACATCGAGCTTATACAGATCCGGCAGCGAGTGAATCAAACCTTCATCCACCAGCTGTTCCACCAGCTTGTCGCCCAGCCCTTCGATATCCATGGCACGACGCCCGGCAAAATGCAAGATGGCCTGCTTGCGCTGTGCGTCACAGAATAATCCGCCTGTGCAGCGCGCATCGGCCTCGCCCTCTTCGCGCACCACATGGCTGCCGCATACCGGGCAGGTTTTCGGCATCGCGAATGCCCGCGCATCTTGCGGCCTGCGCTCAGGCATTACACCTACCACTTCAGGGATCACATCACCGGCACGGCGCACGATCACCGTGTCACCGATATGCACATCCTTGCGCCGAATTTCATCTTCGTTATGCAGCGTGGCATTGGAAACCGTAGTGCCGCCGACAAACACCGGCTCCAGCTTGGCCACCGGCGTCAGCTTGCCGGTACGCCCCACCTGGATTTCAATATTGCGCACGATGGTGAGCTGTTCTTCCGCCGGAAACTTGTGCGCCACCGCCCAGCGCGGCTCGCGCGACACAAATCCCAATTCCTGTTGCAGAGTCAGGCTGTTCACCTTGTACACCACGCCATCGATATCAAACGGCAGGCTGTCACGCATCTCGGCAATTTTCTGATGAAACCCGGCGAGTGCTGCAGCACCCTTTACCACTGCGCGGTCCTTGCACACCGGCAGGCCAAACGCTTCCAGCGCATCAAGGATGCCGCCATGCGTGGCAGGCAAGGTCCAGCCTTTCACCTCGCCCAGGCCATAGGCAAAAAATGACAATGGGCGCTTTGCCGCCAATGCCGGGTCAAGCTGGCGGATGCTGCCTGCCGCGCCATTGCGCGGGTTTACCAGCGTCGGCAGCCCTGCGGCTCGCTGCTTGTCGTTATATTGATTGAAATCCTTGCGCGACATGTAGACCTCGCCGCGCACTTCCAGTATCTCGGCATGGCAATCCTTCAGATGCAACGGAATGACATGGATGGTGCGGATGTTCTGCGTGACGTCTTCGCCGGTTTCGCCATCGCCGCGCGTGGCAGCCTGAACCAGGACGCCTTTCTCGTATCTGAGATTGATCGCCAGGCCATCAAACTTCAGTTCGCAGGCATATTCAATTTCGGCAGTGCTGCCCAGCGCATTCTTCACGCGCGTATCAAAATTGTAAGCACCGGAAGCTTCAATATCCGTTTCCGTGCGGATGGAGAGCATAGGCACGGCATGACGCACAGGTGAAAAGCCTTCCAGCACCTTGCCGCCTACCCGCTGGGTGGGCGAATCCGGCGCCTGCAGCTCTGGATGCACCGCCTCCAGGTTCTGTAACTCCCTGAATAATTTATCATATTCCGCATCCGGAATAACAGGGCTATCCAGTTGATAATACTGGATGTTATGAAACTCAATCTGTTTACGCAGTTCAGCTGCGCGATCTTTGTTATTCATCTCGCCCAGTGGTAAAAACGAATCTTTGAGCATAGTTGCGCAAGGCCGGAAGGACTGGATTCATCATGAGAACAGGCGTCGTGCCTGCGCAGACCCCGGCTCGATATTCGCGGCCTGCATGCGCGTTTCGATCAACTCGATCTGCTCACGGATTTGTGCAAGACCGGATTCCTTCAAAATAGCCTTGTGGTCGTCGACTACAGTCGCACCCAGCTCCTTGCCCAGCATATTGGCAAAGGTCACCATTTCATCAAAGCGGCGTACCGGATGTTCCACGCGCGGCACATCCAGCAACAGGGTCAGGCCTTTCACACGCATATGATTGAAAGTATGGTGCTGGAACGGGTTGTTTTCCACATTGCATACACTGAAAATGGTATGGCCTTGCGCATCCGGCAAATGGAAAGCCCCATCCGCCTGCAGCTTCATTCCTGCAGCCTGCATGACCTCGGCCACCTCATTCGCACCCAGCGTGATCTCGCCATTCGGCAACAGGTTAAGCCCGATCATCTGGTCCAGCTCTGCACAAAACGCATCCAGCTCGATCGCGCGGGCGGCAGCCTCTTCTGCATCCGGGATGGTGAAATCAGCCTGCAGCTGCGCACCTATCTCGCGCGCAAGATCACTGAAATCGCTCAACCGCGCCAGATTCACCGCACCTGAACGGTTGGACAGCTGCAATCCCATACGGAATGCACTGTATGTCACATGGCTTTCGGCGATGACTTTCTCCCATGAGCCACTCTCGGCCAGCAGCCCGCAAGCATTCACATTCTTGCCGAAATCAAAGCGGCGCTGCCACAAGGGCTGCAAGGCATCCGCTCCCACCAGTCCAATAGGATAAATTTCCACAATGAAATCGGTTGCCTCATCCAGCAGCTCACATGCCTCATTGGCGACATTGCCACGCACCTTTTCTGCAGGTGCGGGCTTGGCGGTCTCCACCACTTCAGTCAGCGTTTCAAAATGAGCAGATTGCGTGCCGTGATACAGCGCGTCCTCGCGCCGCCTGAACGCGTCTCCATAATGGCGCTTGTACTGGCGTTCCAGCCACAGATTGTATAAATAGACCGCCACGATCACGGCAACGCCGATGCCTAGCAAGCTGATCTGCAAGTCACTCATATGGGAACCGTAGGGGGATCAAGGAAAATACCCGTCCATTATCTCAAGCCGGACACAGAATGGCAAAGGCACAAAGCCAACCTGCTTCCTTTAACGTCAAAGCCCTGGTCATCATGCCGGCACTCAACTCAGGCCAAGGGCAAGTCTGCCGTGCCCTGGCCGATCTGCGCCACACTGTGCAAGGCGTGCATGTAATCAGCATGTTCATGCAGCTGAACCAGGGAGGACGGATGTGGCCGGCCTCGCATATGGGCCAGCCGCGCCTTACTGGTTGCCGGCATCTCGAATTTCAGGCCTGACAGCAGTGCATCGGCCAGGTCCGGGCGATTGCACACCAGCACCATGTCGCATCCCGCATGCAAAGCCGCCTCAGCCCGTTGCACGATCCCCCCCGCCACTGTTGCCCCTTCCATACTGAGGTCATCACTGAAGATCACCCCATCGAAGCCCAGCTCGCCGCGCAAGATGTCTTTCAGCCACCGCTTTGAAAAACCCGCGGGCTTGTCATCCACTTTCGGATAAATCACATGTGCCGGCATTACGGCAGTCAGTCCGAAATGCACCATCTGCCGGAAAGGGATCAGATCGCACAATTCGATATCCGTATAACTGCGCTCATCCACCGGAATATCCACATGCGAATCGGCCTGCACGTATCCATGACCGGGGAAATGCTTGCCCACGGTATGCATCCCGGCCTGCTTCATGCCCATTAATAAACTGTGGGCCAGTTCGGCAATTGCCTGTGGCTCGCCATGAAAAGCTCGGTCGCCGATCACCGAGCTTGATCCGTAATCCACATCCAGCACCGGCGTAAAACTGAAATCAATTCCGCAAGCGCGCAGTTCCGACGCCAGCACAAATCCGGCATGCTCAGCCAGATTTCTTGCCCGCTTGGGATGCGCATCCCATATCTTGCCCAGCTCGCGCATCGCCGGAATCCGTGTGAAACCTTCACGGAAACGCTGCACCCGACCGCCCTCGTGGTCCACCGCAATCAGCAATGGCGGTGTGCGCAGTGCATGAATCGCAGCGGTCAGCTCCATCAACTGTTTTGGCGACTCA